>CAZULF010000031.1:0-21160 GCA_964621215.1 uncultured Legionellales bacterium | reverse complement strand
AATGCCGATTCGCCTTTATGCAGTGAAATATTAAAAAATTTCATTATGCCCTACGTACAATACTACGCTTATGTTGAAATCATGCCGCGACATCATCAAAGTTTGTGGCGCACCTATACTACCCTTCAGGAAGAGTTTACTAATTTTTCCATGCGTGCCATTAATGAGTTGAAAGATATTTACCCGGTTTTCCACGAATTATTTAGGCGTAAAAATACATGAAAAAACATAAACACCTTCCTACAGGTTCGGAGTGGAGTTTCGACACGCTTAAACAATATGAGCGAGAAATTGCCCGTGTCGCTGCTGATTATAAGCTGGATACATTCCCGAACCATTTAGAAATTATTAATTCAGAGCAAATGATAGATAATTACGCGACTGTCGGCATGCCTATTGGCTACTATCATTGGTCGTTCGGCAAGCAATATGTCAACATTGAGCGAAGTTATAAACATGGGTTATCTGGTTTAGCGTATGAAATGGTTATCAATGCTAATCCATGTATTGCATATTTACTAGAGGAAAATACTCTCGTTATGCAAGCGATGGTTATCGCTCACGCTTGTTATGGCCACAATTCATTCTTTAAAAACAACTATCTTTTTAAAACCTGGACTAGTCCGGAGTCTATTATTGACTATCTGGTATTTTCGCGTAATTTCATTTCTGAATGTGAAGAGAAGCACGGTCTAACTGCCGTAGAATCTTTATTAGATGCGTGTCATGCACTTATGAATTATGGTGTGGATCGCTATAAACGGCCTCAAGCGCTGACTTTACAAGAAGAAAAGGCTCGACAAAAATCGCGCGAGACTTATTTGCAAGCACAGGTAAATGATTTATGGCGCACTATCCCATCTAGTGACAAACATAAAAAAACCACGAAAAATATTACGTCGCAATTTCCAAAAGAGCCAGAAGAAAATATTTTATATTTTTTAGAAAAAAATGCGCCACTACTAGAATCTTGGCAACGTGAAGTGATTCGCATTGTGAGGAAAATTGCTCGCTATTTTTATCCACAACGATTAACTAAACTCATGAACGAAGGATGGGCTACTTTTTGGCACTACACTATTATCAATACGCTGTATGATGAACATTTATTGTCTGATGAGTTTATGTTAGAGTTTATTGAAAATCATACTAACTTAATACACCAACATCGTTTTGATTCCCCCCATTTTAATGGCATCAATCCTTACGCGTTAGGGTTTAATATATTTTCTGATATTAAACGCATATGCCAACAACCCACTGAAGAAGACAAATTATGGTTTCCTGATTTAGTTCAACAAGATTGGTTGAGTGCGATGAATTTTGCCATGCAAAATTTTAAAGATGATAGTTTTATAGCTCAATATCTTTCGCCTAAAGTTATTCGAGACATGAAATTATTTACTTTATTTGATGATCCTGACAATACAGAATTAGTCGTTACCGCCATTCATGATGAAGCAGGATACCGTCATATTCGTGAAGCGTTATCTAATCAATATAATTTGAGTGTCATTGAACCTAATATACAAGTTTATAACGTTGATATACGCGGCAACCGTGCCCTCACCCTGCGCCATATTGAACAAAATGGAAAACCCTTGGCTGACACCACTGATGAGGTATTGAAATATTTACATTCGTTATGGGGTTTCGATATTAAGCTAGAATCAATCACACCTAATGATAAAATTGTAAAAACTTACTATTGTCCAGAGAAAACAGAGAACTCGGGTACGTAACCGATTGTAGCCTGCCATTAGCCACGCTCAAGCATTCATTATTGCCACTGTTCTAAAACGCGGCGTAATGCGGGATCCCTCATTACCGCGCTTCATCCCGGCTTCGACACTATCCAATCCTTCACTATCGCGGGGATCTCTCTCAAAGAATAACAAATTTCATGAACGAGTCGACGTTTAACAAATACACCGCTGTAAGTGGCGTCGATACCATTGCGTTTAGCCAACATCGATGCACGTCGAAGATGAAACTTATTTGAGACGATAATCGCTGTTTTCAAATCCTGTTCTTGCATGATTTTTTTGATGTATTTCATTTCACTAGCGGTGTTAGTAGAGCGATCTTCAACAAGAATATGACTGGCCGGAATCCCTGCTTGTAACAAAATCCGTC
The DNA here is from genome assembly GCA_964621215.1 of uncultured Legionellales bacterium. Lineage (GTDB taxonomy): Bacteria > Pseudomonadota > Gammaproteobacteria > UBA1113 > UBA1113 > CAZULF01. Next base: position 19,024 of record CAZULF010000031.1, on the reverse strand, counting down.
GTTCAGCTTCGGCCTCAGAAATTCTCTCACCATGACCTTTGCCGCCCGATACCATAATAGTATTGGCATAACCTTGTTGATACAAAGATATCGCTCGCTGCGTACGAGTTCTTAAAAATAAGGTTGGTTTAGTACCTCTCACTTTGCAGCCTAATATAACTATAACATCGGATTTTTTCGGGATTGTCGTGAATGGCAGCACATAGATATATACTTCAAAAATAATAATGAGGACAATGCCCAATCCCAAAAGGACAAACAATTTTTCCTTCATTGCACCACTGCAACAATCGTCATCAACGCTAATATGACTAACCAGGTGGTTAAACCTTTAAAGCCTAAATCTAACCATTCGTTTTCATTAGCCGTGTCATTGCGTTTGTGTAATGCTGCTTTACCACAATCTTGCAGAAAGGTTTCATTAGCTGAAGGTGCTGCGAATACATGTGTGCACCACGCGTGGAATGTGGGAGCGAAATCACCCATCAAAGCTAGGCTTAAACCCAATAAACGTACGGGGATCCAGTCTGCAACATCTGTCATGATGGTCAACAAAGGAAAATAACGATTTAATTCAGAGTCAGATAAAATTGCATTTTCACGCCACACGATAATCGCGCGATAAACCAAGGCACCGAATGCCCCTAAAATACAAAACCAAAAAATGACCGCGAAAACATCATGATTAAACCGACTTAACGCAGTACTGGCTGTAACCGGAGCATTATTTTCTTTGGCAGAATCATCGGCTTTTGCCGCTGCAACATGCTTAAGCCAATGATGTTGAATCATCGCGTGGGCTTTGCGCGCATCCAAACAATACAACAAAACTAAGGTATTAAAAATCCATCCTGGCGCACCAAAATAAATATGATTCAACCCAATTTGAATTAAAGCCACCACCACCGCTAACGGTAGCAAGATGACAATAATTCCTGGCCATGAACCAATCACTGCCGCCATTTTAACATGACGTTGGATAAAGCTAGCATAATGCACCAACCATTGATGTTGCTTACACTGTTTCCATAAGGATTGCCATTGCTCTAAAATCAAACACAACACAATAGATATCAATGTCATGATCTTCTCTCTCTTAATAAATGTCGAAAATGATGCCAATCAAAAGCTGGACCCGGATCGGTTTTACGGCCTGGGGCAATATCGCTATGTCCAACAATTCTGTCCTCGGTTATTTTAGTATAATGCCGAATAAGGGTAATACACAAATCTACTAATTGATTATATTGTTCTTTTGTATAAGAAACATCATCGGCCCCTTCTAGCTCGATGCCAATAGAATAATCATTACACGCTGGACGACCCGCAAACTGGGAAATTCCTGCGTGCCAGGCACGACAATGCAACGGCACAAACTGTATTATTGAGCCATCACGACGGATAAAGAAATGCGATGAAACCTGTAAATGTTGAATGGTAGCAAAAAACGGATCAGCATGCGGATCCAGTTTATTCAGAAAAAAATCTATCACGGCCTGACCACTGAATTGATTCGGTGGCAGGCTTATATTGTGGACAACGATTAAATCAATATCATCCCGACTAGGACGCGCATCCTGATTGGGCGATTCAATAAACTGAGCGGGTTTGATTAAGCCCGTGTCCTGGTCGAGAGTCAATTCCATATAATTTTTAATGTCTTCGTCGTCCCGCGATTTATTCGCGGGATCCAGGTCATGTCGACATGTTCTGGATCCCGCGGACAAGCCGCGGGACGACGATTTCTTTTGCAAAATAAGCTTTTTATCTGACATAGAGGTAAACCCATATAATCCCTAATCCCTTCTCAATTTCTCCGTCATTGCCATTGGTGTTGGATAACGCATCACCACCCAATAGGATGAAATAATAAAGGTCAAAATGGTGGTGGCTTGAATTAAAGAAAAGGCTGCCGCATTAATGACATGAATATTGGCAGCTAATGCCGCCAATAACAGGGAAAACTCACTACCCTGCCCTAAGCGCATGCCAACTTCCCAGGACACCGCTTTGGGTTCACCGGCTTTATGCAATAACCAGTAAAAAGTGGTGGGTTTTAATAACATCACAATCACCGTTAATATTAACGCTGGAACAATAATCGCGCCCAGAGAATCCAAGGCAAATTCCGCGCCAATGGCGAAAAAGAAGACAACCAAGAAAAAATCCCGTAGTGGCTTAAGGCTCTCTGCAATGAAACGAGCAATCGGGCTTGCAGCCAGTGCTACGCCGCCAATGAAGGCGCCAATTTCTGCTGATAATCTAAATAATGTCGCTAATTCTGCAATTCCCAAACACCAACCAATGGCTACCAGGAAGAGATATTCCTGAATTTGATCGAATTTATTGAATAATGGACGCAGTACCCACCGCTCTAATCCAAAAGCCGTCAGCATCAGCGCGGGTAAAGCTACCACCATCAAGCCAATAGTCCCAACCGACATACCACCTAACTCTTGTGCCTGCAGAATTAGCAAGGCCACAATAGCCAGTAAATCTTGCATTAATAGAATACTGATCATGACTTCACCGGTATGCTGATGATGCATAATGGTGGTGGGCAATAATTTCAAACCAATAATGGTACTAGAAAACACCATCGCCGCACCTATCACTAGACTTTCTGCGCGGGTAAAACCCCACCAAAGCCCCACTGCGGTACCGACCACCATAAATAAAATGGAGCTGAAAACCGCCACCCAAATAGTTTTCTTGAACATATGCAATAAGCTTTGCGGCTCCAGATGCAAGCCAAGTAAGAATAAGAGGAAGATAATGCCTACTTCACCAATTTCATAAATAGTGCGTGAATCACTGAACCAATTCAAGACGGATGGGCCGAGGATTAGCCCTAACAGCATATAGCCCACTAATAAAGACTGACGTGTCCATAATGCCGCCGTTGAAAGTAGAGCCGCACCTGAAAAAATCAGAAACAATGCAAAAACGATATCTTGACCAGCCATTTTTTATACAACTTCCTTAGCTAGGGGTGACTCTCATCCCAGAATGGATGAACGATCGGTACATTGAGGGCATTGTAACAAAAAACTCGCGTGCTGGGGATAAAAAATATTTTCTCTGCAGGGGACAAAAATTGTTTTCGAGAGAAAACAATCTTAAAACCACGTCGTACCGCGGCTTGTCCGCGGTATCCAGAACGCATCGATACCCCCTGGATCCCGCGAATAAATCGCGGGACGACGAGAATTTTAATAAAATGTCCCCTGCAGTAAAATATTTTCAAATTTTCCCATTACCTAAGCTTTTCTTAAGGTTTCTTCTGTACAATGGTCGTAATTGAATGTTCTTGAGTCAAATTGACTGCATAATCTGTGTAGCCTGGATGGAGCGCTAGCGCAATCCGGGGCTCTTTATGCGGAGATCCTGGATTCCGCTTCGCTGCATCCAGGCTACGGGAACTACTTTCAACACCATTTACATTAAACAATGAAGGCTAATAATACAATGAACGATGCACTGATCATGCCAATAACAACCGAGAAAAAAAGTTCTCGCTACAATAAGCAAAAGGATAATACCTATAAAGTGTATCAGGTATTTGAATTACCTTGCATTACCGCTGTGTCTGATGCGCAGGGTCAGTTATTGATGTCCCCTCGCAGCTTTGTTGAATTGTGCCTAGAACGAACCCAGATGCGCAATCAACAAAATATCCAATTGAAACAACAACGTTCTAGCGATTATTTCACTAGCTTGAATCATGCAGAACGTTATCGTATTCCTTTAGCCATTCGTCGATTCAATAGTGACTTTCAATCACAACATTATGGTTTGATGAGCTTTATTGTAGCACGTGGTGAACATGTAAAAAATAAAGTCTATAACCAACGTATTTCTTCTATTAATGCTGAGTTACTTGAGCTTCCTCGCGTAAGCGAAATCATTTATCCCGTCAGCTATCAATTACAACACCCGCTGGATTTAAGTTCCGCTGGTTCCGTCATTATGGTACCGAGCGAGGGATTTAATTTAGTGAGAGTGAGTGAGATAGTGTTGGGAGAATAAAGGACTAGACCTTATGACCATGAATGCCTTCGTGAAGCATGTGAGGCAGGGATGCCGAACCTGAGCCTACAAGGACGTATTTACGGCGTCTTCACGAAGGTCTTTCATGGTCATAAGGTCGGAACGGGTTTGAATTCATTCCCCCATCGACATCAACGACGCATTGCCGCCCGCTGCGGTGGTATTTATCGTTACCGTGCGTTCCGTACATAATCTTAAAAGATAATTCGGGCCCCCTGCTTTAGGGCCTGTACCTGATAAACCTTCACCCCCGAAAGGTTGAACGCCCACCACCGCACCGATCATGCTGCGATTAACATACGTATTGCCAACGGCAACATGTTGGCAAATATAACGCATAGTTTCTTCAATGCGAGTATGGATACCTAAAGTTAAACCATACCCTGTGTTATTAATCGATTGAATCACTTTATCCAATTCATTACTACGATAACGAATAATATGTAAAATGGGACCAAATACTTCTCGTGTTAATTCATCCAAACTGTTAATTTCAAAAGCGCAGGGTGCGAAGAAAGTACCTGCAGCAGTGGCTTCTGGATTTAATTTCACTTGATAAACCAACTTACCTTGTTGTTGCATTAACGCTGCATGTTTTTGCAGCATCGTTAACGCCGCATTATCAATAACGGGGCCAATATCGGTCGCTAGCAATGATGGATCGCCTACTGCTAATTCCGCCATCGCGCCTTGCAACATAGTAATTATTTTATCTGCTACTTCTTCTTGCAAGAATAAAACACGTAAAGCTGAACAACGTTGCCCAGCGCTGCCGAAAGCTGAGGTAATCACATCGGTGACAACTTGTTCGGGTAATGCAGATGAATCCACGATCATGGCATTTTGACCACCCGTCTCTGCAATGAAAGGTACAATAGCACCATCGCGATTAGCTAATGATTGATTGATCATACGTGCAGTTTCAGTGGAGCCGGTAAATATAATACCCTTGATGCGATGATCTGCGACCAACTGTGCCCCCACTACGCCACCAGAACCAGGTAATAAATGTAATACTGATTCAGGAATACCGGCTTGATGTAATAACTTAATTGCGTAACTGGCAATTAACGGCGTTTGTCCTGCCGGCTTAGCAATCACCGCATTACCCGCGGCTAATGCAGCAGTCACTTGTCCCATAAAAATAGCGAGTGGAAAATTCCAAGGACTAATGCAAGCAATCACTCCACGTCCATGTAGTTCCAATACATTTAATTCACCTGTTGGTCCAGGTAACTGTGTCGGCTTCGCCAAATGCATACGCGCTTGCGCTGCATAATAACGACAAAAATCAATTGCCTCCCGCACTTCAGCAATGGCATCATTGATCGTTTTACCGGATTCACGAATAGCCAACGCCATAAATAAATCGGTTTGTTGTTCTAATAAATCAGCTGCTTTTTCCAAACAGACTGCGCGTTGTTCAGCGGGTGTTTTATCCCAGCTTGCTGCCGCAGCAGCCGCGATCGATAGTGCTTGCTCGACATGTTGTGCATTAGCTAAAGTCACTTCACCAACAACACGATTATGATCAGCAGGATCCGTCACCGGATGAGTTTCACCCTCTAAAAATGTACCATTAACCAATACCCCGCCACGCCAAGGTGTTTGCATAGCTGCAGTTAATTTGGTTTGCAGCATTTTTAACGTTTGATGATTTGACATATCCCAGCCCTTAGAGTTTTTACGTTCAGTGCCATAAAGATTAATAGGTAAAGCAATTTTTTGATGTGGGTAATGCGGCATTTTTTTCAACTTCGCAACCGGATCCTCAATCAGGTTTTCGATCGGTTCATTGGCATCGACGATACGATTTACAAATGAAGTGTTAGCGCCATTTTCTAATAATCGACGCACTAAATACGCTAATAAATCTTCGTGACTACCGACTGGCGCGTAAATACGACAAGGAATGTTTAAATGATCTGGGCCAATAATATCATCATACAGTGTCTGCCCCATACCATGTAAACATTGAAATTCGAAGTGCTTTTTATCTGCCAACATTTCTAGAATCGCTGCTACTGAATAAGCATTGTGGGTCGCAAATTGTGGATAAAACAAATCACCATAATGAATAATTTTTTTAGCGCACGCAATATAAGACACATCGGTCGATACTTTACGGGTAAATACCGGATAACCTTCCAAACCTCGCTCTTGTGAAGATTTGATTTCAGCATCCCAATAAGCACCTTTAACCAAACGCAACATAATTTGATGTTGCGTTTTTTTGGCTAATTCTGCTAACCAATCAATAACCCAGAAAGCACGTTTTTGATACGCTTGTAATGCTAAACCAAACCCATTCCAACCTCTAAGGTCGGGCTCGCTTAATACTGCTTCGATAACATCTAATGATAAATCCAAACGCTCACTTTCTTCTGCATCGACTGTTAAACCGATATTATAATGTTGTGCTAATTTCGCTAGTGCTAATAAACGTGGCACTAACGCTTGCATCACTTGGTCGCGTTTAGCCAATTCATAACGTGGATAGAGAGCTGATAATTTAATCGAGATGCCCGGCGCTGTAATGGGATTCAACCCCACTGCTGACGCGCCAATGGCATGAATAGCTTGTTGGTAAGCATTAAAATATTTATCTGCATCACGTGCTGTTTTGGCTGCCTCACCTAGCATGTCATAAGAATAGCAATATCCTATTGCCTCATTGGATTTAGCACGCGTCATAGCTTCTTCGATGGTGCGGCCCATCACAAATTGCTTGCCTAAAATTTTCATGGCATAGCTAACGGATTGACGAATAACCGGCTCACCGCTACGACTGACTAATCGCTTTAACGTTGTCCAGAGATTTTGGCTACTTAATTCATTCCATTCATATAAATTGCCGGTTAGCATCAAACCCCAGGTTGCGGCATTGACAAACAATGATTGACTTTTACCGGCGTGCTTTTCCCAATCAGCTGATTCAAGTTTATCGCGAATTAGTTTATCGCGCGTGGCTGTGTCAGGAATTCGCACTAAAGCTTCCGCCAGACACATCAGGGCAATCCCTTCTTCGCTGGAGAGGCTGTATTGATAAAGAAAGGCATCTAATCCACCCGCTCCAACTCGCTTCTTGCGGATGGTCTGCACCAACTCGGCTGCGCGTTGTTGAATACGAGCAATGGCATCTACCGGTAAGGCCGCTTGTTCAAGCAAAATGTCCAAACATTCCGTTTCATCTTTGCGATAAAATTCTGTTATTTTTGCACGCAATGGCGTTTGTTCTAGAATAGGTTGTTGTAATAACATTAATAAAAATCCTATAGAGTAATCAGCGCAGATTATACAACTTTTATCATTCCCGCAAGACGCTTAGCATTGTCGTAGCCTCACACGCTTCACGAAGGCATTCATGCCCCAAGGTCCTGCCGTCGTCCCGCGGCTTGTCCGCGGGATCCATAATCGTAGCCTGGATGCAGCGAAGCGGAATCCGGGATCGTCGAATAGAAAACTCGGATTCCGCTTCGCTCCATCCATACCATATTTCGACATTTGAGATTTACCACGTATAATCAATAAGATGTGGGAAGCAGTAGGATACAAAAATATCGATATGACCTTTTTAAAAACCTTAAATGATAGATTATTGTCTCATCCTTATACAAAACCAGCGGCGCTGCTGGTAATTGCACTCAGCGGTTTATGGATAGTGACCAACTTTATTACTGATATTGTTTTAATCGTACACAAGCCGTCATTAAGTACACCACTCTCAGTCTCAACCACCACAGCAACCCAAACATCAAATCAACTGGCACAAATTCCTAAGTGGCATTTATTTGGTCAAACTCCTCCTAATATTACCAATACAGCCCAAATTCCTCTTTCTGATTTAAATCTCACCTTAGTCGGGACTCTCTTAAAACCAAAACATTCGCATTCAAGTGCTTTAATTAAAGATGCAAGCGGTAATATTAAATCGTACCGAATTGGTGATATGATAACATCAGGGGTAACCTTATTTAAGATAATGCCTGACAGTGTGGTGATTAAACGTAATGGTGAGTTAGAAAAATTAACTTTACCTAACCGCGAGCTCAAATTTAGTCCACCCCATACAGGTATCTCGAGGACAACCCACTAGACGCTGATTGAAAAAGGAAAATGATGAGAGGAAGCCGTGTCATAAAACTTTGTTTTGTTATGCTATTCAGCGTGTGGTTGACCGCTTGCGCCAGCCAACAAGCACGTCTGGTAGCTGGCAAGCAAGATTTTATCTTGGGTGATTATCATCGAGCATTTAAACAATTACAACCGTTAGCCGTGCAACAAATTCCTGATGCGCAATATGCTGTAGGCTATATGTATTATTACGGACTCGGCACGATTCAAAATAACACCCTCGCTCTCAAATGGTTGCAATCTGCCGCAGCCCAAGGCCAACCGCAAGCTCAAAAGGCCTTAGAAATGATTGGGCCTGAATTAAGCACCTATCCAACCCCCGTCAACGCAACTTTTACAGCCGTACCCCCCAACTACGAAGCAGAAGTCGCGGCTGCGATGGCTGCGCAAAATCAGTAAAACCTTATCCTACTCCACCTAATTCTAGTACAGAACTTTTCTCTTCAGGATCGGGTGCTCGAGAAATACTGAGAGAAGAAGAAGATTCATCTTCCGGTCGCCAAAATGTCATCGAAGATGATTTTGCTAGAGACGATGAAGATTGTCGTGACACTGCTTTTGCATCACCAATAAATTCAGATAACAGTGCTTGAGTCGGGGTATGCCCGCTTTCCTTGGCCATATCCAACGGCGACTCACCAGAACGATTTTTGCGTTGTACCAAAAGCGATATTTGCAGTCTTATTAGCTCATTGTTTCCGGCATCTGCAGCAAGATGTAGCACAGAATTACCTCCTGCATCAGTAGCATATGGATCTGCTCCTGCATCTAGCAATACTTGTATGATAGGCATATTTCCTTTCATCGCGGCTTTTAATAAAGGTGTTCTTCCTGCATGAGCGCAATTTGCAACGGATTCTAGTTGCGGTTGTCCTTGTTTTTTATAGTGCTCTAAAATAATAGAAACTACGGGTAAGTGTCCCGAGTCCACAGCTACGTGAATAGCAGGGGGAAGTTCTCGTATAACTGCGGTCATTGAGAAACCCTTTTCAAGAAAGAGCGCAATAACCTCAGTATGAGCATTTTCAAAAGCATAGGTTATTGGTAACTTCGCGTTGACACATACATAGAGGTTAGCGCCTTTATCTAACAGCCACCGTACAACATCAACATGACCCATACTGCAAGCTAAAGCCAAAGGTGTCATCCCATTCCAAAAATCAGCATCAATATGATGAGTTGAAATAAGTTGCGTCAATAAATCCCATTCTCTAAAAAACATCGCTGTATATAAATCGATTGGCTCACTAATGTGCTCTCGTAATAGTTTTGCCATTTCGTATCGCTTATTTTCGCAAGCTAAATAAATCATTCGATTGGTAACAACAGCTTTATGTTCAACTAGTAATGTTACAGCTTCATCATTTTTATGTTGGACTGCTAAATATAATGGTGTTTGGTGTTGGGCGTTTTCTATATCCACCTTGCCACCCATAGTTATAATGGGAGTGATTAAATCATTAAGCTGCTCTAGCACAGCAATATGTAATAAACTTTCTCCACTATGGTGTAATTGATTAATCTCTGCGACAGTCTTGTTTTGTAAAGCCTCTTCGCCATACAAGCAACATCGACTGATGAAGTCCAAAGTAGCACCTTTGTTAATCAACAATTCAGCGACTGCATGATTGCGGCGTCGCGAAACAGATTCAATAATAGTCCATCCAGCGTCGGTTTTGAGATGTACATTAGCTCGGTTAGCCAATAAGAATTGAACAATGGCAGGATTGCCCACCATACAAGCTCGCATGAAAGGCGTTCGACCCACATCATTGGGTTGATTTGGATTTAAACCCTGTTCAACACAAATCTGGACCTCAGATAAATTGTTATTATCGATTGCGCAATTGAAGCGTATATAACGTTGTTGCACATAGAGCTTATTTATCTCATAGAGCGCTCTTTCCTGTATAGGAGTTAATTTAAGAAAGACATGACTAATATCAACATTTTTTTTGAATAGTTCCTCAAACCTAACAACATCTACTGCAGATAAATCCACAGCCATCTCGTCATCATGACGCGCCTCTTCTAAAACAAGATGTAGACGTTCTGAGTCACCATACCCAAGCATGTCATTAGGCGGGTTAAATAATTCTGCAACAAACGTATCAATTAATTGCTTTTTATATTGATTTAATAAAATACATTTCTGCGCACGACGCTGTAAATAAGTCTCTTGTGCTTGAGAAAATCGTTGCGAAAATGAAGTTTCTGCACCAAAATTCCATGCGTTTGAAACAGACTCTAGAAAATCTAATTGCTCTTTAGTTAGATCAAGATTATTAAATAATGATGTTATTAATTCAAATTGTGCTAAAGCAATGACTTCCCATCCCATACCTTGGTTTTTTCCTGTAGGCATTAGCTGATGTAATAAATTAATTAATTGCTCGCGCGTTTGGTCAGCCAGCTTTGATTTTCCATTTTGCTCTCTATACATAATCAACTGTGTATAACAAAATGGAGATGCAGCAGGGAGCTGGTTAATATTTTTATTTCCTAGTGCGAGAATAATTAAGCTCCGCACTTGATCGTCTGTTAATTCCGTAAAGTAAGGTAACTCTCCATCCTCAGTATGTAAAAGTTTGAGTTTTTCAATATCATTAAGTGTTGTCTCAAAACCTTGCAATTCATTTTCGATATTAACTAAAATACCGTTAGCATTTTCAAAAAATGCTCTTCTGATTTCGTTACTTTTTTCCTCATCAATATCAGTAACAGTCTGTAAGCCCAGCGCATGCAGAAATTGTGTTGAATCAAATTGAGCACCCCTTAAGTTAGCCCGCGATAAGTTAGCATCTTTAAAACAGACATGAGTTAAATTTATGCCTGATAAATCTGTATCGGTTAAATTATAATATTCTAATTGTATTGTTCTCTGATCTGCATGCAAAAACATCTGCCACTTGTCGATAAAATCAGATTGCATTTGAATATAAGGACGCAAGATCAAATTAACATTATGATCGTTTCGCATGCTCCATTGTACGCGAAATGTTGTATCGGTATGTTCTTTATAGGCTCTAAGACCATCACGTATTAATGGAAGTAGTCGCAGACCTATTTCTTGTAATGCTGCACTTTGTCTCTGTGAAAAGTTTAACTCTATAGTACTCTCCAGATTGACCGGGTTGTATATTGCACATAACTCAGAAATAAACTGAAACGCCAAGTCAACAGCATGCTCTTTTAGCTTTGACCAAAGATCACGAAAATTTTTCTGTAATACATCCGCAGGGAATTGCGGTAAATGCCAACCTGTTGGTTGAGTATATTGAATTTTTAGCGGGTGTAAATGATGTTGTGGATCATGAGCATGGGCCGGATAAAGTTTATAAAACATGTCAACTAAGGGTTTAAATAATATGAGTTGTTCTTGTTCACAAAGAGAATTTTGAGTTTTTAGTTTATTTAAAGCACTTAAACACTGACTCAAATTCTGATACTGATGGAATTTTTTATGTAATTCAATAAGTTGTGCCATTTTTTGCTGATAAGTAATAATGTTCTCTTCTGACGCATGTGTTACAGCGTAATCAGCCAGTTTGGATTGACGCTTTTCCATTGTTTCTAATGATGGATTTTCATCTGTTTGAATACGATCAATCGCTTCTAATAAGCTTGCCAAATCTTCATCTCCTGTCAGCAAATCTACAGATGAGTCGTTTGCTGGATGGGGTCTGCGTAGTTGATTGCTCGGTAACATTTTTTGGTCCTCCCTTAGTTTCTATGAATAGAGTGTAGAATCATGAGTCATTTGTCAATTATGGATTTGGATTTAAAGCTGAAATCTGAACTAATTGTTTCTCTTCCTCAGACATAACCTGCCCCGTAACGATGCTTTTTAAGCGCGCATAAAGAGCCATATGAACTTCACTTTCACGATTAAAGTGTTTTTCATATAAATCTAATGCTGTTCTCCCATGATTATTCACTAAAGTTGGGTTACCGCCTATTTTTAATAGTTCTGCTATGATAAAAATACAATTTTCATTTCTTAACTGACAAGCAAAATGCAATGCAGTTTGCTTATCACCAAAACTTGCAGCATTAATATCTATCGGCAAGCCGGTTGCAATTAATGTATTGAAATCTTCAACATTACCTTTTGAAGATGACTTTCTTAGCGCTTTTTCGGCTGCAGCAATGATGATTGTTGAAATGCTTTTTCTTGTTATATCATTTTCATTTTGTACGCCGTCTTTAAAGACTGGGCCACAATAATTCAGGACTAATTTAGATGCCTCTGCATTACTGGCTTTTAAAAATTCAAGTAAAACACCTTTTTGGAGTATAGTATTATGATCATGTTCAATAAAAAATTCTATCGTTGCAATATTGTGATCTTTAACTGCATCAAGTAAATTACCTTGGTTAAGTGGAAATAAAAAGCGACTTAATCGAATAAAATTATTCCATCTCACTCTATTTTCTTTTAACTTTGATAACCATACCTCAGAAATACGTCGATAGTTTATCAAGTTAGACCCCTCTTCCTTATCATGAATTCTAGGCAATCTAATCTTTTCATTACCAAAAAGATGTGGTTCAGAAAGTACTAGAGTCGGATCCAACCTCTCCTCATAGAAATACCCAACTGTTAGATAGTATTTCTTAATAGCTTTAGTAATAGCCTCTAAGAGCTTTTCGATACCCTGCCCCGTCTTTGCTGAAGTTTCAACATAAGCCACCGGTTCTATGACTTCTTTTAGATCATCTATTATTGATTGTAATTCTGATGTCATTTCTACTAGATCTATTTTGGTTCTTACTAATATAAATATAGGAGGTCTCTCATCTGGTGGATAACAGAAGTTTTTGATAATATGCTGATACCACTTTAGAGTTTCATCTAAAATATTAAGGCCATCAGAAGAAAATACAATTATAAAGAAAGCTGCATCCCTAAAGTATAACTGTGAAATATAATTATCACGTTCATATCCCGCGATCTCAAAGAATAGACACGAATATGGACTACCATTAAATTGAATATTCAGGAGGAATAAATCACAGCTACATGTCATCTTCTCATAATTACTGAATGTTTCATTCTTCAAGTATCTTAATAAACTAGTTTTCCCACAGCCTCCAGAAGAGTAACCTACAACACAAATTTTTAGTTTATTCTCTAATGGAACTTCCTCCTCTGGTGATTTGTTAATAAAAGCTTTTTTTGGAGAACTACACTTCAGAAACAACAATCCACTCCATAAAGTTGGATTTTGTGGAAGTAGACTTATTCTTGCTAAATTATTACCCAGATAGTAGATCTGTTTAATAAGCTTTTCACTAGAATATGAAAGATAATGGTTTAAAATCCTTTGCTCTTGCATAATTAAAATACGATCTAAACAAAGCTCATCAAGACTTTCCAAGCCCATTTCACATCGCATTAGTTGCTCAATAAAATCATCACCATATTTAGTAGCATAAGCTACAGCTTTGCGAATATACGGATAGGATAGCAAACTAACTCTAATCGGTATTATTTTAACTCGAGGATTATTAGCTTTTAATTTATCTAACCAGCCTGTTCCAACTATATTCAAACAACCACTAACATCCAAAACCTCTAGATCTTTTATATTAGGCATATTATTCAGAAATTGTTCTAATCTTTCATCTGTCAATACTGCACAATTTGCCAAACAAAGTATTTTAAATGTAGTGCCTTCCATTAATTTTAATTGCAACCATTGCGCTCGTCTATCAGGATTATTATGTTTATCAACTAACAGTTTAAAATTGACTGACACAAAATCCTGCTCCGTAAAATGCATGGTTGCTTTCATGTTAGCAATAATGTCTTCATAGGCTCGTAAATCCTGTGCCCGTGCTACCGTAGATAAAGAAACAACACGCGGACCCTCCGGTGTTGTTATTTTGTAAGTATGGTAAGATGCCGGATCTAATTCATTAAATTGCAAGCGTGAGAATTCGTCTAAATTATTGTATTCATGAAAAGTTTGATATAGGCCTTTTAATTGTGGATTAAGGTCTGAAAATAATTTCGCATATAATATTATCCGTTCCCTTTGCAAACGGGTCTTAAACCGATTAAGCACCATACTCATCCACACACTACTTTCTTCTGGCAACCGAATAATAATCCCAGCACGGTTTTGTGCAACCCCCGATGACAGAGGTGATAATATCCGTGCCCAAACTTGATTTATATTATCTATTTTTGCTTGAATGGTACTTAACCATTTCGGTACATCTAATAACCTTATCTTTTCTGCCGTCCGTGGGTCGAATCGTGCTGATTGCATTTGTGGAAATAATAATACCGCACTTTTTAAGACCACTACCAATTTTGAACCTTGCTTTTTAATGCATTGACCAAAAGCCAAACCGTTGTCAAACCCAATCAGTTCAAACTCATCACCCTTGAGCACCAGCACAAAATTTTCAGGTTGTCCATCCAACTGCGCGGTAACGAAGGCTAAGAGAAAGTGTTCACTGACAGACCTTTCTGTTAATTGTAGTAATTGGTTCGGCTTTTCTTTAATCACCGTAGTGAGAGCTTCGCCCTCACACGCTTGTGACAACCAGACCCAATACACACAAGTACGAGCTGCCTGAACTTCAACTCGCCATAATACTCCCGGGGCTAACGAATCGCCTCCCAGGCTATAATGTATCGCTTGAACCGCCAGTTCGCGCCCAAATATTTCATACTCACTCGGTAAATTTTTGGTTTGATTAAAAAAATTTTTTTCAGTCGGCGCATTAATCTTGAAAAAAACATCATCAATTAAATGAACAGCATGCCTATCGGTAGAATGGTGAGTGCGTGAAGTAAATTTATTATTAAAATCCGTACGTGGCAACCCTGTCTCTAAATCAAATAGCTCATCGCCTAAGGTTTGCGATAAATAATAGTCTTTGTCTTCATCTAGGCCTGGTGTGCTCACAATATAGGGAGAGCGCTCATGAGTTAAGTAAGTGCTGATTAAATGCAGTTGCCAATGCTTTAATTTTTTTTCTCCTAATGGCGTAAATCCACACCTATCTGGGTAATCAGGTAATATGTTTACCCATGGATGTTCTTCATCTTGTAAACACCACTGACTTCGTTGTGTGAGAAACTGCATCAGTACATTCCAGCTAAGGCCATATAGCGTTTTATGTGAAGTCTCTAACTGAGCAACATCCGCGCGCAACATATCAGTCAACTGTACTAGCTCATTTTGTAATGGAACAAGCAATCCATCCTCAAGCCCTTGCAGAAACTTTATCTCTTGTGGTGTTAATTCTGATAGGTGAATGACATCATTTTGATAACCGCAAACCAGACTAGAACGATTTCTTAAACGAGCAATCTCCTCTAATGCCGCTTTCCAAAGTTCGACAAACCCTATCGGCAACCATCCACGTTGTTGCGCTTCTTGTAATATACCTACTGTTGTTTTTGCTTTTATAGGACACCAGAGCTTCACTGTTTGAGTAAAAAATACCAACGGGTTTTGATCTTGCAGCTTTAGAGAAATCTGGTTTTGTGCTGAGCACGCGGTTTTAGTATCAAAAGCCCTTTGTAATATGGATTGACATTTGAGTAAGCTTACTATCTGGCCTTGAGCTAGTTTTAGATCTCCATTAAAAATACCACCTAATTCAGCTGTTAATATTTTTTGAGTAATCGCACTCTCGAACGTCCGTTCTGCAATGCTGCGAAGTAAATATCTAAACCGAGTATCTAACGTTTGATTTTCTGACAAAGAAAAAGTTTCTTCGTTATCAATTTCTCGTGATGTTAAAGAAGAATATTGATAAACCGAATCTGCGTTTAATAATGCGAAAAAATCCTCATCTCCCAGCCGAGCACGAAATGCAGCAATCTCTTGATTACGCGCATCTACTTCAGAGCCATCCTTCATGTGGCGACCATGAAGATACTGATGCCACTCATCTAATGTAAATGCCAGCATTACCGAGTTATACATCTCTGAGTGCATGTCTTCTTGACAAATACCCCATTGCTTCCGTGCAACTTCCGTGTCAATATGAAATTTAGATTGAGCCTCACCGCTTAGTGGCGTTTCACCTAAGCTAAATATAGCGAGTTGGAATAATCTCAGCCAGGTATGCAGGTAACCCCAAACTTCTTCATTGGTTTTATTTTCATAAGGTTCATATACCAGTGCAAACTCCGCATCGGAATATAAAGTGCCATCTTCGCGTGAGTGTGAACCCAGTAAATATAAAACCAACTCGCACGGCGCTTTCCCAAGGCCAGCCGTGCAATCAGCGGCTATAGTTTGTATCAGTACCTCAATGTGCTGGCTTAACTGACCCTGCTGATTGAGTACATCGCTTCCATCTTGCTGCAAGGCTGAAATCAAAGGCGCTCGAGCTTCTGCTAATTGTGCGCGCCAACGTTGGTCTACCATGAGCGTGGAGGGTTCTGTATAACAAGATAAAGTCAATATATCTCGATTTAAGTCAACTAGTCGTTCTAACTCCACCATCAATTCATCCATCAGGGGTGGTGCGTTATGTGGATTTAAACTTTCTCGAATACTTGCTATGCCTTTGGCCACAGCAAGCAGTTTTTCACCATCTGTCAACGTCTCAGACGAAGACTCCTCAGTAGGGTTAGCAAAGCTTTTTCCTGCTTGATTCCAAGTATGGACACATTCAAAAAATACTAGACTTTGAGTTCCCATCTCCGTGAATAAACGTTTCCACTCATGATCCAAATTACCCCACTTGTTATGTTGCCATTGATTAGCTTGTAACATTTCTGGATTACAACAGGATAGAAATTGAAAGTAAGGGGTACTGATAGTGACTATTTGTTCGCTAAAGCTTTTCCAATCTATCTCCGTTACTGCGCTTAAGCTACCAGAATCGGCCATCGCTACGAAAAAATATTGCATTAATACCTGATGGCGGGACAATAAAAAATGAAGCCCAACCTTTTTTTCATACGCTTCCAGCGGTAAGCGTAGGGCTAGACTAGCAGATAAAGACAACGATGCCTGAGAGTGACTCGATAAAGCTCCCGATTGTTGTTCATACCACTCCAGCAAGGCTTTATCCAAATTATAAAATAAATGACTATTTTCATTATCGATTTTTTGAGCTCGTGGTAGATTTTTCCATTTTTTATCATTGCCTGGAGCAGGCGGTTTATTAGGTAATAGATTTTTTTTTAGCGATTCCCAATCCACATCGGTATCGATGGAGTTTTTCTTAAAAAATAAGAAAATATCCTCCATTAAGGCATGTGATTTAGCACAGCTTCGGACTTGTTGTTTTAAAATATTTTTAACCAACCCCTGCGAACAAAGGAAAAATACCGTTTGCTCTTGTGCTAATGTGAGCGAGTAACCACTGATCATTAAAACTCTTTTTAAAATCCATAAATTTCCTATCCATGCGCCATAGAAAAATTTTTGACTTTGTTGATTAAGACATAACAGCAAGTCATCTATTTGTTTGCTAATTAAGGTTAATTGATTTTCATTCAAGGATGTATCTATCATGGTGAATAATCCAACTGAGGTAATACTTGTATCTGAGCAGTTTTTTCGACTTCATTATCTATGGTATCAGTTGAGTTCGATGTGGCGAAAAAATCATATATTCCACCATTAGCTGATATCGATGCTTGCGCATTTTTACTGATTAACCAAAAAGTAATTATATCTTGAGGCGGAATGGAAAGATCTGTATCGAAAGGAATAAGGTTTGTTAAGATGGTTTCATCTGCGCTTGGTGGAGAAAATTCAGTTATCGGTAAAGGTATTTCATTACTTTGGGACGAAATAAGTTTCAGTGGTGAGCTAGCATTAACTGTACATAATGAAAAATCTTCCGTATTCAAAATATTTTTGTCCACAAACCATTGTATGATTGACTCCTTATTCCTTAACACAAGGGACTCTGCTATAGTATTTTTTCTTGCTTTAGACACTTTGCTTTCAATGAAAGATACATAGGGCTCGAATAAATATTTAATTAAATTGTCATTTGCGATTTGTAAAAATTCATTTAAATGATGACTGGTCGTTATTAAGTATTCTCTGTAACAATCAAGCAAATATTGTGCGCTAACAATATTGCCTTTTTTAATGAAATTAATCATAGATTGATTGCTATATTTAAAAAATATTTGACTAAGCTTAATGAAATTAAGCCATTTATTGTTATCGTCTTTTAACTTCAAAAGCCACCACTTCCTCAAATCAGGATGAATTAATGATCGTTCGAGCACCCTAGAATCCATAGCTACTAATAAATCGTCTATCCCTTCTCTCGTTTCTATAGAAAATTCCACGTAAGCAACAGCTTGTATTTTTTCTTTTAAATATTTTATTTGAGTTGGTTCTATGCTTTTTATACCTGCATGTGTTCCAACCAAAATAATCGAGCATCTCTCTTCATTAGGTACAGAAGCGTTATGATTAAGTAGAATTTGATAACCTCGACAAACCTCTAAAGAATCTGAATAATCCAACGGAAACACAAAGATAGCCAATGCGGCACTGTGAAAATATATACGTGACAGACTATCATATCGTTCCATACCTGACGTATGCCAAAAGTTTGCCTTATAAGATAGATATTTCGTTTTCCGCTCAAAAGAGTCAAAAGATGATCCTCTATATGGTTGCAAAATCCTCGGATCTCTAGGATATCTAAATAATTCGTTGAACAAATTTTGTATTGAAGCATTATTAGTGCCCATAACCAAAATCTTCACACTTCCTATATTAGGATAGTCATCTTTTATATTAGTACTAGCCACTTTTATAGAATAATCTGTACTTGAAACTATGTAATTAGCCCACATTAGTGGATTTTCTGATAAAGTTCCGGGCGCTTC
>CAZULF010000030.1:0-21177 GCA_964621215.1 uncultured Legionellales bacterium | reverse complement strand
GTTTAATGTTGTTCGTCACGCCAGCTGTTTGCTTACAAATAATTGAATCGAACCTTATATGCCAATCAAGACCTTTAGGGATTGGATATAGTTCAGCTTTTGTTTCTTCAATTGGGCTGCTATTCGGAATGTTAGTTGCAGCTTTCTTTAGTTTGTATACAGATATGGGAATTAATGCCGTCGGCCTTGGCTTATTATCTGGATTTCTTTTCGCAACTACCGGTTTGTTTATAATGTGGATAAAGCAAATTCAACCCCAGAAACTGCAACAAATGAATGAAGCCATTTTAAATGCACCGTCATTAAGTAAAAATAGTCGTTTTCGTTTCTTGCCCCGGGACAACACCAATACCTCTTCCTCATGGAGTCTTGCTGATGTAGCCAGTGATCCACAAAGTATTAGCTCCATACTCGAGGAAAATATAGTTAGGATTCAAAATGTATAATTGCTTAGATTTATTGCCGCAATCAAATGATACGCTAATTCAAGACTCGAAAATTCGGTGTCAAGTTACAAAAATGATAATTAACATACTCAAAATGTTAATTGCTACCATTGATACTTTTTATATACAAAAAAAATATCAGGATTTTGATGCGCATGTAGGTGATACCGCTTGCCATATTAGGATGTACAAAATAATTCTTCTGGCACTGGAAGAGAAAAGCATATCAGAAATACAGCATAGATTGCAATTTTTCAAAAAAACACTCGCAGTCGCTTGCCAACTATATGATAATTTAGCTCATTCTCGCCATCAAAATAATCGTGAAACGATTGAGTCTTATATTAAAAAGACTAACCTTTTTTTCACTATTACTGAAAAAGAGTATTTTTTATTTCAAGCTTTTTTCTTGTGTAAATATAAATCTCCCGATCAAAATAACAATTTTCGTATTCAGTATGATCTTATTGTATCAGAATGGTCGGTATCGAAGAGTTTCTCAATAGATTTAGCCAAATATTATCAATTTGTTTTATCCAAAATAAACTGCAGTGATGTAATTAATTGGGCGCAAGATGCGGGATGGAATATTGCTGAAATAGAGGTATTAAAATCACTGCAAAAAAATGATCACATTGGCAGAAGCATTCTGCCCTGTTATTTTTCTAGCAAAATTGTGTTTAGTTTAATTGTAAAGAAAAAGATAGCCATAAAATTAATACTAAAAAAAATATATGCTGATATTGTGATTGATGAAAAAATTTATTTTTACTCCCCCAATGAATCTACGGGGAAAAAATTATTTTCATTTAATCAGCCAAATCATGATATTACATATATTGTTATTGAGGGGTATTACCATGTAAAAAATCATTTATCTGATGATGGCTGGCCTGAATATCCTCATAAATATATTTTAGAATTATTTTTACTAAACATGGCTGCACACCCTCAATACACAGGAAAAACACTAGAGACTCATGCCACGAATCCATTTGCACAAACAAAAAACAAAAATATAACTATACAAATGTTAGAAAAAGAACTACTTTTTACTCAGGAAGTTGCAAAGCGTGAGGGGTGTACTCAAGATAACCCTTACTTATTTGTAGCTACACATGTTTATCTAGCTGGAAATAGTATAACTATACCAAATAAAATTCATGAACTTATTATACTGGAGGCCGTTGCATAGTTGTGCTATCCTTATAGATATTAACCTACAAAAGGCTAGAGTAAATGGACACAAACTTGTTCATTCGCTATTTATCTATCCCCGCTTTTATAAAAGAATTGAACGGTCAATATGTAGATTGTAATACAGCTTTTGTTAAATTAACTGAACATCATTCAAAAAAAGATATCCAAGGTAGAACTGATGCTCAATTGCTGTGGAAACAAAAAAGCTTACGCACTGACTCTTGTGAGCGAATTGTATCAGAACAAAAACAAGCAATTACAGTTAACAAAGAGCTTTTTTGGTTACATCTCTTACCTTTAGAAACAACGGATAATGGTGTAATAACCTCTGTGCTTGGTCTTTACATAGACAATCAAAAATACTTACATGAAATTGAAAACCAACTCTTTACCTTAGAGGAAATCATTTCTCTTCTGCCTGGTCATGTCTACTGGAAAGATATTAATTGTATCCTGCAAGGCTGCAATAACGAACAAGCTTATGATGTCGGTCTAAACTCGTATAAAAATATAAAGGGAAAGACTGTGTTTGATTTACTGATGCCAAATCAACCGGAGGAGGAACGAAAAAAACAAGCATTAATTACTGATAATATTGATAAAGAAATTATGAAAGAGGATACTCCACAAACAGTAGAGGAATTTACCATCGGACGCGATGGCTCTGTCATAAATTGGTTATCAAAGAAGGTTCCTCTACACGATAGAAGTGGAAAAGTTACGGGTATTGCTGGTATATCTTTAGATATTACTGAATTAAAGAAAACACAACAAGAACTAATTCAAGCCAAACAAAAAGCTGAAGAAGCTAACGAACTTAAATCGAAATTCATTCAAAATATGCAGCATGATATTCGGACGCCGTTATCGGGTTTGTATGGTTACATGAAAGATTTGGCTGAGGAAGAGACCGATCCGGAGAAGAAGCAATTTGCTAAATATATGGCGGCGGCGGCAGGTCAGTTGTTGAATATGTGTAATGAGTTGGTGGATTTTGAGAATATCGATTATTTGGGCGATACCACCAAACTAGAGTCGGTTGATATTCTTCGTTTCTTGTCCAAAGTAATAGATTTAAATAGAGTTGCTGCGCATCACCGTGGTTTGCAGCTTAACTTGTCCATCGATCCGGCTGTGCCTGCACGTTTGAAATTAGATAAGAAAAAATTATTCCGCGTACTTGTCAATTTAATCGGTAATTCGCTTAAATTTACCGATGAAGGTTCTGTTTCTTTACATGCAAAATTAATTTCTTCTACGCGTGAAATGGCAACGGTTGCATTTGAAATACTGGATACTGGCATGGGTATTCCCGCCGATAAGATCAAACATATTTTTGATAAATTTGTACGTTTAAATCCTTCTAATCAAGCTAAATATAAAGGTAGTGGTTTAGGTTTGTATTATGTCAAAAAATTTGTTGATGACATGGGTGGCACGCTAGAAGTTGAGAGTGTTGAGAATAAAGGTTCAACATTTAGAGTCATACTCACATTGCCGCTGCCTAATGAGCACGAAAAAGAAGAAATGGTCCCTCATGAAATTGATACGTTTGATGAAGAGACAATATTGCAGGAAATAGATAAGTTCCCTGATGATCGCTTTAAAAAACAAAAAAAACCTATTGAATTATCTCTAGCCCAAAACGATAATCTTAAGATGAGTACTGAAGGAAAACCACAATTATTACTCATCGAAGACGATATTATTCTGCAGAGAACTATCGGTAAAACTTTTATCGATAAAGGTTGCGACATTGTGGCAAAAGCAGATAGTGTTTCAACCGCTCGAGAGGCAATTAAAGCACGTCGTTATGATTTAGTTGTGTGCGATCTTGGTATTCATGAAGGTACAGGTATTGATGTAATGAATTGGGTTAAAAGCGATAAAACCCATCCAAATCAAGCAACACCTTTTGTGGTGTTAACTGCTAATAATGATAATGAAGTAAAACAAAAAGCTTTAAAAAGTGGTTTTTTAGATGTATTCCAAAAACCACTTGACCCGGTAGAAGCTCAAAAAATTATTGATACTTATATTCATATCAAAACCGCATCAAAACCATCAACGCAAATTATTAATGTAGATGCTTCATTAGCCATTGCTGATAATGACAAAGAGCTTGTTAAAGAGGTTTTCGAAATGTTAAGCCAGTCCATTTTAAAAGACAAAGAAAAATTACAAAGAATTTATGAAGAAAACAACATAGCAGAAACCCGTCATATTCTTTCTCGGCTTAATGGATCTTTTAGTTATTGTGTCGTTCCTAAACTACAAAAAGCCCGAGACCAATTGGACATCGCCGTGCAACACACACAAAAGCTAACTGCAATAAAATCATTATATGATAATTTTTTTCAAGAAATTGAGCATTTTGAAACGGAATATGCGAAGTTGAAGAATGCGGGAAAGTTATAACCCCTACATTTCTTAATCCTTCGCTGAGATGTCAATAGTCCAGGCTACAATAAATCCTCGCCTGCGCCTTGGTTTTGGCTAGCGACTTTATTCGCAACACTGTCTGCTAATGTGCGGGTTAATTGTGCTAACTCTCCGGCAGTAGGTTTGTCGACAATGTCGGGGGGGTAATAGGTGGATATACGTAAATCTTTCACTAATTCTTCCGCTATCATTGCTGCATGGCGAGAAGGTCTTCCGGTGAGTTTTTCAATTAAGTCAATACGGCGCCGTACATCACTCACTTTTAAGATAGGTGCAGAGAATTTTTCTAAATTAGAACCGATAATCATCGGTACAGTAGGATCGTATAAGCGGTATGGTGCAAAAATATTTAACTCATCAAATGGCGTTTCATCTATTTCTTCCGCTTGTTCCTCGGCAACCACTTGCTCTTGATATGAAAGTAATACTGCCGCAGCCTGTTCAATAAACGAAGGTTGATTATTTTGAGCTTTCCAACGTTGTAATAACGTATCAATATCTTCTGAATAATAAGTCGCTTCAACAAATGCCGCTGGATTTTTCAATAATTCTTTTAACTTACGTCGTCGCTCTTCTAGCTCAACTAATATTTTGGTCGATGGTGAGTCCACTTTTAAGAATTGATTTAAACGCATGAATTTAACGGGGCTTGGATCGGCATAAAACATTTTGGCGCGAATGATTTTAGATTTGAAGAAAATGTGTGCTTCACCTTCGCGTTGTTCTTTCAAATCGAGCAAATCGATACGTGCTCGTTTTTCAGCTGAAGCACTGCGCGTATCGGCGTAGGTATTGGTGATGCTTTGTGGATTAGTCTGGAACGTATCCACTTTTGTAACATAAGACTCACCCGCCGTTTTTGAGAAAAATTCCCACGTTTCTGTTGGGTCTTCTAGTTTCATACAAATTTTAATGTTGGTATTCGCGCCGATAGAAGCCGCTTCTTCTTTAGAGGCTTTTTGGAAGGCTGGTAAATCTTGTCCGGCAAAAATAGCTGAGAATCCTAACGAACGTGCTTGCGCTGGCACGACCGCAAATCCTTCTACCGCATAATAACCATACTCATCCATAATACACATGAACGGCGTAGTCGCAGTAGTCGGTTTTCGTTGTATCAATTCCGCGTAAGTTCCCTCCACCTCACTACCCAAACCAGCTGCCATCATCGCTTTTAACGATGAAATAATAACTTTACCTAAACTAGATAACTCCGCTGGTGATTTTTCTAATGCAGGTAACAATACCACCATGATGCGGCGATTCAACACCACGTCACGTAAATCTACTTCCGCTAGTTTAACCCGTAAAATATGTCCATAAGTATCGGCCAGCGAGGTAAATACCCGACCTAATTGCATGGTAATAAATCCATGCTGCTCAAGTACCTGAGACACTTGTTTACCTTTTTTGGATTTATCATAACCCGGTAGGTTTAATACATAGTTAGTGATAGGTTCTAATACTAAATCTGGAACGCTAGAAATATCCACTGGTTCTTGTTTATCGCGCGGCAGTTTTTTATCCATTACTATGGATTCAAGTCGATCTAAGTGGAAATAATTTCGGATACTATTAGCATCTAACAAAACGTATCCTGCATCACGCATATATACTAATAATTTCATCAAGGCTTCTACGAACGAGATAGCTCGACCTTTCCACATATCGCCATCGGGTGATTGACTGCTTGAATCCATCAGGTTAACAATTAATTGCGCTAACATGCTGGAAGAACCTAAGGAGAAAGGATTTAATGTATTCGATAAGCGTTTTTCTTGCGGGCCAATAACGTCACGCGCACCGGTCATGAAGTTCACTAAGAGGAAGTCATCTTCGCGTCCCATACTACGACACATAGAAAACACTTTAGCAAATAAGCTGTTATCACCTTTACCATCGATGTAAATAAAACCACTGGCTTGCACTAATGCATTATAGGCCATTGAAACTAATGCTTCAGTTTTACCACTACCGGTAGAGCCGAATATCAATACGTGTGTACGCATATCATCATTAGCAAGCCACAATTCTTCATTAGTACGACGATCATTACCTAAAAAACAAATGCCACGTGCAGTCCGAGGTTTATTAGAGCCTGGTGCCGGATCATTATTATCAGGCATGCCAGAAACTTGCGGCATGCGAAAAGGTAACGATAATTTGCGCGTGTAGGAATACCAAAATAAACCTACGCCACTAAGCGCTAAAAGATCTGCGATAGCAGGAAGGAAAAACATGGATACCATCACGATGAAGACAACAACCATAGTATTAAATGGATTGCTAAGAAAATCTGTAAAACGTTGCGCCAACGTGCGAGTATCTCGCAGTAATAATAACTGATCCTGTTCGTGTAAGGTGTCTAAACCACGTTGTTTATACTTCGCCATCGTTCATCCTGTGATTAAAAATCCTGTTCAGGGTTATAGATCACTTCCTCAACTGCTGCGACCAAAGCCGTTGTTGCTTCTGATACCATGGGCACAATCAATTTACGACCGCATAACCTTTCTGCCAACCAATGCGCATAGGGTCCTGCAACTTCGGTAAACGCTACTCGGCGGCCAACATTACTCAACATATACCAAAGCGGTCGATCGACCGGCTTCAACCACAAAAACTCGGCCGAGGCCAATACGCCATCACCACGTGCAGCTTCTAATAAAGAAGCCATTACCGTTAATTCATAGGCATGTTCTGCTGTAATTTTCTTAACAATTTTATTGTCTTGATATTTTTTAAGAACTGAATCTATTCCTGAAAAATCAAGCTTGCCGCTGGTGGAGGCCGAGTTGGCAATTTGTCGCAATAACTGATTAGCTACTTCGCGTTCACCGGCTGTCTTTGCGGCAAAAATGGCGAAAAGCGCTTTGGCATGCACAGGCAGTTTATCTACACCACGCCAAGGTCGTCCCAACTGCCGAACAAAAATTTGCGTCGCTCGAGAAAGTACAACTTTTGCAATGATTTTTTCACGACTACTGATTCCCGTGGGATCTGGCACACTCTCTTCTTCTAACAATTTATATTTTTTAGCAAACTGCATCGGTGTCATCGCCATCGCCCATGGACCTTCATGCACATGCACATCGATCAACTTCAAATCGACAACAGGGGTAATCTGCGGCCAGTTTTTACGTTCTTGCTGCTTCAGCTTTTGCATACTATAAAGCTTGCGATAACGATTTTGTGCGCTGGCACGATAAAGTAGAAAACAGCAAATAGATAAAATAACGGCTAATGGAAAAGCTAATATTGCGCCTACGTTAGAACTAATCTCACCTAAGAAATGCATGGTTGCCGTGTGCGGTGCGGTAGAAAGAATTTGAGTTCGGGTAGCATCTAAGGTATGAGTAAATAAACTGATAACTGAAATTTCAGCTAATCGGATTTTAAAGAGAATAGCTGCAATCAATGAATGACTGGTATACCACAAGACAATCACTGCCAAGGCAATGCCAATCATTATCCATACAAAAGCTAAGGAATTATCTGGTCCTCCTGATTGTTGCTGTTGCGCTGCTGCCATCGTTTATATCCTACATGCGATGAATTTTATGTAACGTTCCGTCTTTTATCCAATACTCTACTGATCGATGCGTCAGTTTAATCATTTGACTAAGTTCCACTTTATCTAAAGTCAGCAAACGACAGCCAATGGCGGCATCAACTTTGGCGGGCCGCTGCGAGCTAATGTCCTGAGTATTTTTAATTTTTAAGGTTACATAGCCATAGGCTTCACCTTTAAGACTACGCATGACATCTTCTTCATGTTCATACACCCCCAAACCATGCTTTTCCGCCGTTCGCACTGAATCTAATAAGGGTTTAATCCAATTCAAATTACCTTTCCCTTCGCCTAACGTTGCCATATCCCGATGAAAAAGGCGAACATAAACTAGTTTTTCATCATCATTTAACTTGATCTCTGGCGTTGCTTCTAGGTCATCCTCAACCAAGATACTCTGCGTGGTATCTTGTGGCGTTCGTATAAATTGAGATAGTAATTTTTCACGTAAAATCTGCGTCAATAATTGTAAATCGTGCACAATCATGGCAAATGATGCTGATTTTCCTGCATAAACCAATTCGCATTTTTCCGCTGCGCTGCTTAATTCTGCAAGCAACCGTTCTGCTAGGGCTTTTTCCGCTTGCTTATAATCGGCGCTGGCAAAATCTAACTGCGATAATTCTGTTTCGAGCGACATAATTTGTTGGTGCAAATGATTTAATGCTTCATATAATTGCGGTACCGAAGATTGATGTGCAACCGCACCTCGAAATCTGGGTTCATCATCACTCACTGGAACCCGCGCTCTAATTTGTATCACATTGTGCAACACTGGCAAATACCGCTCAACTAACTGCTGCGCCGTATTCATCGCTTCAGCTAAGGGGATATTTTCTTGTCTTTGTAGCTCAGTGAAATAATTCATATTTAATCATACATCAATTCGTCTAGCGGTACAGCATGCGGCGATGGTGCACCTTTAATTAATTCGTTTACCACATCAGTCAAACATAAAACGCGTAAAACCGCAGGAGTAATATCATCAAAAATCACTTTGACTCCTAACAATGAGCCCGCTGCTTCTTCAAACGATACGCCAATACCATACCCAAGGCAAAGCGAACATAATTGATCAGCCCGACGCGATAAGGCTGGTAGCAATCCGGTAGGGGCAAAAACTTCTTCATGGGTAATCGATCGATCATTGAGCATGAATTGGGCGCCCATTTTTTGCGCTACCTTAATCATCATTTTCGTGACATCCACTTTACATCCCCTTTACTACAAAAACTTTTTCACCCTAATGCGGTTTATCCTCTCGCCACCACGGTCGCGCCAATTTTCGACGTCCAGCAAATAGACTACGTAACATGCGTAAAAAAACCACAGTACTAAAACCATAGCGTTCAATCGCACCAAAAATTAAGGTTGCCACTACCGCCACAATAAATGTCCATAATCTGATATGCACTAAAAATAAAAGCAACGGAAAGCTACTACGGGCATCAATACCAAAAAAACGCGGAATCCGAGCTGAATCCCGCCAATGTGAAGCTATTCTCGGTGGTGCCATATTTTCGTACCCATAAAATCAACGCCTACCCCGTCGTCCCGCGATCGACACCTACCCCGTCGTCCCGCGATCGACACCTACCCCGTCGTCCCGCGGCTTGTCCGCGGGATCCAGAATGCGTCAACACGCTTTGGATCCCGCGAATAAATCGCGGGGCGACGTGGCTTTTAATTCATTATGTGATATCTTGGCTAATATTGCAAAAACCAGTATATGTACATGACTGAAACTTGACTTTACCCCCTCTTCTTGTTTCAATCCCAGTATGCTTTTATTCTGCGGGATGCTATGAAAAAGATCAGTTTAATTCTTACGGCGAGTTTAGTATTTTCCATTACCGGTTGTGTGACTCACCATGCCGGGGATCCCACTTTGGGGCCTGATCCTGCTGCGGCGACATTGGCTGAAGCCGCAACCTCTGTGAGTAAATCGCTAGTCAGCCTCAATGAATTACAAGCCGCCACCACACCGTTGCCACCCAATTATCAACCTCCCAATCCCGCCAGTTATGGCATGTCTAATTTAGTCACTATCGACTGGAATGGGCCTATTGAGCCTTTGTTGACCCAAATTGCCGATGCAACAGGTTATCATGTGAATACCTTAGGTAAACCTCCGGCTATTCCCATTATCGTCACTGTAATTGCCAAAAATAAACCGATTGGCGATGTATTACGTGATGCGGGATATCAATGCGCTGACAAAGCTGAAGTGGTAGTTTTTCCTAAAACTCGAGTGATTGAGCTGCGCTATGCAACAAACTAAGCGGATTATCTCCATCAGTTGCCTAACTTTATCACTGATACTTTTAGCTGCATGCTCGAGTGGCAACATTAAGCCGGTCGATACCACCAGTTTCGAGGCTTTGTCTGATTTAACCCAAGGAAATGACCCACAGAAAAAAAAGAATAAGGAAATTAATCAATATCGAGTAGAAGCGCTAAAAGATGTTGCCATGTCCGTCGGTGCGCAGGGGGCTTTAGCTAAGCGTAGTATTGAAATCGACGCTATGTTGACAAAGCAATCGCGCTATCTTGATCAAATTTTTAATTTTACACCGTTAATGCTGCCGCATAATGTCGTACCTCCTGTGCTGCTCGAAGGTGATCGCACATTAAATTTAGCTGACAGCACCACCATTCGTTTATCCGATAAAACCTATACCATCGCTGTGCAAGCCCATTTTTCCACCGTTCCTCCTACCTGGCATGATTATTTATGGATGTCGTTTCCTAAACCAGAAGAACCTGAAACGGGTTTATTACCCAAAAATGATCACGAGCAAGAAGTTTGGAAAAAATATATTAAATTGGGATGGACACAAGGCGCTGAACAAGCAGAAAATATTTTTAGTGATAATGTGGCGCGTTTAAAGCGCGATTATCAAGGCATGGTGTTGTATCGCAAATTAGTCGATCAAAACATTGTGTCATTGCCTTATGTTGCCACCACCAATTTAGGGGTGACTGGCGGCGATGATCACATGTCGGTGAACGATCAAGTGTTACGTATTACTACCTTGCCAACATTAAACCCAAATAGCCAATACTGGAAGCCTGGTATTTCGCAGCAAGGTAAGCAGCAAGCGCCCATGCAAATAACACCCACTGCTGCGCCTGCTCCAGCCCCCGAGCCAGAACCACCACCGGTGAATTGGAAAGATATTGACATTAAATAAGTGAAGGGAAATCATGACTGAATCATTTTCGCTACCGAATGAACCATTACGTTTTACCAAAGATGAAATGGATCACATGCTGGTGTATTGCCATCAAATCAATGCATCTGACATCACTTTGCAAACCAACGAACATGTAGTGGCTGAAGTGTATGGTCGACTACACCGCATTACTCGGCGACGCCTAACCAATAATGAAGTGGGTGATATGCTAAATTATATTTATGGTCCTAATGGTACAACACAAATTTTAAGTGGTAAGGACGTTGATACGCATTATGAAGTGCGTCCTAGTCGTTCAGAACGTTACCGTTATCGTGTGAATGGCACCGGTTGCCAAGTAGAAGGGCATGATGCGATTCAAATGACTTTACGTACTATTCCTAGTGAACCACCTTCATTAGAAAGTATGAACCTCGAGCCTGCGATTCTTGAAGCTATTGCACCACAAGAAGGTGTGGTTTATGTCACCGGTGCTACTGGTTCCGGTAAGAGTACATTATTAGCTGCTATCATTCGAAGTTTGGCAGAAAAAGAAGATAGCAATCGTAAAGTGTTAACTTACGAATCGCCGATTGAATTTGTTTACGATAGCGTGGCGCATCCCACCACGGTGATTAGCCAATCAGAAATTCCGCGTCACTTACCTAGTTTTGCTGATGGCGTACGTAATGCACTTCGCCGTAAACCGCGTTTAATTCTTGTGGGGGAAGCGCGTGATACCGAAACTATTGCAGCAGTGATGGAAGCGGCCATTACCGGCCACCCAGTGTACACCACTTTGCACAGTAACGGTGTTTCCGAAGTCATGCGACGTTTAGTCAACACTTTCCCTGCTGATGAACGACACGGTCGTACTATTGATATTATTGAAACCGTGCGTTTGATTATTTGGCAAAAATTAGTGCCTACCTTAGATGGTAAACGCACTGCTTTACGTGAGTATTTAGTGTTTGATGAAGCCGTACGCGATAAACTACTCAGCGTCGAGATTGAAAATATTACTGCTGAAGCACGCAAGTTATTAAAAGAACGCGGTCAGCCAATGATCGTGGAAGCCAAACGTAAATTTGATGCAGGAATTATCAGCGAGCGGGAATATAAAATTGTCGCTGCTGGCTCGATCAATGCGGATAAGGATGCTGGGTTGGTTGTTTGATAACAGAAATCGTCGTCCCGCGATTTATTCGCGGGATCCAGTCCGTGTAGCCTGGATGCAGCGAAGCGGAATCCGGGAAGACTTAACCTTGTGCCACGAACGTCTTTCGTGAAGGCGCTGTAAATACGTTTCTATACTCTCGGGTTCGGCATCCCTGCCTCACACGCTTCACTCAAGACTTCGATGGCACAAGGTTCATCGCTCTAAATTCGTGGGAATACGTCAGCCCCGGATGACAAGGCGTGAACAGTTACGAGTATTATTAACCCTACCTTTCGTCGTTCATGCGATTGATAGTCTTGCCCATTTCTTTTTGACGTGCTTGATCTCCGAGCAGTTCTCCAACACCTTGCTTGGAATGACCTGGCGCTTCTTGTAATGCACCCATTCCTTTTTCTGCACCATGCTCGGCTTTTTGCAAAGTTTCTTTCGCTTCCGACATTTGCTCTGGTGCTTCGCCAATCCAACGTAATACTTTATCTGGCACTTCATAAATTAACGCAAACGCGCGTTGGAATAAAAATACCAATATAGTAGAGTAAATACCTATGGTAAAGAACA
The DNA here is from genome assembly GCA_964621215.1 of uncultured Legionellales bacterium. Classification (GTDB taxonomy): domain Bacteria; phylum Pseudomonadota; class Gammaproteobacteria; order UBA1113; family UBA1113; genus CAZULF01. Next base: position 8,607 of record CAZULF010000030.1, on the reverse strand, counting down.
ATGCGAAGGGTCCAAAGACACCACCACCCACAGTAAAGGCTACCTTAAAACCGCCATTGATCAATTCAATAATGATATAGATCATCAAACTAGCGGCAATGAATCCAATCACCATTAATACTGGTCGTAAGAATATGCTTAATAACAACATCACGCCTTTTTCTGAACGCCCCCAAATATCATGCTGACCTTCTGGGTGTATGACACCTAATGCAATAATCGGACCTGCTATCATCGCTTCTATAACTAATGCAAACCATGCCACAGCACCTACAGTAAACAAAACATAGGGTATTAATGGCAGGTAATAGCCAACCAGTCCACAAAAAGCCATGGTTAATCCCACAGCTGCAGCTGCAACGGGAGCAAACCAAGTCACACCCACTTGTACTGCACCCACAGTCGCATTACCGATAAACGGTACCCAACCGGTAACACCTGCTGCTACAGACACGCCCACACCAATCAAGACAAATGTTGTGCCTGCTGCAGCCACCATACCTTGCCCGAACTGAGCTAAACTCACTATTGGATTTGCTCGAGTATCGGTCATCAGAAAAACAAAGCCGTCGAATATTCCCCTAAAGAAACTGTTGACATAACTCACTAATGACCTCAGAATCCCCGTCGATTGTACTGCAGAATAAGATGCATTCATGGTCGACGCCGGCCCCCCAGTATTAATCTTATAGGGAATACACGGCATGCCTTGGTATGCTGGCATGCCTGTAGGAAACAACATCTGCATGTTTTTATTATTCTTATCTTTCCAAGGTAAGGCGAATACCGTGCCACTTTTGGGTGGAGCGATATTAGACTGATTACCCATGGGTATTGATGATATACCTTCACCCGGACAAATCGTCGCTACTCGAGAAATTAATTGATATGCAGGATTGGTTGCATAGTCCGTTAACTTAGACGGATTATATGACATCACTATAGGCGTAATTAACGCTGGACTCGTTTGTGAACCCACCTTGCTGAGCAACATATAATAAGCACCGGTATATAACCATCCATAAGACTGTGCTTGGCGTAAATTCTGCTGCACTCCCTCATTGCCTTCAAAGGATGTGGTATAAGACAAATTCGACTGCACAAATGTATTAGCCGCATTCAAAATACTACGCTGAATGTTACTTATACAACCCATATTGGTATTATTACTGCAATAATCCGACTTAACATATTGTTGCGCTGCTGTCGTTAAGGAAGCTAACATGGTAGCGGATACTCGCGGTAGCCCTTCTTTTTTATCTTTACTTCCTCCTGTCTTCAACGAGGCAGAACCACAAATGTCTTCTGCTGTTGGATTGATTGTACCCCATGATACAGTACTGCCTCCTGAATAATCAGTTGGAAAAGTCACTTTGGGTTTGACCTGCTGATAACCTTCTACCCCTTCATTGACTTTATTAACATAGTCAACGTGAGCATACATACACGCCGCATTTTGAAACGCGTTAGCGGCCTGCTGTATAGTAGTTTCTGGCACATCAATCGCTTGCGGACGTGCTTGTCCGGAGATGGTATTTTCAAGATAATGCGCCCACACGTAATCTGCAGCACCAACACCTTGCACCACAATCCACATAATAAAAATCTGAATCAACGAGTAGCTTGCCAGCGTGGCTTTACCTGCAGCCATAGCTCCACCGGCTTTAACCGGTAATAATGCTGCGAAACCGCCGGCCATCCGCATAGGAATCCAAACTGAATTCCATTTTTTTCCTAACATTTCACCATCGTGTGCTGTATTTAAGGTAGAAACAATCAAGGCGTATAAAATAATAAAACCACCCACGCCTAATACCGCGCTATTAAAATCCCCCAGCGCCAGTAATAAAGGATTGTTGGGGTTGCCTGAAATAATATTTCCTACCGGACCAAAAAGTTCACCCAGAAAAAACATCGATTGATCGGTGCTCGGCACGGTAAAAATACTGGCTGCCGCAAACGCATGCGGTGTAATAGCTAATAAGGCTAGAATTAATATCATGCGAATCATTTTTCATCTCCACTGACTTTAGCATCCAGCCATTCACGCCAAGTACATCCGAGCTTGCGGTTTTTTACTTGGAAATACCAAAAGTGATAACGTGCTGCCGTTACAAAACAAAGCGACGACACTGCCAGGGCCACAAACATAGCACCGATTTGTAAATTCCAGAGTAAATAAAAAGTGTATAATAAACTTAACATCCCAAAGGCACCAATAATCAAAGCAATGCGTAAAAATCCTGCTTGTTGATCTTTAATCTGCGCATCGGTTAAATTCAAACGTGCTTTTGCTTCTTCAAATGTTTCTTTTCTTTCTGATTTTTCCACACCAAACGCTATCTTGGCGGTATCTTTTATGTATGAAGTATTGCCTTTAATAGCATCCCAACTGACCCACGACTTCACGCTCACCATAGGTCTAGCAAGCCATCTGGCACCTTTTTTGACTGGTTGGGGTACGATTGCCATAGAATTAACCTCGCTCAAATATCGCATTGATATTACTAATACTATTTTCAATATAGCACTCTCGCCCAGCCCTGCCAATAGCGTTTAAAAAATAAACATATTTTGATAAATATTGCTTGCATGGGCTTGCAATTAAGCCTATATTGTGATTTAGGTTAACTAAAAAGGATCCTTTTCTATGGTTGATTTAAGCCACGAAGCGGTGCACCAATTTTGGTCGGCGTACCCTGACCCTATGATTTATAGGGTAATTTCATTTATGGAAGGTGTGGAACCGTGGACACTCGATGGCGATCCCACATTAGAAGCGGCAATAACAAAATTAGGCCAAGAATTAGAGAAAATTGGTAATTACGAACTTGGCCAAAAGGATGAATTTGTAAAATTAGCGACTTATATTAAAGCTGGCCGCAATTTACGCTTATTACAAGCGTTAGATACTGCCCATCCCGGTGCCGCATCTAAACTGTTAATGTATGCGGAAGAAACCAGTCAACGCAATGATGATATTTCGGGTTTATTTTTACGCCGCAATATTGTGTTTGAGCGATTACGTTTGTTAGGACGTATTTTTGATTCCGAACGTTTAAAAATGATAGTGAATGCTTTAGGGGGTGAAGATGTTTAATTGTATGAATTATAAAAACTGGCTTCTTGCTGGCTTTTTGGCTATTGCACCTATTACCATCGCTGTGGGACAATCTAGCAGTGTGGATGCGCAATTCAAACCTTCGCAAACCATCATTAATAGTGATAATCTCAGCGCAACTAAAGCGGCAGCCGCGCAATCCATGCAACAGGTGCAAGCTTACACTAAATCACAACAACAAAAAAATGATGTGTATTTTCAACAAGTGATGCAGCAAATTTCTGCTGTAGGTAAAATCCCTGAGACGACAAACACCACTGCAACTACATCCAATCAAGCGGTGACTCCTGCCGTTTCTACTCAACCAGCAACAGCAAAACAACCCGCGGCTAAACCACAACAAACTACACCACAGCCTCCGCCAACAGCAACCGGGTTGCCTGAAACAAATAATGCTGCTCCAGCCTCAGGTGGAGCTGAAAGTTGGCCACTAGGGTTTTAAGAATAGAGTTTATAAACTGAATTTTAGGAGATTATCGTGAAATCAACACTTAAAAAAATAGCCCTGTTTTCTGCATTAACTGGCAGCATTGTCAGTGGTGTTGTTGGTGGTATCAGCAATGCACAGGCCTCTACTTCAGATGCAATCGGTTTGCAAACTGCTGAAATTAAAAAAACTTTATATGAGTTATTCAAAGATCTTAGCGAAAATTATGAAGCATTGGTCAGAGCTAACTTTGATCAAGATACCGTGCAATCTAAATTAGCGGCAGATCATCTAGCAGAAAAACAAGGTGGTGATTACACTAATACCTTTATTTTTAACTCACTGACAGCGCCTGGAACCAAAAATAAAAATGCACCTAAACGTAATTCACCCGGTTATTTTGCTGGATTAGTGCCTTATTCTGCTGACGGTGCCAATGCGATGGAGCAAACTGCGCGGTTAACTAGTAGTGCCTTATTCTCCAACACGCTGTTAAAAGATCCACAAGATGCACAAGCGAATGCGTTTATTCAAGTGCTAGCTGATGGCGGCAATCGTGTGACACAATTAGACCCTGCATTAATTGATAAAGTAAAAAGCACACCTGAAGCGGTGTCCTATCTCAACACCATGGCAACCTATAATGCTGCCACCTCTGTTGCGTTAAATGCATTTTACACCATGCTTGCAGAACGTTTACCTGCTAAAGGATTGGATAATAAAGACAGTATTCTTTCTTATGATGAAAAAGGCGCTATGCGTCGCATGCAAGATAATTGGATATCTACCGTACCTAAGTTGACGACGGTAGATATTTTGCGTGAAAGCTTATATACCCAAGCCGAAATGCGCTATGAAATGTATGAACTGCGTATGCAGATAGAACAGTTGAACGCTACCATGGCGGCATTATTGTTAGTGCAACAACAAACCTTAGGCAAATCACTGATGCAGCAAAAACAACAACAATTATTGCAAGCGAATAGCGGAACTACCGGCGGGTAACGTTGTCATGCTAGATGTCGACGTTCTTTGGGTGAAGGTTTTTACCGATAATTATGTGTGGATTATTGTCAATAAGGAAAATAACGCCGGGGTTATTGTTGACCCCGGTGATGCTAAACCTGTGCTGGATTTTCTTGCGAAAAATAATATTACACCGGAGGCTATCCTTGTGACACATCATCATAATGATCACAGTGGTGGGGTGAAAGGCATAACGCAAGAATTCGATATCCCGGTTTATGCCAAAGTTGGCAGTTCTGTAGCTGGCGTGACTGATTTTGTAGATGATGGCGATAGTTTTTCTATAAAGCCCGCTGGAATGGATTTTCGTGTTTTAGCGATCCCTGGACATACATTAGATCATATCGCATTTATCTTAAATGATGCTTTATTTTGTGGCGATACATTATTCTCTGGTGGCTGTGGCAGAGTATTTGAAGGAACCTATGAACAAATGTACGCCTCATTAAGCAAATTGCGACAGCTTGATATTAACATTCGAGTTTATTGTGGCCATGAATATACGCTCTCCAATATGTTATTTGCTTATGACATCGAGAAAGATAATGCTGATGTAAAAAATTGTTTGGATAAAGCCCGGCAGTTAACGCAAGAAAACATTAACACTTTACCTTCTACTATTGCCATTGAGAAAAAAATTAATCCATTTCTCCGTTGTGACGATAAAGACTTCGTTGCGCATTTAGCACAATCGCACCATCAAAAATTTGATAATCCTGTCGCGGTGTTTCAATATGTGCGAGAGTTGAAGAATAGTTTTAAGGCGTCATAAGTTTTTTTGTAGCCTAGATGGGGCGAAGGGGAATCCGGGCTACAAGGATATTCGTTAACTAATTCCCAGCAAATGCCAATTGGCACACTTGGAATAAACCGGTGGGGAGTATTCCCAAGATTAATACCAACAGACAATTCACGCTAATACCGAGTTGTTTGGTGTGGCCGGTGACAGTAATTGCAGCATCGTGTTCTGGAGCGTCAAAATACATCACTTTCACTACACGTAAATAATAATACGCGCCGATGATCGCAAAGATTAACGCTAATGCAGCTAACCAAACTAAGTGTACTTGTACGAGGGCTTCTAACACCGCAATTTTAGCAAAGAATCCCACGCTGGGTGGCACGCCGGCCATAGAAAACATGACTAACAACATTAAAAAGGCTAACCAAGGATTGCGTGCATTTAATCCACGCAGATCATTAACCGTTTGGATATCATGACCGGATTGGCTTAACAATACCAAAATACCGAACGCGCCTAATGACATAATGGCATACACAATCACATAAAAAAGCGCTGCGCCAAAACCGATTGAAATGCCGGACACTAAACCCAACATCATATAACCAATATGAGCAATAGAAGAATATGCCAACATACGGCGAATATTGGTTTGAACAATCGCCACCAAATTACCTAATGCCATCGACAAAATAGCGATTGCCATTAACACTTGTTGCCATTGAATTACCAAAGATGGCATGGCATTTATCAATAAGCGCACCACCAATGCAAACGCAGCTAACTTAACGGCACTGGCAATAATCAAGGTCACTGACAAGGGCGAACCTTCATATACATCAGGAATCCACATATGAAACGGTACTGCGCCTAACTTAAAAGCGACGGCTGACACAATAAAAACCAGCCCTAAAGCTAATACGATTTCTTTTTCAACGCTCACTGTCGTTAACGCATGCATCACCTCAGAAATGCCTACACTGCCGGTCATACCATACAACATTGACATGCCGTACAACATAAAACCGGATGCAGCAGAGCCTAATACGAAATATTTCATCGCTGCTTCGGTACAAATTGAAGAACCGCGTTGCATAGCAATCAAAGCGTATAAAGGTAAGGATAATAATTCCAAACCAATAAACACGGTAATAAAACTATAAGCTGACACCAGCACCATCATGCCGAGCACCACAAACAACATCAGCAAATAGTATTCGCCCGCAGCAAGCCTGCTCTCAGTCACATAATCACGCGCATATAATAATGCTAAAAACGTAGTGGCATAAATGACAACTTTCAAAATGCTAGCAACGTGATCGATGATAAAACTATTATTAAAAATAATTTCCGTCTGATAATTGAAAACCTTCACACTTAAATACATACAAACAACTAATGTCAGTTGCGTCAGTGCGTAGGCAATATTAGGTAATCGCTTTCCTAAAAATAAATCTGCCATCATCACCACCATGATCATCAACGTGATGAACATTTCGGGGAGGACGGGCAATAAATCATATACAGACGAAATCATAGTTATTCCTACACCAATTTACTTGTATTACTGATCACTAAAAGATGTCCCATGGTCGCATGCATCATCTCTAATAAAGGTTGTGGGTAAACGCCTAAGGCAATCACCGCAACCGCTAAAATGCTTAGCACCGCCAACTCACTGCCACGAATATCTTTAAAAGACGCCACATAATCATGAGTAATGGGACCGAAAAATACGCGTTTATACATCCATAAGGTATATGCCGCCGCTAAAATCAACGTGGTGGAAGCAAAGAAAGTAATCCAAAAGCTTGCCGTAAAGGCGCTCAAGATAATCATGAATTCGCCAATAAACCCTGATGTTCCCGGCATGCCAACATTCGACAAACAAAATAACATAAACAATGCCGCGAAAACTGGCATGCTATTCACTACGCCACCGAAGTCAGTGATCAAACGACTCTGATAGCGCTCATACAAAATGCCAACACCGAAGAACATCGCACCGGTACTAAACGCGTGTGAAATCATTTGCACCATCGCACCCTCGAGGCTCATATACGCATGTTGCACATTGCCGGTGCGTTGTAAAATCAAATACACCATAAAACACGCTAGCGTTGCAAAACCCATGTGTGCAATGGAAGAATAGGCAATCAAGCGTTTCATATCTTTTTGCCCAATAGCAACCAAAGCAATATAAACGATGGCAAATAATGACAAGGTAATTACCACCCAATCTAATGCGCGCGAAGCATCCGGGGTAATGGGTAAACTAAAACGTAAAAATCCGTACACACCCATTTTCAACATCAAGGCTGCCAAAACCACGGAACCGCCCGCGGGCGCTTCGGTATGTGCGTCGGGTAACCAAGTGTGAAAAGGAAACATCGGCACTTTGACGGCAAACGCCAGTAAAAATGCCAGGAAAATCCATGTTTGTTCGGACATGCTGAGTTTCAGCGTATAAAAACTTAAAATAGAAAAATCTGCAGCGTAATATCGCATATACAGAAATGCCACCAGCATTAAGGCTGAGCCAAAAAAAGTATAAAGAAAAAACTTAATCGAGGCGTAACTACGATTCGCACCACCCCACATACCGATACATAAATACATAGGTATTAGCATGCCTTCCCAAAATACGTAAAATAATATTGAATCCAATGCGGCAAACACACCCACCATCATGCCTTGCATGATTAAAAAGGTTGCCATGTATTGTGCGACTTTAGTTTTAATTGGGCGCCATGACGCCAAGATCACCACCAAGGTTGTCAATGTGGTTAATAGAATCAAAGGTAAGGAAATACCATCTACACCTAAATTATAGTAAATACCATATCGCCCAATCCAAGGTAAATTCTCGACGAATTGCATGGTGGCAGTAGTGTTATTAAATTGAGTATATAGTGGGATACACAGTACCATACAGATGATCGCCGTCACCAACGCTACGGTACGAGCAATGTTAGCATTACGATCGCCACCGGTTAATAATGCAATAACGCCACCCAACATGGGTAACCAAATTTGTAAACTTAATAACGGCCAATGTTCAAACATGTATTTAAACCCCTCTCCCCAACCCTCTCCTGCAAGCGGGAGAGGGAGTCACAGCCATTTTTATAAAAATAAAAGCCATGCTAAAAAAATTAATAACCCTAATACCATTGCTAATGCATAATGATACAAATAACCTGATTGTAAACGTCGAGTAATAGACGATAACCAGCTGATACCTCGACCTGATCCATCTACCATATAATGATCTAATATTTTCACATCACC
>CAZULF010000029.1:0-21715 GCA_964621215.1 uncultured Legionellales bacterium | reverse complement strand
CAGATGGAGAAAACGCTAGTCCTCAACAAAGATTACAATTTTTCACTAATAAGTTAAATAAACCCAATACGCTTTCTGCATTAGAAAAATGTATTGCTCCGACATTTATAACTGCAATGGAAGCCTTAGCGCTAACACATCAAGATGATTCCGAAAAACTAGAGCGAATAATAGTTTCCGTAAATACCATAAGTAACGCTATTGAAATAATAAACCCAAACTATACGCCAACGATGCGCATGGCAACGTTGAAAGAACGATATGTCATTCCAGCGTCCCTAGATAAAATAGTTGCGGCATTGCTCGCTATAGAAACTATCGATTCCCCCGGCGTAGCTGTAAGTGGCGCTCCTCCCTCAACACCAATAGAACATAGTGTGAATGCCGTAGCTGCGGATTTCGAACCTACAGGACATCAAGCACAATTAGCTACTCAAACAATGTTGCAAACGGCTACTTTTGAAAAATTTCTGTTAAAAATATCCGGAATAGTAACCGGTATATCAACAAGCTCCGTCGCCTGCGGGTTGATCGGCGCTGGAGTAGGGGGACTGCTAGGGGGCTTAGTAGGCGCAGTTGTGGGTTATTTTCTCGGAAGTATGATAGGCGTCATCATCGGCGGCAATGGCATGGGCTATCTCTCCAGCAAATATGGTTTTTTTGATATTAATGCTTCAAATAAAAACGCCATAACTCCTAATGTAAATTATGGATGTCGGCTTATACCACCTACTGCCTAGAGAAAGCGTCCCCTACAAAGAAAAACCAAGTAATTTTTCTTGCGGATAATATTTTCTTAATACTTCTATGATAATCTATGATCAAATTTGTACTTTTTATGCTTAAAAGGTGCTGTGTATCTATTATCACATTCGAGGAGCTCCCTATGTCTAGAGTATTATCCTTTGCTAATGAAACAATAACTAACCAAAATATAAATGAAATTGTTGCTGAGCTAGACAAGGCTGATAGCGAAGTTATCTTAGACCTTAATAACAGCAAGTTTGCTATCAGTGAGGAAGCTCTTACCAGCCTTGCATTAGCTATCAAGACCTCACGTTTTCTAACAGAAGTAAGGATGAATAATTTGCTTTGGTCTAAAGAAACTCCAACGATACACTCCTACAAAACAACCATTTTAAAATCTTTTTACCACAATGACTCTATTCAAGCACTGGACCTGACCGGATGGAAACTGGGTGAAAAAGCTTTCGCGATTGTAAAAGAAATTATCATGCATCATACACAGATGAAAGAGCTCATACTTTTGAGAAGTGAACTTTATGAAACTAAACTAGAAGAGCTTGCCTATGCTCTCGAGCAGAGTCAAACACATACGATAATTCAGCTAAGTTTGTATGCCCATAAACCCCGTACCCAAGCCGGCCAAGATGCCGTAAGTAGAATTGAGACTCAATGTAAGTTAAATCAACAGCGTCTTTATTCAGCATCGCAAGCATCACTCTCCTCAGCAAATTTAACATCTCCTGTTTTAGTTGAAAAAGATGACTCAAGGGCGATAAATACAAGCGAGCTAATAGTCGAAATAAATAATCTTGCTCAAAATCAACGATTTTTATCCAATTCCAGTGCAATAAGCGACCTACTAACCGAAATAAATAATCTTGATCAAGAGCAACGATTTTCATCCAATCCCAGAGCAACAAGCGACCGCTCAAGGGAAACTGATTCTGATACAGAAAACGATTCTTGCACATCATCAGAAACAAGCGACAACTCAATGGAAGACCTTTTAGGCGCGGCGGAAAGTTTATCACCTCATTTTTTCTCGTTGTCTTTGCCATCTGTGTATGAATCTGTAGATAATTTTAGTGGGCAAAACGGACCTCACAATGTAAGTGGTCATGAATTCGCTACAAAATTAGCAGAAGCGGAAAAAACTATTGCAGAACTACAAGAGCAACTACGTTTAACAAAGGAAGAGAATGCAGCGCATGAAATAAAAGAAAATGACAATCAACTTTGTATTAGTGCTTTAACCACCCAAGTTAACGATCTTGAACGGGATAAAAATACCTTATCGACAGAAGTACAGCAGCTTCTAAATCGACAAAATAGACTGATAAAATTTGGTATAAAAAGTTATAAAGCAAATCTAGATAACTTAGAAAAACGATATAAAGAACTGGAAGATAAACTTCTCAATATCTGGGGCCATGCTAGAGCTCTTAACTATGTTAAAACTGAATGCTTAAACGACCTACGCAGTTCCATTCAGGAAAACATTAATACCCTTGAGCCAACACGAAAGACGTTATTATCCGATTTAGAAGCTTTAAAACCAACACTTCTAAAGTTAAATCAGCTTTACGAGGGCCATTTGTCAAAATGGATAGAAACATTTACACAGTTAAAAACTATGACGGACGACCTTGTGAATAGTTTTAAGACGCTCCAAATTAAGGTTGATAGTTTTACGCCAAAACCCACAACATCACCTCCATCGCCAACTAAAACCACGCAAGACACCTATACATCAGGTGATCGTAGTAGCGCAATTAGCAACGGAAGTAGTTCTTCAATATCACGTTACCGCCTTCACTCTACAATAGAGCTAGAGGTAGATGGAAAACGCAAGCATGGCAACGACAATCAAAATAAACCTACATCTAAGCGGCTAGCACCATGATGCCTGTCGATGAATATCCGGCGTAGAGAAATTTTGGCTCTGTACCGGACACTTTTTAAGAATTTTCGACGTCCCGCGATTTATTCGCGGGATCCAGGGTGTATCGATGCGTTCTGGATACCGCGGACAAGCCGCGGTACGTCGAAATGATGGGGTTTTTAGAAAAATATCCGGTACAGAGAAATTTTGAAATAACAATAAGAAACCCTAATATTTCCTTAATGTTTTTCTGGTTTAATAGACAGACAACATAAAAAAACATATGAATAAACTTATTGGCAAGAAAACTAGAGTACATGCCAATATAAAACTGAAAACGATAAAGGTAAAATCGTGGCAACACCAGAAGAACATAAACAACACATAACTGCAATCGCGGAACATTTGAAAACAAATAAACTGTTGCAACAGCAGCTTCAACAGTTTTTGAAAACGGGCGAATCCGCCAATAATCATGAAACGCTCACCATTAACAATAAAGTATATAAATTTATTTTTGATTCAACTATAAGAGAAACATTAAGCATCATCATTTGTCCTGTACTTGAAAAAAATGAAAAACTTGGCGGGTTAGGAACTTTTTTTGGAAAAAGTTTAGCCTTCATCACTATAAAAGATCAAAAGCTTTCCATACAACGAGCCCCTAAACGACAGCATATTTTTGTAAAAGGCATACGCAACGATAAAACTTGTCTTGATCGAGCTCAATATGAGGCAAATTGCTTAAATTTAGTTACAAACAGCAACCCATTTCCGGCTCACATCATCAAGCCCAAAGCAGGATCAGCAAATGATATGGCTTTTCTTTTATCGCCTTATATGGGCCCCAAAGATTTGCTGACACTGATACTACTGAGTAGATCGAATCAATACCAACCGAAAAGTTCAGACGATAAAAGAAAATTAAATGAAGATGAATGTACTTCTTTAGCTCTATCGACTGCTAAAAACCTATATTATATACATCAGCAGAATCTCACACACCGAGATATTAAACCAGCCAACGCTCCGTTGTTTCGCAACCAAAACACATCGAATCCATTTTCTGTAGCCTTCACTGATTTTGAGTTTGCCGCTCCTATTGATAACTTTGGTTTTGCAATTAGCTCCAACCCATCTCCCGGAACCGAGGGTTATGCGGCACCAGAAACCTTGATAATCTCAAAGGAAGATCCAAATCAATCATACCAAGGACAAGATTCAGATATTTACAGTTTTGGCTGGCTATTAGAAGATATTTATGTTGGATCTCAATGCGATGAAGAAGCGGAAACTATACCCACTCCAAGCGGTTATGCAGATCATTTAATAAAAGCATCTACGCTTGAAAATAGACATCTTCGAATATCTTTACCGATGATGATATTAATTCTTGAGGCCCGTGATTCAAAAAATTGGGATAAGCTAACAAAATATATGGCTATCAGTCGGGATATACAAGAAATAAAAGATTTGATTTACAAATGCGTTTCGCTTATTTTGTCTGGCGAGTTACAAACGACGGCTTCGATCTCGCAGCCGATTAAATCAAGTCCCTATGAACCGTTTCCTATCATTAACAAGATTGCTGATGCGCTTAATAATGATGAATCCTTATCTCAATATTTAATTGTAAAAGAAGAAATTAAGTTAATTGTGTCGTTGGCTGCCCTGATCTGTGAAATAGAAAACCATTTGCAGACTATTGATGATGCTTTCGAGCAATATAATAATTTAACACAGCTGCTTTCCTCTTTAATATCATACAGTCAACGTTTTATTAGCAAGTTTGAAGCATGGAAGGCTGGAACAGATATAATAGAAGATGAAAAGCTAGTTAAACATTTGAAGGCCCTACAAAAGAATATTAACGAAATATATACAATAACAACCCCGACTAGTTTGGATACCACAACAAACGTTTCAGAGGAATGTTCGGTTAAGAAAAAAGATGACACATCTGACACTGGTTTTGAAATATTGATAGATATAGAAACCGATCTTGTTTCTGAACCCGCAAAAACAGAAAAGCTGCTTGTGCTTGAGGAATCTCAAAAAGCTCCAAATAACTTTTTTGATGTTACTAAAAGAGCCTCAAGCAGCAGTTCCTCTAGTCAAGGAACAGCTTTAGAAGAGACGCAGGCCATTAGAGATCGTACGTGCACCATATCATAAATACAAAAATCCACTCTACTTTTATACATATTTCATAGCTAAACTATTCATATTGTGGCAATATTGTATGAAATTAAATTAATTCGGTAATTGTTATTAATATTCAATGGTAATTAGTTGAATTAATTAAACTTTTAACTCAAAAAGAGGTTGTTAGAATGACAAAGCGTGCAAATATTACCGCCCCAGTACTAGAAACAGCTGGAAACAATGCAGACGAGCAGACTAAATCACTCACACTAGAGAAGATTAAAAGTTATATTACGTCATTAACCAAAATCGAAAGTCCTCTCTCAAAAAAACTAAAAGAAATCGGCGTGCCCCCGTTCTTTAATAACAACAACTCAATCAATAGTGATTGGATATTTATCGATTGGGTAAACAGGTTAGTTACCCCCTTATTCAGGTTAGCAAATTTTATAAATACAAATCAAGCCTCACTTAATCAGGCAGATATTACGGAGTTAAAAAAGCTTGAACGTCAGTTAGCTCCGTTCTACACTTCAGTAACTCTAGTAAAGAGTTATGTTGAAAACTATTATGACAAATCCTTTGAAGAGCACATCCCAAGAATAATTATACCTTTAAACATGCGTAACGAGTTCGATTTACTAGCTCCGACAATTAAACGTATATTTCCTAATATTAAAGAGGAAATTACTGAGCTCCAGAAAGGTCCGCTTCATCCAGGGGATACAGCCGTTCAAAACGCTCGGGATTTTATACAGGAGTCTCAATATCGGCAAGAAGAGAAGGAAGCTCGCGAAGTTAAACAAGCTCTAGATACACTAATCACTACCGTTAAATGCAGCGCAGTGGTTGGCTTAATGCTAGGAGCTGGAGTCGGTGCTATATTAGGAAATGTAATGGGAGCTCTGGTGGGAACCTTTATTGGTCTAGTTGCTGGCGCTGCAGTTGGTTACATAGCCTATAAGTGCGGATTCTTTCAACCACAAAAAGAGGTGTCTCGTGACGAAGGAAGTAAAAACTTTCGACCGGCCCCACGATGAAGCAACATTATGGACTATCTATACCAATTCATGCCCAAGGAAATAAAAATTAGCAGTGCCTTTGAGAATTCGCTACAATGTATTCGTCAAAGGCCTTAAAACTTCATCGGCATAATAACGTATAACACATTATTATCGCCTTCTTCTTCAAATAAAATCCCTGTATTTGCGTCATTAAATGTCATTTTAACCGTAGCATTCTTCATGACAGAAAACACATCTAGTAAATAATCCACATTAAACCCTAAACTCAAAGGTTCGGCATTATACTCTGCCTGTGTTTCTTCTTCAGCCTCTTCATGCTCGAGATTAGACACGATAGCTTTAAAACTGTTATGGTTTAAATCGACACGAATACTGCGATTTTTATCGAGTAATATAGCTACTCGATGTAATAATGTTTTTAATTCATCTTTATTGGCGATTAAAACTTTATTGCCGCCTCGCGGTAATGCGCGTTGATAATCAGGAAAGCGGCCGTCAATTAATTTTGAACTTAAGGTAAAACCATCCGTCGCAAAGTGGATGTGATTCGAGCCCATGGTAACAGCGATTCTTTCATTTTCTGTGGTAGCTAATAACCGCATTAATTCAGTAATACCCTTGCGTGGAATAATTACGCGAGTCGCTTCTTGAACTTTATTTTCGGCCGGTTGCCAAGCTACTGCCATGCGATGTCCGTCAGCAGAAACGGTGGTGATACGATCTACAGCTAATTCAAATAATAATCCATTTAAAAAATATCTCACATCTTGTTGCGCCATAGCAAAATGCGTGTGTTCTAACAAATATTGCAATGACGTTTTCGCTACATCACACGTAACACTTGCAGCCTCTTTTTCTAGCACGGGGAAATTGGCGCTAGGTAAAGTTGATAAATTAAAACGACTACGTCCGCTTTTTAGCATTACTTGATTTTGTTCAATGTGTAATTCTACCTTGGCTTTTTCGGGCAACGACTTACAAATATCCAGCAATTTACGCCCTGGCAAGGTTATCACTGTATCAGGAACGGTTTCATCCAATGAAATAGCGGCAGACAACTGCACTTCTAAATCAGTCGCGGTAACTGTCAACCGTTGCCCAGCAAAAACTAATAATACGTGCGATAAAATCGGTACCGTATGTCTACGCTCAACAGCACCTGCCACCATATTTAAAGGATGTAATAACTGCTCACGTTGAATTTTTATCATACCCAATTCCTAGGTCGTTAATATACGAATGAGGTTTTTATAGTCTTCTGCGACATCGATGGTAGTTTCAACTAACTCTTTAATTTTACGGCAAGCATGCAACACTGTCGTATGATCTTTTCCACCAAAAGCATCGCCTATTTCTGGCAAACTATGGTTCGTTAATTCTTTTGCTAACGCCATTGCCATTTGTCGTGGTCGCGCCACAGAGCGACTTCGACGCTGCGACATAATGTCCGCCACTTTAATTTTGTAATATTCCGCCACCGTTTTAATAATATTTTCAATTGTCACTAATCGATCTTGTAATGTTAGTAAATCTTTTAATGACTCTTTGACGAAATCCAGCGTCACCGCCTGGCCAGTAAAATTAGCATTAGCAACGATACGTTTCAAGGCACCTTCCAACTCACGCACATTAGAACGAATGCGCTTACCAATGAAAAAGGCGACTTCATACGGTAATTCCAGGCCACACTTTTCTGCTTTACTCATTAAAATGGCAACCCGCGTTTCTAATTCAGGCGGCTCAACAGCAACAGTTAGCCCCCAACCGAAACGGGATTTTAATCGTTCCTCTAATCCATTAATTTCTTTTGGATAACGATCGCAAGTTAAAATAATTTGTTGCCGACCTTCCAACAATGCATTAAAGGTATGGAAGAATTCTTCCTGCGAACGATCTTTCCCTGCAAAAAACTGAATATCATCAATTAAAAACGCATCCACGCGACGATATAATTGTTTAAACTCATTCATTTTATTGGTTTGTAATGCTTTCACCATGTCCGCCACGAAACGTTCAGAATGTAAATATAAAACACGTGCATTGGGATTATTTTGCAAAATCATATTTCCCACCGCATGCATCAAGTGTGTCTTACCTAAACCCACACCACCATAAATCAACAGCGGATTATTGGTACCGCCGGGTTCCATCCCCACTTGTTTAGCAGCAGCGGAGGCTAATTGGTTTGATTTACCTTCAACAAAATTATCAAAAGTAAATGCGCGATTTAAATTGGATTGAAATGCGGGGGCATCACTCCGAGCAACAGAAGGAGCTGAATTATTCGATGTTTTTTGATTCGTACTGGCTGCAGCAACGGGAGCATTAACTTCACTGCGTGTACCAATCGCTAACACCACTTCCGGCGGCATTTGATTAGTAATTTGATTCAATAAATCTTTAATACGTTGCAAAAAATTTTCTTGGATCCAATACATCACAAAACGGTTGGGCGCCAACAAAATCAATTGATTATTTTTAGCATCCGCTTGCAACGGCATAATCCAAGTATTAAATTGTTCTGGCGAAAGTTCATCTTGTAAATATTCTACACAACTTACCCATAATGCTTGTTCAGGAGCTCGTCCGTCCCGTAGCTGATCAACGCTATTATTCCATGAAACTTCTGACACTGATTTTTCCTCACACGTAGCATTTGAATTAGAAGAATGATTCTATACCGGTTTGTTAAAGTTATCCACAATAGTTTTTAAAATTATCTTCGCCAAGAAATTTGTCATATTTTTGACTAAACTTAATAGGACAACATTTGGAAACTCTAAATTGATTAAATAATAAACAACCATTCCTGTGATCAACTATCGTGCTTAATACTGATTTTATGGGGATAACATAAATACTTTTAATAAAAAAAGAAAGTTATCCTTTTCTATTAACATTGAGTAGATAGACAGATCAGAAGATAACCACAAAGCAAATTTTATATAATATAATGATAATTATTAGATTTTTGTCTTTATTAACAGATTTTTTGAAGCTAATAGTATTAATAATCATATAGATATTTATATTATTATTAAACTGCATAATTTAACAAAACCCTACAAGCCGGCCTTAAGGACAATATCTTTTCATTGCCTAAAATGACATTATTTAGACCAATATTAATAAACAACTAAATAGGTCTCAAAATGCCTGAAGTAATGGAATCATTGAGTATAGAATCCTCGACCGTCGACACCGAAGTGACTGCCGTGGAAGTATGTTTACAAGTAGGTAAAATTTTTAATACCTTATTTGCCTCTGAAGTTGCTGGAGCTTTGATTGGTTCTTTTGTGGGAGGTCTTATTGGAGCCTTGTTTGGTCCGGTCGGTGCCTTAATTGGAGTTGGAGTCGGGATCGCTGTTGGAAGTAGTTTAGGTTTTTGTGTGGGTTATAAAATAAGCAGTTCTCCGGGATTCTTCACTTGCCCATCACTAACAAGTAATAGAGCAAGACACATATCAGAATTAGGTCCTATTATTTCTGCGATGCCATTCTAAAAAAATAACTGTGATCAATGGGTTTATAGTTATGATGGTTTTAGTGGATAACTCCGATTTTTTTTATCAACCCTATAGTTATCCAAGTTTCATCACAACCTAAATCAGTGGATATTAGCGTCATAATCACATAGTTTAAGTTTAAACAACTAATTGATTTTAAATGTAAATTAAAACTTATACCGGAATATCAGGCACATAATAATCTCTAAATTAATATATATAATATATTATTATTAGGTCGTTCTAATTTTTTAGAATTCTCTTCTGCATGGGACATTTTACTAACACCTTGTCATACCCCGGCTTGTCCTCGGTATCCAGAACGTATCGATACCCCTGGCTCCCACGATTTATTCGGTAAAATAGATTTTTGTCCGGTACAGAGCAAACCATCTTGTATCTTCATTGAACAATGGGTATAATCTGCACGGTTTCTTTAGTATGAATATTTTTTATAGGTATGTGATTTGGTTAAGTATCTGTATATAATTCCTTAATCAACTGTAACCTTAATAGGCCGAACATTTTTCTAAAACTAAACAAAGGTAACTATCATGGCAATAAATAGCGAAGAAATTAACAGGGTAAAGTTGGCACTCTTAAAATATTTAAATAGTTTTCCCAAAAATGCGTTTTATGTATATAAGGATGTCCCACAACAATCTATCGAAGACGTATTTAAAGAAATAGAAAACGTAGTTCAGAATGAATCAAATGAGATTACTCTTGCTCATGTAGAAACTTATTTATCGGATGTTGAAAAACTAATTAACCCTGAAGCCTCGAAAGATTTCCCAGCTATTCATACTTTTGTAAAAAACTTTTTAGAGATAACGGCAGGCCTAAAACAGCCAATTCAGCCTCCTCAACAAACTGATAGTTCAAACGAACCATTGATCATCAGTCCCTTTGCTAATCTTTCTCAAGCTGTTAAACCTTTAGAAGAAATAAAAAAAGATGTTATTGATGTGAAGGGCGATTTCGAATGTCATTTTAATTTCTTTGGATCGAAAATGAAGTTTAAAGCGGGTATGGCTATCGCCGCATGTACTCTCGTCGGTGCTTTAATTGGCGCTTATTTCGGTGGCCCGGTTGGGGTTCTCGTTGGGGGGCTGGCGGGCGCTGCAGTAGGAGCTACTGCGGTTCTTTTAAGTCGATGTGGCTTTTTTGATTGTGGTAAGACTAATGCTCAGCTGCCTTCTCATCATACGGCTCCCTTTGTTCCGGGTGTGAGAGTATTTTAACTACTTAATTAACTTTAATTGGGCTAGTGTTTTTTTAAAACTAAACAAAGGTAACTAAAATGGCATATGACTTAACTGAAATTAATAGAAAACTAGACGAGACAGAAAAAAGGATAAAAGATTACTTGGTCATGTTTTCTACATCCAACATGCGCACTGATATTACCAGCGTATTTTCTATAATAAAAAAAATAGCTGCTAATACGGTAGCAAATAACAATACCGCGGAATATGGAGCATTAATAGGAAATTTAGATAAATTTGAGCAGCTTGTGCCACAAGATTCTTTGACACATTGCAGCGAAACTGAACTACCCCAGTTTTTGAAACAATTTAACAAGTGTATATTGGAAATTGAAGTATTAGCGCCTGCTGAAGCTGAAACGCTTTCAGTGGTCCGAAAATCCCTTGATGAAATAGAAGCCTCCTTATGTGAGGAAGCTGCTCCTTCTGTTAATGTCGAGATAGATGGTGATAATAAACCAACCGCAAAAGCTGAATGCGATTGTAAAATCAGCTTTTTTGGCATCCCCGTATCATTTGGAGAATGTGTAGCTCTAGTCGCCTGTGCGGCAATTGGTGGATTAATAGGTTCCCTAATAGGAGGGCCGGTGGGTTCTCTTGTGGGCGGTTTGATTGGCGCTGCGGTAGGGGGCACCTTGGTTAATATGAATAGATATGGCCTTTTTAGAGATTGCAATACGGCTCCAGTACTGCCTCGCGGTCATACTTCTCCTAACACCTCTCTAATGATGACAGAGCTCCCACTACAAACAAGCGCAGAGTTAGCTGGTATCAAAGCCTAAGAGCTAGAATCTTTTGACCTTGTGCCTCGAAGTCTAGAGTGAACCTGAGAGTATAGAAACGTATTTACAGCGCCTTCACTCAAGACTTCGATGACACAAGGTCCCAATCATCCCGGATTCCGCTTCGCTCCATCCAGGCTACAATATATTTACTATTCGCTTGACATTTGTCCGCAACGAAAATATCATAGCCTGCTTAATTTTGAACCGCCGTAGCCTGCGTTATAAGGGTTATGGCGCTATTACCATGGAATAAGACAATGAAAAGAACGTTTCAGCCTAGTGTTTTGAAAAGAAAAAGAACTCACGGTTTCCGTGCTCGTATGGCTACCCGTCACGGTAGAGCTGTTTTGTCTCGTCGTAGAGCAAAAGGTCGTGCGCGCCTATCTGCGTAGTGACTAGATGAAGCCTAATGCTTTTCCTAAAGCAGCAAGATTATTAAAGAGCTCGGAGTTTCAGGCCGTCTTTGATAAAGTCGATAAACGATTTTTTGCGCCTGGTTTTCTTGCCCTGGTGCGGCGAAATACGCTCAACCATCCTCGCTTAGGGCTGGTAGTGCCGAAAAAAGCGCTAACCTCATCGGTAAAACGTAACTTATGCAAACGATTAATACGCGAAAGTTTTCGGCTTCAGCAACAATCCCTCCAGGGACTGGACGTTGTTATCCTGGTTCGGAAAGAACTGGCTCAACAAGATCGGCATCAAACGTGGCAAACAATAAACACACTGTGGCAAAACATCGTTTTAGCACAAAGCAAATTTTAATTCAGTTAATCAAACTGTATCAGTATATACTAAGCCCCTTATTGGGAAACTGCTGTCGGTTTTATCCCTCCTGTTCGCATTACGCCGTGGAAGCCTTAACACTACACGGAGCTTTAAAAGGCGGGTGGCTAACCGGGCGACGATTACTGCGTTGCCATCCCTGGCATAAAGGTGGAGTTGATTTAGTACCGACCCTAGTAAACAAATTAAGAAAATAGAGAGACTATCATGGAACAACGACGTATTTTTTTAGTTATCTTAATGGCGGTACTAGGTGCCGTTTTATGGCATAAGTGGACATCAGAGCATCCGCCGCAAGCGGCACAACAAATTGCAGCTCCCGCAACAACGACAACGACTAATAATACGGTAACACCTAACGTTCCTTTATCGACTACCACACCCGCTGCAGCGGCGAATACAGTTGGCACCGCAACGCTAGTTAATGCACCTGCTGAACTCATTCATGTAAAAACCGATGTGCTGGATGTTGAAATTAATCCTCAAGGCGGCGTGATTACCAATGCTGCGTTATTACATTATCCGCAAACTCAAGACAGCCCTGAGCCCGTGGTCTTATTGAATAATGAGCCATTCACACGTTATTTAGCCCAAAGTTCTTTAGTCAGCGTGGATAATACTTTTTCTGATAACCAAGTGACTTACACTTCGCCTGAATCACATTATCAAACCGATGGCGAAAAAGAATTAGTTGTCAATATGACTTGGCAAAATGCTAAAGGCTTGCAGTTAGTAAAAAGCTTTACCTTCACGCCAGGCAAATACAATATCGGCGTAAGTTACCGAATTCAAAATAATGGTTCGATGGTGTGGCAGGGTGGTTTATATGGATTATTATCTCGTACCAAAATAGAAGAAACCACGAGTTTATTTAATATTACCGCCTTCACCGGTGCTTCTATTTCAACGACGAATAAACCGTACCAAAAAATCAGTTTTAAAGATATGCTGAAACAGCCCGTAAACCAGACAAGTATCGGCGGATGGGCGGCTATGCAGCAACATTATTTCTTGACCGCGTGGGTACCGGATCAGCAACAAAATAATCGTTTCTTTACTCAGGTTGAACCCAACAATTTATTTACCGTGGGTGTTGCCGGGCCTGCTCTTCTCGTCACGCCAGGTCAAACCGTCACTACGTCGATGCAATTGTATGTCGGTCCTGAATTAGGCGATCAGCTTAACGCTTTGGCGCCCCATTTAAAACTGACCATCGATTATGGTTGGTTATGGTTTATTTCTGAGGGAATTTTCTGGTTAATGCAGAAGATCTACGATTTGATCGGCAATTGGGGCTGGTCGATTGTTGTTGTTACCATCTTGATTAAAGTGGCCTTTTTCCACTTGTCAGCGACCAGTTATCGTTCCATGGCCAAGATGCGTAAGCTGCAACCCAAAATGTTAGCATTAAAAGAGCGATTTGGTGATGACCGTCAAAAAATGGCGCAAGCAACGATGGAGTTATACAAACACGAAAAAGTTAATCCCATGAGTGGTTGTTTGCCTATGCTAGTACAAATTCCATTCTTCATCGCTTTGTATTGGGTGTTAGTAGAAAGTGTACAATTACGCCAAGCGCCGTTTATTTTCTGGATTCATGATTTATCGGTGAAAGACCCGTACTTTATCTTGCCGTTGATTAATGGATTCTTGATGTTTGTGCAACAAAAGCTGAATCCTCCACCACCGGATCCGACTCAGGCTAAAGTGATGATGTTTATGCCAGTCGTATTTACAGTTTTATTCCTAAGTTTCCCAGCCGGTTTGGTATTGTATTGGGTTGTGAATAGCATGGTATCCATTTTGCAACAATGGTTCATCACGCGTCAGATTGAAGGCAAAGACAGTAAGGTTATTGCTAAAACAAGCTCATGATGCTCACTAATGACACGATAGCTGCCCCTGCAACGCCACCAGGAAGAGGTGGCGTGGGCATTATCCGTGTTTCAGGCCCCAAGGCCGCGTTTATTCTGCAAACCGTCACTGGTCAGCTTCCTCAACCCCGTTACGCTACCTATGGTACCTTTATCGACGATAACGGCGAGGTTATCGATATGGGGTTAACGATATTCTTCCCCAACCCCCATTCGTTCACTGGCGAAGATGTGGTTGAGTTTCAGGGGCATGGTGGGCCGGTTGTAATGGATCGCCTATTGCGGCGAATTTTAGCCTTAGGCGCACGTTTAGCTAGGCCGGGTGAATTTAGCGAAAGGGCATTTCTGAATGACAAAATCGACCTTGCGCAAGCTGAGGCTATTGCCGACCTCATCGATAGTGCATCCGAACAAGCCGCGCGTTGTGCCATACGTTCTTTGCAAGGCGAGTTTTCACAGCAAGTAAACCAATTGGTGGAAGCGTTGATTCGCTTGCGCATGTATGTGGAAGCCGCGATTGATTTCCCTGAAGAAGAAGTGGACTTTTTATCGGACGGAGTGATTACTGGCCAATTGCATACCATCATTGCCGATTTGCAAGAGTTACTAAAAAAGGCCAAGCAGGGGGCCGTATTACGCGAAGGTTTAACTGTTGTGATAGCCGGAAAACCTAATGCGGGTAAATCCAGTTTACTCAATCAATTAAGCGGCAAAGAAACAGCTATCGTAACCGATATTCCCGGCACCACTCGTGATTTAATTAAAGAACAAATTTTATTGGACGGAATTCCTTTACACATTATTGATACGGCCGGATTACGCGATAGTGATGATCCGGTTGAGCAAGAGGGCATTAAACGTGCTCGCAACGAAATCGATAAAGCCGATTTATTATTATTAATTGTCGATATCACACAAGTTCACGATAAATCTATTGATGACTTACTGGATGAATATGGTTTAACCGGTCGCAATGTGATCGTTATTTTTAATAAAATCGATTTGGCTGCGCATCAAGTCGAACTGCACAAAGCTAAACACGGCTCGCAAATTTATATTTCTGCGAAGCAGGGAATGGGTATGGATTTATTGCGGCAACACTTGATTAATAGCGTCGGCTTATCTCAACAAAGCGAAGGCCAGTTCATCGCTAGGCGTCGTCATCTCGATGCTCTTAACCGTGCATATGAACTTTTACGCGATGCAGATACCCAGTTTTCCCAACATAGAATGGGCGAGTTATTAGCCGAAGATCTACGCATAACCCAACAGGTGTTAAGCGAAATCACCGGGCAATTTACTTCAGATGACCTCTTGGGACGAATTTTTTCAAGTTTTTGTATTGGGAAGTAAGATAAATTTAAAAAGATACGATTAAATTCTCGACGCTGTTTTTAGCTCTTGTTTGGAAGCCTGAGCTGTTAAATAAGGTTCTCGCTTTTTTACGGAGTCGTTCGTCGCCAGAGATAAGGAAGGAGCGCTTAAAATAATCGAGAGCGAGTAATGGATTTCTTTCAACCTGTTCGGCAACAGTTCGATAATATTCTGCTTGCTCATCTAATCCTTTGAGATATTTTAAAAAATTATCACTAAATTTATCATCAAATACGATATATTCAGAACGAATAAGATCACTTGGGACTGTTGCATTTAATGATTTAACGATTATTGTTTCTTTCCCCATTGCTTGAGCTATACCCAATTCATAGTATATGTTCATTTGAGTTTTTTCTGGGAAATCTTCGTGACAGATGGCTATGGATAAGGGCGATGCGGCTATAAGCCGCCAGATTTTAAGTAGAAGATCTCTTCTTCTCTAGCATCAATGACTGTATATCCTTGCGAATCACATAATTTCTCGATCATATTTATAATATTGTATGCCTCTTCTGGAATAGGCATACCTAGCCGCGTCATTAAAAAACAGTGTCGTGGTTTACTTCGAATGGAGGTTTTAAGCGGGTCTCCATCTAACGGACTATATACTATCACTTGGATTTTCTCGCAACTGGAACACCTTTATAAGGACCTGGACTGGTTTTTTGTGAAATAATCCGTCCTTCCGCACGATCAATTTTTACGTAACGCTCGGTTCTTGGATTCTTAACTTGAACAAAGTCATGTTTTTTTCCGCCAGATGTATTTTTCACAATTACCCACTCCTAAGATTTATTATTTAAGTGCATATAAAAATAATATGCCGATTATAGCAGAACAAGCTTCTAAAAATAAATCTTTTTATGCCCTTTTTCTTTAGCTAAAGTAAATTGCAATTACAGGCATTAATCTGTATAATTCGAGCACAATCGAGGTGTTCTAGTGAAACGAAACTTCAGGCACTTTCGGTTTATTTCGTTAATAAAGATGCCCTCCGATAATTCACAAAGATGAAACAAACAAAATGACTAAATCTCCAGCTCCTTCAAAATCCTGGCTCCCCTATGCCGCGCTCCTATTTAGCGTTTTTGCTCTAGCTCTTTCATCGTTATTTGTTTTATGGGCAAAAGCGCCAGGGGTCGTGACCGCTTTTTACCGTGAAGGGATCGCCGCGGTTGTGACGGTGATTCCATTTTATTTTATGACAAAAGCGGAACGGCCTTTTTCGCGCAAACATGTTATTTATGCGATTATTGCGGGTGTATTTTTCGCGGCGGATATTGCGGTTTGGAATATTTCTGTCTTTATGACGTCGGCGGCAAATGCAACCTTATTCAATAATACGTCGGTTTTATGGATTGCAATATTTGCGCTGGTTTTTTTCAAAGAACAATTAAACTATATTTTTTGGACTGGCTGGTTAGCTGCCGCGGTAGGTATTATCGTGATTGTTGGGACGGATTATATTAATCATCCTACGTTAGGAATGGGCGATTTTCTGTCTTTGGTAGCGGCATTGGGTTATGCTGGATTTTTTCTAGCAACGCAAAAATGTCGAGTTAAATTGGGAGTGCTTAGCAGTTTTTGGATTTCTGCTGTAGCCGGTGCCATTTTTTTATTACCTTTTTGTTTGGCGCTAGGCCTACCGCTGACAGGGTATTCATCCCAGACTTATTGGAACTTTCTCGGTCTTGCCGTGATTACTCAAGTTGGTGGATATTCAGCAATAAACTACGCTTTAGGTCATTTACCCGCAACCTTAGTTTCGATAGTAGTTCTTATGCAGCCTGTGGTTACCGCCATTCTTGCCGCCTTATTGGTTAACCAACCAATTGAACCCAACCAGATAATCGGCGGTATGTTTGTTTTATCCGGTATTATTATCGTTAGTCGCAGCCGTAGTCGCAATCGGGTGCAGGAGCAACCAGCGGAACTAGATGTACAGTTAAAACAAGAAGGATATGTAAATTAATAACTGAAGAGGGAGAAAATTCATGTCAACTAAGCAACGCTGTGCCTGGGTAAGCCAGGATCAAATTTATATTGATTACCATGATCACGAATGGGGAGTCCCTTTATATGATGATCAAAAGCTATTTGAGTTTGTAATATTAGATGGAATGCAAGCGGGTTTGAGTTGGTTAACTATTCTTAAAAAGCGCGATAATTTCCGTAAAAGTTTTGATAATTTTGATCCCGCTCTGGTCGCGCGCTATGACATCAAACGTATTGAAAAGTTGATGGCAGACAGCGGCATTATTCGCAATCGCTTAAAAATTAATGCTGCGGTGACCAATGCACAAGCTTTTTTGAAATTGAAAGAAGAACTCGGAAGTTTTTCAGACTATTTATGGAATTTTGTCGATCATAAACCTGTTAAAAATCACTGGAAATCGATTAAGCAAATTCCTGCGTCCACTCCACTCTCTGATGCTGTCTCAAAAGATTTAAAACAACGTGGATTTAAATTTGTTGGCAGTACGATTTGCTATGCTTTTCTGCAAGCAGCAGGTTTGATAAACGATCATACTACGGATTGTTTTTGTTATAAATGAAAGGGCTAGAGAGCAATACTCTATCTATCGTTTAATTAAATTGTTTAACATCGAGAATAAATGGATTGATATTTGAAACGAGAGAAGCATCATGGTTTGATGTATCAAATAAAGTTCCGAATGTATTATAACTCGTAACGGTTTCTCTTGGCTTATTTTTCTTCCACGTCGAGGGCTCTGCTGGTTGTGTTATACAACTGAGAGTGTTGTGCAAGGTGGCCTGTGCGTTTCTCGATAAATTCTGCTGTTCCGGCGGCGATATTCCAGAGCTAAAGGTTCCTATATTACCGATAGGTAATTCAACTACTTTGCAATTTCCCCTGGCTATAAATGTTTGTGTTCTAGCTAATTCTTGTCTACTAATAGACGAGCGATCTATGCTATAAAATAAATAAACAAATAAATCTTTTAGCTTTTCAAAAAACGTTTTGTTATCAGTGCCAGTTTTAGGATAGGAACGATTTGATGGAATTAAGCCTAGTGTTGTTAATTTCCCGTGGTTCTCTTGTTCATTCAAAAAATAGTTAATAGGAAAATTAATTTTTGTTCCGCCGTCTATATAGCGGGTTCCATTGATATCAACAGGTTTAAAAAATCCAGGGATTGCTGTACTAGCACTTAGAGCAAGTGCAACCTCTACATTAGGTGAGTTTTTTTCACAAAAATAAAAGATCTCGTTGTTATTGGTGATGTTGGTTGCTGTGATATGAATATCCTTCACTTTCTGCGGGAGATATTTTCGTATTAGTCTAATATCTGCAAAGGTGATTTTATAGTTGCTGTTGCTACTAACATTCTGCTGTAACTTATGAAGTTTATAAGCGTTATTTATTAAATCTTGCTTTTTTTATTTAACTCGGCGATTTCATCGGATAATTTTTTTTGCTCCTCGAATATTAGCGAATCGTAGCTTCCATGTAAAGTAATAGCTTGTTGTTTTTGCTGGAGTTTTTTTAATAAGTTACTTTTATTGTTAATAGATTGACGAATATTATCTAATAGGTTGCGAATGTTTGTTTCGTCAAGAAGCAATTCGTCGAGTCGCGCTTTCACACAACGATAAATCAGTTGATGGTAGAAATTATATAATTTATCACCATGAGCGATAAAAACGCTAAAAGTTTGAGTGGGGGGCTTTTTGACTGGAGTTGGTTTTTGAATAATATCGACTAAATCCATCGACTCCTGTTCTTGCATAAAACTCTCAAATTCGTCCGCAGAACACCCCAGCCCGACTATAGTTGCAGCAATAGCACCAGCAGAACTACCCGCAACACACTTTATTTGTGCAATAAGATCTAGTTCTTCCATTGCACGGATAGCGCCAGGATAGACGAAGCCTTTCCAGCCTCCCCCACGGAAAACGAGATTGCGAAGATCTTTGTAATGATCTTTTATTTGAGCCCCGGTCAGAGTTTTTTTAGTCATAATGAGCGTTAATAATTAACATACTTCTATTAATGTAAGTATTAACATTGTATTGTATATAAATTAACGAAATATTAAAGAATAGAAATAATGAAAATTGTCTCTCTGCAGGGGGCATTTTATTAAATGCTCTCGTCGTCCCTCTATTTATTCGTGGGATCCCGGGGGCGATGTGTTGTGGATGCCGCGAACAAGTCGCGGCACGTCGAGAATGATGCGCCTATTATGTGAGCTTTGGTGCAACCACCCAGTAGCGTCAAATTAACATAACCGCGGCTTCTGCTAAATCAGCAAAAATCTCAACTGATTGTTCTAGTAATAGCTGCGTTTTTGTTTTTTCGCCGTTGCCGGTCAGAACTAAAATAGAGCGAGCGTCCATAGCGATGCTGGCGGCTAAGTCGCGATAACTATCACCAATACAAGGAACGTTTTTTAACGAACACTTATAATGTGCGGCGATTTGTTCTAACAACCCGGTTTTAGGTTTGCGGCAGTTACAGTGAACATCGGGATGATGTGGACACACAGCAAAATAATCGATATGTCCATTCAGTTTGGCTAATTCAGTTTGTAATTTATCATGGATCGCATTCAGCGTATCCCAATCATAGAATCCACGACCAATTCCCGATTGATTGGTGGCAACTGCAACGGTAAAACCTGCTGCGTTGAGTTTGGCGATGCCTTCTAAGCTACCAGGAATAGGGTGCCATTCAGCAACCGATTTGATGTAATCCGGCGAGTCGTAATTTATTACGCCGTCTCGGTCGAGTATGATTAGTTTCATGATTATCCCTGCAACACCGAAATATCAGCCACTTTCAAAAACGATGCACGTAATTGCTGTAATAATGCTAACCGATTTTCGCGTCGTGCTTTATCTTCGGTCATGACCATCACATGATCAAAAAATTGATCGATGGGTTGTTGCAAAGAAGCTAATGAATTTAGAATGTTGGTGTAATCCGCATTATTTTTTATAATAGATTCTTGTTTTGTTAATGCATCGGCCAATAACCGTTCTGCATCATTCTCAAATAAAGCTGGATTAATCACAACAGCATGATTATCGATAACCTTTTCTTTCTGTAAAATACGACTGACACGCTTATTAGCAGCAGCTAACGCAGAAGCCTCTGGTAATTGAATAAATTGGCTGACCGCATTAATGCGATGATGAAAATCTAAAGGTTGCGTTGGATTTACCGCTAATACCGCATTGAATACCTCAGCGGGAATTTGTCTATCGGCATACCACGCGCGTAAACGTTCCATGATGAAATCAAAAACTTGCTCAGGAGCTTTAGTATTCGGTAGTGGCATATAGTTGGCATAAGCGATATCTATTAATGTACGCAAATCCAAATTTAATTCATGTTCAATGATGATACGTAAAATACCTAATGCAGTACGGCGTAAACCAAACGGGTCTTTCTCGCCGGTGGGTATTTGATTAATACCAAAAATCCCCACTAACGTATCTAAACGATCGGCAATCGCCACAGCACAACCGGCAGAGGTGGTTGGCAACTCATCGCCGGCGAATCGTGGCAGATAATGTTCTTTAATCGCTAAGGCAACTTCCATCGGTTCTTTTGCGTTTTTAGCATAATAATAGCCCGCAATACCTTGTAATTCAGGAAATTCACCGACGATGTCAGTCATTAAATCGGCTTTACATAATTCAGCTGCGCGTTGTGTTAAGGCTAATTGTTTCGTTTCGTTACCGGAAATAATTCCAGCTAACTCACGCACGCGCAGGGTTTTGTCATACAGAGTACCCAACTGTGTTTGAAATACGACGGTTTTCAAACGATCAACATAATGCGATAAGTCGCGTTTACTATCGGCTTTATAGAAGAATTCAGCGTCAGACAATCGCGCATGCATGACCCGCTGATTGCCGGTTATTACCCGTTGTACGTCATGACTTTCAATATTGCTGATGGTGATAAAATAGGGCATCAAATGATGTTTTTTATCAACAATAGCAAAACTTTTTTGATGTCCTTGCATGGCGGAAATTAATGCTTCTTGTGGCACCGCGAGAAAACGTTTGTCAAACTCACCGCGCACTGCAACTGGCCATTCGACTAAAGCCGTCACTTCATCAAGTAAATCAGCGTCAATTAATGCCTGACCATTGACTTCGTGCGCAAGAGCGGTAATTTGTGAGTGGATTTGTTGGCGACGTTTAGTAAAAGAAGGAATAACATAAGCAGCTTCTAATGCTTGTTCATAATCATCGGCATGCATTAAAGCGATGGTATCGGGATGATGAAAGCGATGCCCCACACTATTTCGACCGGATGTTCGATCGAGTAATGTAGCTGGCAAAAT
>CAZULF010000028.1:0-21715 GCA_964621215.1 uncultured Legionellales bacterium | reverse complement strand
GATTGAATCAAAGTGTGCAGCAAGGGGTGGTTTTGTTGATTGACTATGGTTTTCCCAGCGCCATCACTTTAAATAACTCACCCATCTCCGACGGATGGATTAAGCGCTTCACATCTTGTCCATGTTGATACTGTGTTGCTATATCTTCATTGGGCACAAATGATAAAATATCATTGGCCATTAAAAAACTAGCTTGGTTAGTATAACCGACTATATCAAATTCAGCTGCAATAGCTGCTTTTGCTACGGCAGTAAAATCCACATGCGCAGTAATATCTTGCAAGCCAGGCCATAAAAAAGGATTGGGATGAGCTTGATGTTGATAATGACACATCAAAGTCCCCATCTGACGTTGGGGATGATAATACTCGTGTGCAGGAAAACCATAGTCAATCAACAAAACCACCCCTTGCTGCACACTTTGATTCAATCGCTGTAACCAAGCTTCAAGATAAAGATTGACCTCAGAAATATAAGGACTAGACAACGAAGGTAAATATTCTTCTAGAATGGCTTGCAGAGCAGGTGTTTCTGATGGTGCATCTATCCAACAAAATGTATCCTTTTCATAAGTTACAAACCGTTCAAATAGTTTTTGATGTTGCCATAGAAAAACATTAACTGGCATCGCATCGAGTACTTCATTGGCTAACACCACACCGCAAAAATGAGCTGGTAAGTCTGATAACCAAACTATGCGATCTAATAATTCTGGACACATAGTGGCGAGCGTTTGATATTGCCGTTCGCGTAAATCAGCACTAACATCTAAAATATAATAGTGTTGAGGTAATTGACCATAGTTAGCTAATTGCTGCAATATGATGGCAGCCATGCAACCTGTTCCGGCACCAAACTCCAAAACGTTGCCATTGGTTAATTCCGATAAAATACCTGAGACTTGATTCGCTAACACATAAGAAAAAAGCGGGGAAATTTCTGGGGCTGTGATAAAATCACCGGAATTTCCTAATTTTACTGCGCCTGCGCTATAATAGCCAAGCCCAGGATAATACAATGCCATTTGCATAAATTCAGCAAAGCTGATTTTGCCTTGTTGCAAAATCCGTTGTTGTATCAGCCGAGAAAGTGTCTTGCTGATTTTCAGCATAGCTGGGTTTGGTTGTGGTAATGTCATTGTATGATTCTTTAAAAGTTAGAATGACTAATATATCATATTTTGAAAGGATCGACCTATGTACCCAGTGGCTTTAATTACCGGCGCAGCCAGGCGAGTAGGGGCTGCCATCGCTAGCCATCTACATTCCGAAGGTTTTAATGTGGTGATTCATTATCGCGAATCCTCTGAAGCCGCTATCGGCCTATGCAAAACGCTAAATCATCTTCGTCCAAGTTCAGCCATCACATTGCAAGGTGATTTGCATACTATTGAACGATTACCGCAATGGATTGAACAGGTCGTTAATACCTGGGGGCGGTTGGATGTATTGGTTAATAATGCATCTGGTTTTTATCATACGCCGGCGGGGCAAGTCACGGAAGCTATGTGGGATGATTTGCAAAGCAGTAATGTAAAAGGCGCATTTTTTCTCGCTCAATCAGCTTTCCCCCACTTGAAAAATCATGCGGGAACCATCATTAATATTGCTGATACGCATGCGGAACGACCTTTACGTGATTATTCGGTATATTGTATTGCCAAAGCCGCTTTGGTGATGGCAACGAAGGTTTTAGCTAAAGAATTTGCACCCTATGTAAGAGTTAATGCAGTATCACCGGGGAATGTGGCTTGGCCAGAGCAGTCCAATGCGCTGACTGCCCAGCAACAGCATGATATTATTGATAAAATTCCTTTACATCGGCAGGGGTGTCCGGAAGATATTGCTCATGCTGTATATTATTTATCCCAGGCCAACTATGTCACCGGGCAGATTTTAGCCGTTGATGGTGGTCGGGGGTTAAAGTGATCGGGATTAGGGCTATAATTAGAAGAGTGTAACTATCCACACCCATTGTCGTGCCAGCGCAGGCTGGCATCCACTCCCGAAAATGGATGCCAGCCTGCGCTGGCACGACAATGGGGGAGAGGGCTCTTAACAGGCAGGGCAAACGCAATGAGTGATAAGAAACTGTCCAGCAGGCAATTACAGCAACGCAATGTGCTGCTGACCGAAGCGGAAGAGGAAGATGAATCAGGCGGTACGACGGGCGCCAGTTCGCTGCTGCCCGAAGGGGAATATTTTGACATATTTCAAGACATCCGTTCCAAACACAAAGGACGGGTAGATCCTGCGCGAGAATATAAACCCCACAGTCAACGCGATAATGCTCAAACTAGCGAATTTGGTGATGATAATCATCCGCTCGCCAGCAAAGCCTATTTTTCTGGTATTGATAATCGCGAAGAAACGCCGCTTCCGGGGGAGAGTGAAGATGCGGAAGTGAAAGCCGCCCTGGAATACCATAAAAAATTGAAGCTACAAAAACAACTGGGATTAGTGAATGCAACCACACCCACACCGCGACCTTACTAAAGGCGCTAAGCTATGAATTATCCAACGATTGCCAAAGCGATTATTCACGGAAACATCGATGATGTACGTCCATGGATAGACGCGGGAGAAGACATCAATGATTATGATGAATATGGGTTTACTCCGCTGATTGAGGCGGTAATGTTTCGCAAAGTGGATATCGTCAATTTACTATTAGAACACGGTGCTGATACGAAGTTTTCTGGTTTAACTGGACATACCGCGTTGCATTGGGCGGTAGAAGTAGGGGATATACCGTTATGCGAATTGTTATTGAAAAATGGTGCCGATCCAAACGCTCATTCACGCAGTAGTCAACCTGTACTCGTTTTGCCAGTTTTACGGAATCAAAATGAACTGAAAGCCTTACTCTATAAATACGGTGCCGATTTAAATGTGGCACAAGATTTTATTCAAGCTAAATTATTAGCCCATCGATATGAATTGATCGGCCCAGTTGATATTGTTAGTCATGAAAAACATTTTATGCAATTGGATATGGAAGGTTTTTTTCTTGAATTTACATTAGGTATTGTGCAGAATTCATTAACGCGATTTAAATCCAGTTTTGCTGCGCGTCACTTGCGAGCTTATTTTCCTTATTTAGATAAAATTATTCAAGCTTTTGAGACGGCATCAGAATTAATTCGTTATCAACATTTCACCTTGGATTATCGTTTATTTCAGAGTCGAATCGATCAATTGCTACTGAATAAATTGTTACTCATTCCGGTGGGATATGAAGGCCATGCAATTACTCTAGTAAATTATGCGGATATTTTAGTGAAATGTGATCGTGGAGAATGGGGTAAGGAACATGGTAGTGTAGTGTTATACCGCATGAGAAAACCGCAGGCCTTTACGCCAGAATTTATCAAGCAATTGATGTACACCAAACAAAACAAACAAACGATTACTGAGGAAGTTCCGCAATTTTTAGGTTTGGTTGCTTTAACGCAATTACCCATCCCCACACAAATTACCGGGAATTGTTCGTGGGCGAACACCGAAGCCGCGCTCCCTGTGATGTTATTTATTTTATTTATGGCTGAACAACGAGCACATACGCCTGATGCGATTATTCAATGTAAACAAAATGCGTTATCGTTTTATCGACAATGGCTAGCTTGGGATAAATCTACCGCTATGAGTGAAATGTTGCAAAGTCTAGATGGTATTTCACCCGAACGCAAAGCAGCCAAATTAATGGAATTGGCTGCGGTTTTATTTCAAAAACTCAGCGCTAACAAACTAAGTGATGTTCGATTGGCACAACGGATTTTGCCTTATTTAACGGAGCCAGAATATCTATATATTTTGCAAAGTTACAAAGAAAAGTTTTATCTCAACAAGAAAACTCCGCAGGGAATCAACTTGATACAGTTAATCGAAGCAGCGGGATTTTATGTGTAGCCTGGAATTTATTCCCCCGGCTTAATCATCTTTTTAGGATCGACGTGTTTATCAAACTCACTTTCAATTAAATATCCCAATGCCAAGCATGCTTCTTTCAATGAGGTTTTTTCTTTAAAGGCTTTTTTTGCAATTTCAGCAGCTTTATCGTAACCAATCACTTGATTTAACGCAGTCACTAGCATCAGTGAATTATCAACATAGGATTTAATTTGTGCGTGATTAACTTCTAATCCCTTAATACAATATTCATTAAAGCAATGGCAAGCATCAGTTAATAAATTAATAGAGTGCATCAAGTTAAAAATCATTACAGGTTTAAATACATTTAATTCGAAATTACCTTGTGAACCAGCAAAACTAATAGCAGTGTCATTTCCCATCACTTGCACGCACACCATGGTTAAGGCTTCGCATTGAGTAGGATTGACTTTGCCGGGCATAATTGATGAACCTGGTTCATTTTCAGGTAAATGCAATTCATTCAAGCCACAGCGTGGGCCTGAACCTAACCACCGAATATCATTAGCAATTTTCATTAAGGAGGTGGCCAAAGTTTTTAATGCACCACTGGCAAAAACCATCGCATTATGCGCAGCTAAAGCTGCGAACTTATTGTGCGCCGAAACAAAAGGTAAACCCGTTAGCTTAGCAATATAAGCAGCGGCTTTATCAGCAAATTTAGGGTGAGTATTTAAACCCGTGCCGACAGCGGTGCCACCAATGGCGAGTTCATATAAGTCTTTCAACGAATATTCAATTGATGCCATATCCATGTCTAATTGTGCCACATAACCAGAAAATTCTTGTCCTAATGTTAAAGGTACGGCATCTTGCAAATGTGTACGACCGATTTTGACGATGTCTTTATATTCGATAGCTTTTTGGTTCAAACTATCTCGAAGTGTTCTTACTGATTTTAATAAAACATCGTGAATGCTACAGGCTGCGGCAATATACATTGCAGTAGGGTAGGTATCATTGGAGGATTGTGACATGTTGACATGATCATTGGGATGAATTGGATTTTTACTACCTAGTACGCCACCTGCAATTTCAATAGCATGGTTAGAAATTACTTCATTGACATTCATATTGGTTTGGGTGCCGCTACCGGTTTGCCACACGCTTAAAGGAAATTGATCGGCCAACTCACCTGAAATAATTTCATCGGTAGTTTGAACAATTAAATCAGTTTTTTGTTTGTCGAGTTTACCTAAATCAAAATTGGTCAATGCCGCGGCTTTTTTCAAAATAGCAAAAGCCCGGATCAATTCTCTTGGCATGGTATCGTGACCAATGGCGAAATGATGTAACGAACGCTGCGTTTGCGCTCCCCAATAGGCATCTGCTGGTACATCGATGCTGCCCATGCTGTCTTTTTCGGTACGGTAATTGGTATTTTTCATTCGATTAAGATTCCTTATAAGTAGGGGCAATTCACAAATTGCTCATCATTTAGTGGCGTAAGATTAGCACAAAAAGATAAACCTGCCCAGAGTGGAATAGCTGTGTTGTAATTTTGTACTCGACATGACAAATGTCTGCTATTTATGGTATTATCGCTCCTTTTCCCGAGTAATGCCGAGTGAGGAATTGATATGCCTGAACAGCAATTAGAGCGAGCCAGCGAGTCACGTTGTTATGAGGTGATTCCAGCGGACCTGCCCTTATCGTGCCCCATGCCGCAAATGCGGCTATGGGATGCCCATCCTAAAGTGTATTTACCGATTGAAGAAACCGGTAAAGCAACTTGTCCCTATTGTGGCGCACAATATGTATTAGTGTCTGCAGATGCACGTAAAGGTGAATTTTAATGTCTAATCAAGCTGAACCTATTCTCATCGTTGGCCCTTCTTGGGTGGGCGACATGGTCATGGCGCAAACGCTATTTATGCGCCTTAAACAACGCAATCCGGCTGCCATTATTGACGTCTTGGCACCCGATTGGAGTCGACCGTTGTTGGAGCGGATGCCAGAAGTGAATGAAGCCTTAAGTTTGCCTATTGGCCATGGTGAGATAGCATTGGCAAAACGCCGTCAAATTGGCATCGCTTTGCGCAAGCACAACTACGATCAATCCATCGTACTACCTAATTCTTTTAAATCGGCTTTAATTCCCTGGTGGGCAAATATCCCTAAACGCACGGGCTGGCGCGGTGAAATGCGTTGGGGAGTATTAAATGATTTACGTCATTTAGATAAACAAAAATATCCGCTCATGATCGAACGTTTCATGGCTCTAGCTTCTGAACCTGATACAGCCTTAACTCAACCCTATCCGCAACCTTATTTTCGAGTTACACCAGCAAATGTCAAAAATGCACGAATAAAACATCAATTAATCGATACTGAACGCAAAGTACTGGCGTTGTGTCCAGGGGCAGAATTTGGACCCGCCAAACGTTGGCCAGATGAGCATTATGCTGAAGTAGCCAATGAGTATTTACATCACGGCTGGCAAGTGTGGTTATACGGCTCTAAAAATGATTTTGCGGTTTGTGAACGGATTCAAGCTGCAACGCAGGGACGTTGTGTGAATTTAGCAGGTAAAACTTCATTAGGTGAAGCTATTGATTTGTTATCCGAAGCGAGTGCCGTTGTATCAAATGATTCTGGCTTAATGCATATTGCGGCAGCATTAAACAGACCGTTAGTTGCGGTTTATGGTTCGTCTGATCCACGTTTTACACCACCCTTAGCGGATCAAGTGCAGGTGGTGCGTTTAGGCTTATCCTGCAGCCCCTGTTTTAAACGCGAATGTCCATTACAACACTTAGATTGCTTAAAGCAATTAAAACCTGAGCGAGTGATGGAAGCGTTAGATAGGATGGATGTGTAGCCTGGATTCCGCTGCGCTCCATCCAGGCTACTTATTCTGCGGTATTCTTAAGTTAAGTTGCGCCGCCTTTTGCGCTACATTATTCCAAAACTTTTTATCTTGCTGCAAAGTATCTTTCAAACGTTTTCCGGTATATTTCATCATAAAATAACATAAATCGCGTCGAGTCATTTTAGGGTGTGATACCGAATAATATAAGCTCGCAATATCCTTCACCATCCAACGGAAAGGTACAGATTTACGGATTTGTGCTCTATGCAAATCAAGTAAATAGAGACGAACCTTTTGGGTATCATCATAAAAAGTTTGATCAAACAGAAAATGCGCCGCGTAAAAATCACGATGATTTAATCCATTTTCATGCAGTTTTTTTGCGATTTTTGCCACTTCGTTGATAAGCTGGCGTTTTAATTTATAGTCAATATTCAAATCATGTTGCAGAATCATTTCTTCCAAACTAATGCAGTTTAATATCGCCCGCGTGAGCAAGAAAGATTGTTTGTCAACAGGACTTAAACCTCTCGAACCAAAACCCACGGCTTGCACCGTATTTATTTGTAAGCGTTCTACGGCTTTAATGGCTATATATTCATTTTTTGCGGATGTCACAGGGAATCGAAATTGGATTAAATAGTTAAGTAGCTTTTTCCATCCGATGCCAAAATGTAATTTAGCAAAATATTGGTGATTATCATGTTCAAATAATAAGGTTTTACGTCCTTCAATGTTGCGATAGAGTTCACCCGACAAGCGCATAATCTTAGAGAAATAGTGGTTGTAATCTTGAGACTGTCCCAAAACAGAAACTCTTTCAGATATTCGAGTGTCTTGCTGCATAACTGCAGAGGTCTCGATGCTAAAAAGAGAGAGTAATTCAGGATAAATAAAAAAATGAGATGAGTGTTTTATGTTATCTAAAGGCGTTTGCATTTGCTTTTTAGTGGCTGTTTTTTCAATGAATTTTGTTGCTAATTGTGGCATCGCATCAAATGACATAGTTGATGTTAGTTTTATACCATTATTACCATAAGCTCTGAAATCCGCCTGAAGCATAGTTTGCAACGAACTATTTAGATTTTCCTGTTTAAATGGGGAGGGTAGCACCATGCCGGCATTGGCTTTAACAATATAAGGAGCAAAGCCACAAACGTCAGTTGCGATGATAGCTAAACCAGCCACCATAGCTTCAAATAATACATTGCCGGTATTTTCAACGTGAGCAGGGTGGAGGAGTAAATCTGCCGCAAACATAAATTGTGGGACATCGGTTCGACCACCAAGAAATTTCACCTGTTCAGTCACTTGTAATTTTTTTACTTGTTGCAAAAAGAATTTTTGTTTATCGTGTCCAATAACAAACATTTTTACCTGTTTTTTTAGAGGCTCGGGTAATGCAGCAATGGCAATTAAAGCACGATCTAACCCTTTGGTTTTGAATCCAGAGCCTACCATTAAAATTAATTTATCATTATCACCGATGCCCCATTGTTGGCGATATGTTTGTCGAATTTCATCAACATTATCTGGCGGAAATCTATCCGGATTGAGCCAAGGCGGTAATAAATAAAATCGTTCTAGCGGAGTATTATAGTGATAATAAAAATCATTAATTTGTCTTTGCGCAAGAGCTAAAATACTCGTATTAGAGCAGGGAGAAAAAACAGCCGCTTCTAATTTGCTGAAGTACCTATGCCGTGAAGAAAGACGATGCAGAAAAGTTTTCGTTGTTTGCATCCGTTGTTGGTAGCACGCATCGGCAGCAAAATACACATCCAGCCCGGCCATCATGTTAAAACCAATGACTGCATCATAGCGTCCAGACACCTTGGACTGAATATAGTTTGAGAAACTCCAGTAACGCTTATGGTTAGCAATGCCTTTGACTGGTACAAGGTGGATTGTAACGTGCGGTAATATTTCGCCAGTCCATTCCATAGTATAGATATCGACTTCATGGCCTGATTGAATGCAGGCCTCAACCACAGCGCGAAAGTCTCGTTGCAAACCACCGAAAGGGAAGTATTTAAATAAACAAAAGGCTAATTTCATTAATAAATATCCAAGATATGTCGCCGGATGAAGGGCCCTAACTGTCCAAAATGACAGCAGTATAACAAATTTCCATAGCGATTCACAATCTTTGTAGCCTGGATGTAGCGCAGCGGAATCCAGGCTACAAGGGAGAATTGACTAAAAAGGGCGTTCCTTGACGCAGACAGGCCTTTCTGATTAAATAAAGACCTCCATTTTACATGCTCTCAGGGAAATAAGTTATTAATGAAAGATTATATTGTACCCACATGGCAAGCCATTTTAGATGCAAACCAACTAGGCAGTTTCGAACAATTATGGGATGTTGAAGCCGAACTGGTCGAGCCACGTAATAAACGACGTGGTGGGTGGAGTGGTGTCTCCAGATTGTTTGTGACAATGGCGGATGGCCAACAAGTTACCTTATTTCTGAAACGGCAACAAAATCACAATTATAAAGCCATAGCCAATTTAATTAGAGTTGTGCCAACATTTCGTCGTGAAATGAGAAATATGAAGCGTTTTATGCGTCATGGCATACCTATTGCCGAGCCTATTTATTACGCCGAAAGAAAGGTAGATAAACAAACACGCGCGATATTAATCACAGCCTCTATTTCACCGGAATATGAATCGCTAGAAAATTTATATACTGAATGGAGTCAAACAGCCTTTCCACCCATCAAGGAAAGACGAGAAATTGTCAAACAAATTGCTCATGCTGTTCGCGATGTACATAAACGATTTATTCGATATGGAGCTTTGCATCCTAAACATGTTTTTATCAAGTACGCGCCGAATGAACCTATCTCAATCCGCTTTATTGATTTGGAAAATGCACGCTACTGGTATTTACCCATTGATGGTGCGGATAAGGATTTACATTTTCTGCATAGAGGTTTAAGCAATTTGCGCACAGCAGACATTTTTTATTTTTATAAATGCTACAAAAATGTAGATCGCCTGAAAAAACATCATCTTATTCTGTTAAAACAAGTAAGTCATCGTTTTAAAAAATGGAGAAAATCTAAATGGAAACAGTAGGTAAAAAGTTTATTACCTCGCAAAAGGAATTATTAACGAATTGTCGCGATATCATTTATCCCATCTATTTGCAATTGGCTAACGGGGAAGAGCTTTGCATTCAAAAAGCACTACGGGTTATTCCTAAAAAACGTCTTACAGCCTATGGCGTATGGAATGATAAAGAAGTTGTGGTTAAGCTATTTTTTTCTCCTCGCAAAGCTAAATATTATGCTGAACGTGACAGTGGCGGCATTGCGGCAT
The DNA here is from genome assembly GCA_964621215.1 of uncultured Legionellales bacterium. Classification (GTDB taxonomy): domain Bacteria; phylum Pseudomonadota; class Gammaproteobacteria; order UBA1113; family UBA1113; genus CAZULF01. The sequence continues at coordinate 11,647 of CAZULF010000028.1, read as the reverse complement.
TAGTTCGTGCAGAAATACCCACCCCTAACTTACTTTATGCGGGTCCTGCGGCGGTTAAAGATGTTGAATTATTGATATTTGAATATTTGGATCATGCTGAAAACTTTACTAATCTGTGGCGCAACGCTACAGACTCAGCGGAACAACTTAAGCTATTAGTGAAAATTTTACGAGCCATAGCTAAGCAACATAAGGCAGGCTTGGTTCAAGAAGATTTACACTCCGGCAATTTTATGCTGCGACAGTCGCGCATCTATAGTTTAGATGGGGACGCATTGAAGAAAGTAACGCGAAGTAAACGCGGTGTAGCTGCTAAAAAAAGTCTAAAAAATGTCGCAATGCTAATTGCACAACTTTCTTATGTCCATGACGTTAACTTGAATCAGGCTTATTTAATTTATAGTAGTTTCCGAAATTGGCCTGCGAGCGCAAGAAAATCGAATTTATTATATCAATACGTTCATAAGCAATTATTACGTTTGCGCAGAAAATTCTTAGAAAAAACCTTGAGAGAGTGCACCTCATTTGCAACATCCACCAGCTGGACTATGCGTGCCATTTGGGCAAGAGAACAGGGGCAATCCGGATTACCTCAATTGTTACCGTGTATTGATCAGCATATACAAGTCATTAATACAGAAATGGCCCAAACATCCAACGCATCTGAATTTGGAAAATTATTATTAGCAGAAAAGCCATTGTTAGTGAAAAAATATCAACCTAAACACTGGCTTGATATATTGAAGCACGCAATACGGAAGTCATCGGCCAAACGAGAATGGATCAATGCGCATTGCTTGCAGTTAATTGGCGCGTCAGCATTAAAACCTTTGGCCATATGTGAAAAGGGGGTTTATCCCTATTTTTCTCGAGGTTATTTGATTACTGAATATATTGAAGGTATACCCTTAGGGCAATATGTTGAAAAGCATCAGCACGATGAAGCTGAGCTAACAAAAATATTTAATAGCGTTGGATTGATTATGAAGAAACTAGCGCGCTCACAAATCACCTGTAGTAATGTTTGTGCAAACGATTTTTTGGTGACTAGCAATGATGTTGTATTGGTTAATTTGGAAAAAATTCAACAACATGCTTCAGCTAAAAAACTTACTCATGCAGCACAAGCGGGTATTCAGACCTTTATCCAAAGTTGGCCACTTGATACAAATATTAGCGCCGTGGCCCAAAATACATTCGAACAATTGAATCTAGCGTAAGGGTTTTTCATGAACATTTTAGGTCTATCAGGCACAGTTAATCATGACGCTTCTGCAGCGTTATTTGTAAACGGGAAATTGGTCGCGGCAGCAGAAGAAGAGCGATTTATTCGCGATAAACATGCGAAAAATTTATTTCCAGTCGAAGCAGCTAAGTGGTGTTTGCAATTTGCTGGAATTCAACCCCATGAAATTGATGCAGTCGCATTGTCATTTGCGCCAGTGAGTTTAAAAGATAAAGCACGTTGGCATTTTGCTAAACGGTACTGGTATGCTCCCGATCGTGCCTTTGGTGCATTATTCAATGGCAATCGTCATTTTCGTCGAAATATGAAAAAGACCAAACAACTCATGCGTGAGTTGGGAATGGATTTGACAAAAACTCGAATTTATCCGGTCGAGCATCATCTTGCGCATGCGAGCAGCGCGTATCATCTCAGTGGCTTCCAAGAAAAAACCGCCATCATTGGTATCGATGGTAAAGGAGAATACGCCACTACCTTTTTAGGTTATGGCGAGAATGGTAAAATACATAAAATAAAAGAATTTTATGATCCTGATTCATTGGGTGGTGTCTATGGTGCGATGACCCAGTACTTGGGTTTTGAAATGTTAGATGGTGAATTTAAAGTCATGGGTATGGCGCCTTATGGCGATCCTAAAAAACATGATTTATCGCCATTAATTAAATTTAATGGTCATGGTTTTAAAGTGAATACGGCGCTTGTTAACACAGTAGGGTTGCGCCGTTATAAACAAGATGGCCAAGCTTATTTTTTCAGTAAGAAATTAATCGATTGGTTAGGACCGATGCGAAAAGGGGATGAGATTGATGACCCCTACATAGATTATGCGGCCAGTATGCAACAATTATTAGAAGATGTGACATTAGAGTTGGTTGAGCATTATCTCGGTGATATTATCCGCGAAACGGGTAAGATTTGTTTTGCTGGCGGTGTAGCGCTGAATGTTAAGCTGAATCAGCGCATTATTGCTTTACCTCATGTTAAAGAATTATTTGTTCAGCCAGCAGCAGGTGATGCGGGCACTGCAGTGGGTGCCGCGTCATACGTCGCAAGCTTGTTAGGTGAACAGGTCAAACCGTTAGAGCATGTGTATTTAGGCCCTAGTTATACCACAGAGCAATGTATTGTTGCATGCGAGCAACATCCCAACAAACCGCAATGGCAACGTTTGGATAATGTACCAGAACAAGCCGCTGAAATTTTAGCGGCAGGAAATCCTTTAGCTTGGTTGCAAGGACGCATGGAGTTTGGTCCACGTGCATTAGGTAATCGCAGCATTTTAGGTAATCCTAGCATGCCCGGAATTGCCGAGAAAATTAATTTACAGATTAAATATCGAGAACGGTGGCGTCCTTTCTGTCCTAGTATGTTAGACTCGGTGGCGCCAGAGATTTTACAGACAACGCATCCAGCGCCGTATATGACCTTTGCGTTTGATGTAGAGGAAAACTGGAAGCAGCGTATTCCTGAAGTAGTCCACAAAGATGGAACTGCGCGGGCACAAGTGGTCACACGAGCCACAAACCCTCGTTATTATGATTTAATTTCTGCATTAGCACGCCGAAATGGAAATGCAGTGGTATTAAATACCTCATTAAATCGCCGTGGTGAACCCATGGTATGTTCACCAACAGATGCGTTAAATATGTTTTATGGTTCTGATTTACAGTATTTGATCATGGAAGATATTTTGATTGTTAAAGAGCGGAGTTAACGTTATGCAGTTTCAACGTAATATAAGTTCAATAGGTTTACTTTTTGCCGGTATCGGTAGTGTCTTAGGCTCTGGTTGGTTATTTGGACCCATGTATGCAGCACAAATCGCTGGTCCGGCAGCGATTATTTCATGGCTGATTGGCGGCTTAATGATGACGATTATTGCCTTTACTTTTGCTGAATTGGGTACAGCATTCCCTATTGCTGGAGGCATGGTGCAATATGCACAATATAGTCATGGTCCGTTAATGAGTTTTGTGACAGGCTGGATGGTGTGGGTTTCCAGTATGACTATTGCTCCTGTTGAAACCATGGGACTATTACATTATGCGGGGAATTACATTCCTGGTTTGGTCACTGAAGTTGACAAAACTGTCGTGTTAACTCATAAAGGTTTAGTCGCTGGTGCGATAGTCATGCTGTTAATGTGCATTTTGAATTATCAAGGCGTACGTTTTTTCAGTAGAGCCAATACAATAATTACTAGCATCAAATTGATCGTGCCGATATTAACCGTCATTGTGTTGTTATCTATTGATTTTAATAGCTCAAATTTATCTAGCGCAACTAATGGTGGTTTCTTACCTTATGGTTGGCACGGCGTTTTAGCCGCATTACCATTAGGCGGCGTTATTTATTCTTTTATTGGTTCTAATACCGTGTTGCAATTGGCGGGTGAATCTAAAAATCCACAGCGTAATATTCCGCTTGCACTCATTGGGTCGGTCGTTTTCTGTATTGTTTTATATTCATTACTACAAATCGCTTATATTGGCGCATTAACCCCTGAAAGTTTGAATGAAGGGTGGAAGAACATACATTATAGTGGCGATAATGGACCTTTTGCTGGGATTCTTACAGCATTGGGTTTAGCCTGGTTCGTCATTATTTTATATGGAGACGCATTGATTTCTCCTTTCGGAACCGGTTATATTTTCACCGCCGCGACAGCGCGCACTAATTATGGCTTAAGTAAAATTGGCTTTTTCCCCAAGGCATTACAAAAGCTAACAAAAAATAGCGTTCCAGTTCGTAGCATCGCAGTGAATTATGTTTTAGGACTTGTGCTATTTTTACCTTTCCCTGGTTGGCAAGAAATGGTGGGCTTTATCGTTTCTTGTTTTGTTATTTCCTATATTATCGGTCCTATTTCACTCATAGCATTGCGTCGTGTTCAACCCGATCACCCACGGCCATTTCGTTTACCCGCGGCGAATGCGATTGCTTTAGTTGCGTTTTATGCTTGTAATTTACTGATTTTTTGGACTGGTTGGCATACGGTTTACCGCATGATGATTGCGATGAGCATCGGTTTACTCTTTTTTATAGTACATTGTTACTCTAGCAAAGAAAGTTTATGGCTGAAGCAATGGAAGACGTCTTGGTGGCTACTGCCTTATTTTTCGGGCATGACACTCATTTCTTATTTAGGTACGTTTGGTAATGGGTTAGGGGCTTTAGCTTTTGGACCTGATTTTATTGTTATTGCTGTTCTAACGCTGGTAATATTTTATCTGGCATTAAAATTAAGCGGTAAAGTAGCCCCGATGATGTTAAGCAAAGACGATACGCCAATTATGCCGACGGGTGTGTAAGCTTTTGTAGCCTGGATGTAGCGAAGCGGAATCCGGGATTCTTTCGACAGACCTTGCGGCATGAATGCCGTCGTGAAGCGTGTGCGGCATGGACGCCACACTCGAGCCTACAGGGATGTATTTACGGCGTCTTCACGAAGGTCTTTCATGCCGTAAGGCCCTAACCCCGGATTCCGCTAGCGCTTCATCCAGGCTACAATTACTGCTCATCCCCATGTTTACTCTTATGACCACCTGCATGGGATTTCGTGTGTATCGTTGGTTCTGCCTCTTGCGTGGATTGTCCGGCAGCAGCTAAAAAATGATTCACTTGTTTCTTGAGCGAGTTCATCAGCGCCACTTGTTGTTTTTGCGCTTCAAATAACGCTTCCAAGGATTGCTTTATTGCAGCAGCGTGCACGTGTAATTCATCGCTAGGAGTTTCGCTGCCCGTTTTGCTCGCGCTCATGGTAGATTTTACCTTATCCATTAACTCACCCACATGTGCGTTTTCACTGACAGTATTTTTTACTTTATCGACGCCAGCCATCGCATTATCCATTAATGTATTGCCTAAGTCTTTCAGTTTGTTCACATCCGTTAAATCACTTAATTTTGGCATCTTAATCATTGCATTTATTCCTTCTTCATGCGAAAAATAGATATTCATTTACTATAGTAGACTATTATGCACACAATCACCATATCCACTCAAAACAGCAGCTACCCCTTATTTATTGGTCAGAATTTATTAATTCAATCTGAGTTGCTTTTGCCTTATATTCACGGCCAACAAGTGTTGATTGTAAGCGATCCCACTATTGCTGAACATTATTTGCCTACCTTATCCAAAACATTGGCCAGTAAAAGTGTTGCAAGTCTTATTCTGTCAGCAGGGGAGCAAAATAAAACTCTCACCACCGTATCGTTAATTTTTGATACATTACTAGAACAAAAACATCGACGTAGCACCACGTTAATAGCGTTAGGCGGTGGGGTGATTGGTGATATGACGGGATTTGCTGCAGCTTGTTATCAACGAGGAGTAAATTTTATACAAATCCCTACCACTTTATTAGCTCAGGTTGATGCTTCTGTGGGAGGCAAAACAGCAGTGAATCATGCGCTAGGTAAAAATATGATTGGTGCTTTCCATCAACCACAAGCGGTATTGATCGACATCGATACGTTAATGAGTTTGCCTAAGCGAGAATTTGTAGCCGGATTAGCGGAAATCATTAAAGTGGCGCTGATTGGCGATAGTGCGTTTTTTGATTGGCTTGAAATTCATATTTCGGATCTGCTGTCGCTTGATCAATCTGCTTTGATACATGCGATCAGTCGCGCGTGTGAAATTAAAGCGGCTTTTGTTAGCCAAGATGAGCACGATAAATTAGGACAACGCGCACTACTTAATTTTGGTCATACTTTTGGTCATGCGTTAGAGACATTAACTAACTATAGTTTATTACACGGTGAGGCAGTAGCTATTGGTATGATGCTGGCTTGCCAAGTTTCATGTAAGGAGGGTGGACTTGATAAAAACGTTTTAGCGAGAGTAAAAACCTTATTACAACAAGCGGGCTTACCCACCGAATTACCGCAAGATGTTACTCTAGTAGAATTAACATCAGCCATGCAGTACGATAAAAAAAATACTGATCAAGGTCTGAATCTGATATTGTTATCTGCAATAGGGCAGGCCTATCAAAGTCGTTAACCCGGGATAATCTCTCTGCAGGGGACATTTTATTAAAACTCTCGTCGTCCCGCGATTTATTCGCGGGATCCAGGGTATATCGATGCGTTCTGGATACCGCGGACAAGCCGCGGTACGACGTGGTTTTTAGATTCTTTTCTCTCGAAAACAATTTTTGTCCCCTGCAGAGGGATAATCTAATACTCGCTTTTTTCTTCATAATTCCTTAATATAGCGGCGGTATAATGAAGTCATAACTAACCAGATGGTGAATGAAATGACTGATACAGATTGCGATTCAGCAGGAGATAAAAATCTTCTGGGAAGAGTTGCCAGCGATTATGATGCAACGACATTAACAGATATTGTTCTTGGTCGAATTCAACAACATCCCGATATAACTGCTAAAAGCCAATTAGCCGTGATGGATGGATATGGTCAAACACATGGCTTATTTTCATTTGAAAAAAAGGATCATAAGAATAATATATCTTCCTTTGTTTATGTAGATTCTTGTGGAGATAAGAGAGCAGAAGCGAAAGCATTTTATCCTTTGGCGAAAATGACCAAAATCATTAAACAATTAGGAGATACGAAAAAGCTTACCTCTAATCGAGTTATTTTCTCTTATATAGAAGCTTACTGGACGGGCGTTCAGCATACAGTAACCATCGACGTTAACCTTGCGAATAAAACAGCGCGTTATATCGATCCTTGCTCTAGTAACAAGCAGCTATTCCATGGGGTAATGGGTTTTGTGCATGGCTCCAATAGCTTGCAAGATGCTGAAGCCGCTTTAGCAACCTTGGGTGTCGAATATGTTATTCCGGAATATCTAGGGATACAAGATAAAGAAGGCCCATGCGGACCCTTTGCAGGTCAGGTGATTAAAAAACTTATCTATGATGAACCCATGCTAGACTTCGAGACTGATAGGAGTATACGAATTCAAGATGACGATATTCTTGAAACGACACTGACAGCACAAAAACAGCGAAAACAAGAAATTATAAAATTAAAACAAAAAATTGGTAAAGCAAACCAAGACTCTTCATCTTCATCAGAATTAGATCTATCGCAAACAACAGAATCTCGAGAATCTGATTCATCTATTTCAGATTTGAGTTTTTTAGCAGCTGGAGGTTTGTCTGATGGTAGTGAAAGTGATATGTTTTTCTCTCGCTCTGAGGATGATTTTAGTTTAGATGCTCCCCTTCCCGCGAGTTCTGGTCCTAATTTTTCTGATTCTGCTAGTAGAGCAACAGCTTTGAAAAAGCCATTGCAGTTTAAATCCACAGAACCCGTGATGGTTGATGAGACTAACTATGTTTATGATTTAAGTACGAAGCAAATACTTTCTGAGCATATATTTCAATCTGAATTACTTAAACCCGCATGCCTTCCTTATTTAGTGACACCGTTGATGGCGCTAGGGCGATTCTCGTGGTTTTCGTTGCAACTGCTTTTGTCTGAATTGCAAACCCTAATATTATTAATTGGATTAGCATTGGTAATACCCACAGCTGCAGTATTAAGTTATGCGGTAGCTGCTTTAACCGCCATATTGACTCCTGTGATAGCGCCCGTTGTGGTTGTTGGTTCAGTTGCTGCTACTGTCGGTGCCACTGTTGCTGCTGGAGCAATGGCCGGAATGAAAGGCGCTAGCACGTATCCAAAAATGACAGCAGGGTTATTAACAGCCACGTTAGGGTTAGGTGCCGGTATCGCGGTATTGACAGGCTTAGCTTTGTTAACTACTTTAGCATTACCAATTGCCATCTCTATTGCCGGTGCCAGCGCCATTGCGGTTGGTGGCTTAGTGGGGTATGGTTTATTTAAAGTTGCTAATAAATATAATCAGCAAATGAAAGCGCCTGAGCTACTGGAAAACGCTAGCTCGAATAACTTATCCTAAAAACCACATCAGCGTGATCGGCCGTTGGAGTTAAACCCACGGAGCAGCCGAGATCGATCTCTAGGGTATCAGACAGCTCTAAAATAATACCCGGAGTAACATAGAGTTCATTATCGATGCCGTTATGATTCCACTGACCATTAATCCAATTCACTTCGATATCGTAGCGAACCACATTACCGACAGGAAACAAGTAGCCTAAATTGAGATAAAAATCATGATCAAGTGGTTCATTGTTATCTGGGATATTGGATTCTTTTATGCGTTGTTGAAATAAAAATCCAAATTCACCAAATAACTGACTGTAATTCAATGATGGAAAATCTCTCGCTAATACAAGTGCCGGTTCATATATGGCAAAACCATCATTAATACCGTTATTAATATTACCTGTGGGGTAGGTGTATTCGAAAATAAGACCTGCGTCGATATTAGAGTTTTTTATATTCATCCAAGTATTTTGGAGGCCCAGTGTAATACTATCAAGCGTAGAAAAAGGGTGCGTATCATTTATATTGTGAAATAGGAATGAATTTGCAGAGAGTGATATTTGAAAATCTTCGGTAATTCCATAACTAAAGTAAGTTGGAAAAAGAACATCTTGTTCAGCACCGGGTCGATTTAAATAACTCATACCAATAAAAGTTTGCACTACACCTTTACCAGGTGAGTAAACAGAGTCAGTAACAATAAGGTTCTGAACTAAGCCTTCAAAGGGCGGAGGAGTAGTATCAGCCAATAAAAAACTGGCATAAATCGATAAGAATACGCTTAATAATCCTTTAGAAAACGATTTGGTCATACTATTCCATTTTGGCTATCTCGTCGTCCCGCGGACAAGTCGCGGGACGACGCAGTTTACGGTACCTGTGGGTCTAACTCGGTTGTCGTACCATTTTAACCAGAAATGGGATTAAACAAAATAGAACTAGTGCTCCACAAATAGACAAAGTGCCAAGCATGCCAAAAGCATGGCTGAAGCTGCTATTCGTGAGTAAGGGATTGGTAGTATTACTGGTTCCTAGCCCGATTTGAGAAAACATTCCCGATAAGGTGGAGGAAACGCCGGTAATCATCATCCATGTTCCCATAAATATACCTTGTAATTTTTCTGGCGCTAACTCACCTACCATAGCATAGCCGATCGGTGAAATAAATAATTCAGCCAGACTTTGCATGACATAACAGAGTAAGATCCAGCCAAAAGCAGTCATCCCCATATTGCTAGCATAGTGAATTCCGATGGGCAATGATGCATAACCAATACCAATCAATAATAACGCGATAGAAAATTGTGCCGGGATATTAATATTCCAACCTTTCTTGCGCAAATGCTGGAAGGTCCAGCCCAATAAAGGTGCGCCTAAAACAATGACAATAGTATTAATATTTTGTATCCACTGTGGTGGAATGACAATGCCCCAAATAACTCTATCAACATTACGATCAATAAATAAGTTTAATCCCATGGGCGCCATTTGATACAAAGTCCAAAAAATCACGCTCATAAGAGCAAGAACCATATAAGCCCACACTTTGTGGCGTGCCTCTCGCGTAGGTTGTTTGGTGGCAATAAATGCGATGATACCGGCCATAAAGATACCGACAATTAACACTAAATGTCGACTAAAACTAGCATGTCGAAGCATCCATTCCAGAGCAACGAATAAAGTAATCACAGTTAAAACGCCAAGCACATTGCGATAAAGTCGCTCGCGTGCACCGGCCGTCACCAAAACAGTATTGAGATCTTTAAACATGTACCAATTAATCAATAGTAAAATCAATGCAATCAGATTACCCACACTGCTGAGAAGAAATAACTCTCTAAATGCTGCATGTAATTGCAAATAGCCACTTAAGGAGAAACCGATAAAGAAACCGATATTCATGCCACTGTAATTCCATAAAAATGCAGTTTCACGACGTTTATCTTCAGGGCGAAACATTTGCGTTAACATGCAATTGATGCAAGTCACATTTAATCCTGCGCCAGAGAGGAATGCAGCTAGCCCCCAATACAGTGAAGCAACAGTTGAAAGCGAGATCAAGATACATCCTAGCATTTGCATAATCATGCCAATGCCAAATAGTGCGCGATAACTTAACAAGCGACCGCCAAAATACCCGCCTAGCAAATGCAACGCATAATTAAATGCAATAAAAGTGGCAGTAATCGCTGTGGCGGTTTTATCGGGAATATGTAATTTTTGAGTAGCGTAAAGAATTAAGGTGGAATACAATACACTGTAACTTAAGGTAGAAAAAATCTGAATAAAAAATAATGTCGCAGCACCGCGAAAGAGGCTAACAGGTTTATCGAAATACATTTTTTTTTCTACTGTAGGCATGCGAGATGCTCCTATGCATTATTTCTCACACCAACTTTGGTACGAATGATCAATAGAGGGTGCAAAGGTACTACAAAAACTGATAGGTCTCAAGAGGCTGTTAATAATTTGAGTATTAATATGAACATTGAATTGACTCTATGGCTTCCTCCCAAGTCTTGCTTGCCCAATAAGACAAATCTAAGCTTGCCAGGCCTGAGCACGTTACTCAGCCGTGCTAAGCAAGAGGCCTTGCCTGATAAAAAAATTCACAAACAAATAATGGATTTATTCTCTATATCCGATATGTCTGCTATACCGGTCGCCGCGATTGAGGCAGCAGCGTTGGAGTTGGAGGGGGTGCATCCCAATTGGTTGCGCGCCGATCCGGTACACATAGTGACCGATAAACACAATGCGGCTATTTCAGATACCGTGCACCTAAAAGACGATGAAATTACTGCTTTATTATTGGACATCAACCAATTGTTGATTGCAGACGGTCACCTATTGTATGCGCCTAAATCCTACGCTTGGTATATGAACACCTTAGATATCGGAGATATGGAGACACAATCCGTGTCAGAAATGTTGGGACGTACCTTCACTGAAGGGTTGCCTACGGGAACTGAACAAGCTAAATGGCGACGATTATTTACTGAAATTCAAATGCTATTACATACTCATCCCGTAAACCAAGCCCGCAGGCAACAAAAGTTACCGACAGTGGATGCGTTATGGTTTTGGGGGCAGGGCGCCACCCCGCGTAAATTTGAGTCTGAGTGGATACAAGTCTGGTCAGATAACTTATTAGCAAATGGTTTAAGTTATTTAGCCGATTGCCCGCAAAGCCCACTTCCGGCAAAATGGTCTGACTGTCATGTTATGATGGATGGTGCGGTATTAATTATGTTGGATAGTATTTCTAGCTTAAAAGAATTAGAAACGTATTGGGCGATGCCGATTTTAGATGCATTAAAAAAGCGAGAGTTAACTTCTGTGCGAATTATCTTTAACGGAAAATCGTACATAACGAATCGTAAGTTGATACGTCAATGGTGGCGACCAGTGAAGCGATGGAGTGCTTTTTAAATTTCGTCGTCCCGCGGCTTGTCCGCGGGATCCAGGTCGTGTCGATGCGTTCTGGATCCCGCGGACAAGCCGCGG
>CAZULF010000027.1:0-21966 GCA_964621215.1 uncultured Legionellales bacterium | reverse complement strand
AAGTACTCGAGTATAGGGGACGTCTCCATTGAGTTTCATTATTTACCATAGGAATGATGCGGAAATGATGCGCAGTCGCTTATATAGTTTTCTTGCAATACGGGACGGAAAAAACTGAACGATGATCCGGAAGTTAAGTTTATCAGTAAACGAAGTACAGAGCCTATAAAATTAATCATCAAAAATAGTATGGCATAAGCATCGTAGGGTAGTTTTTCTTCAGCTCGGGTAATGGCTAATGGTTTAATTAGCCAATTAAACCAGAGTTTTTCTCTTAAAAGAGGTTCCACGTCACTTTCGTTAAACGCATGAGATGATGAATCCCGCATCACTGATTTTTTTCCAGGTACGATATGTGGAGTGTTGATAATCGATCATTGGCTCGAACTAAACCATAGAGTGCGTTGAGCGCATTTGATCGATCAACGCTATTCACGGCCACATATAAATCGGTTAATGCAACATTGTTGGCAAGACGGTTAGACAAAATATCAATCTGTTCTGTTGTCAGTTTTAAATATAGATGCAGCGTAATAAGATGTGTGTTGCGCAATACGGAGGGACTTTTGCTCTGTGAAGTTGTTGGTACAGAGCCATTGATAGACGCGACTAGATGATAGATACTTTGGTTCGTGATATTTGTACCATATAGTGCTAGGGAGGTTATAGGCTCATTTTGTTTTAATCGTGTGATAATTGATTGAAGTGAGTCTTTGGTAGGGCTGTCGATAGTTGTGACAATTGAATTACAAGTAAAGGTAATCCGAGTTAAATTATCAGTTATTAGCATAGTAGCCCCCTGTGTAGTGACTTTTTAGTTATAAAACATTCGCCAATGACAGAAAAGATGACTTTCTTCATTGATCGATGCGATGGATAACGCGCCCAATTTTAGATAAAATGATAGTTATTGACAAGCATCTTGTTATACATTTTTAACAAACTTTTATTTGACATATGATAATATTGTTAATTTCGAAATTTGAACGGAAATTATTATGCCATTAACCACATTAAATAATTGGATTGAAGAAGAAAAACAAGCAGGAGCACTCAATCCGCAACAAGCTATTCTTTCTACAGCCACAGTGAGTGCTATTCCACATGCCCGTGTTGTGGCTGTTCGGGAAATTTCAGACCAAGGCCTTTTATTTTTTACACAAAAAGACACAAAGAAAGTGAAGGAATTAACCCAGAATCCATTTGCAGCGATGACTTTTTGGTTTGAGTTATATCAACGAGAAGTGATGATAGAAGGGACGGTCATTGCACTGTCGGACGAGGAAAATGCATCGTATTGGCATACGTATCCGCGTACAGCACAAATCAGATTTTGTGCCTATGCTCCTACTTCAGCGCAGCCAATAACAGAAAAAGCCATTTTAGAAAATAAACGCATGAATATTGCAGACGAATTTAACGGGAAAGTGATTCCTATGAGTTCCCATTATTGTGGATTTCGTTTAAAACCCACTCAATTTATTTTTTATACTTTTAGGACAGACGAGCTTTCTGACGTAATGGAGTATAAGTTAAAAGAAGGACAGTGGGGCGTACAGCGACTGTCACCCTAATAAAAGGGAGTAAAAAATCAATAAATTACTGTTCGCTCCTCACCGAGCGTGAAGTGTGGTTTTTATATCAGGGTATTTTACAGAGAGACATATACTATGTTAGCACAGACAGATGAGGCATCCTATACAACAGAAGAGATGAGTGATGTTTGTCGAGAAAAAGTGGCTTTAAATCGGCATATTATTTTTCTTAGTATGCTATTTGTGAGTTTTTTGATAGTCTCTAATTTAACCGCATTTAAAATTGTGGAAATTCACTTAATGCGTAATTTTTCTATCAATTTCCCTGCGGCCTTAGTTTTTTTTCCGTTAACCTATTTTTTTGATAATATTTTGACGGAAGTCTATGGTTTTAAAATGAGTCGCTTTATTATTTGGAGCGGACTTTTTTGCAGCGCTATAATCACACTATGCACGCAAATTGCGGTATCTTTACCAGCCTCCCCCATTTGGGATGCTAACACCGATCATGGCGCTAGTGCCTATGCTTTAATCTTCCAGGGATCTTGTCAGGTTTTTATTGCATCGCTGTTAGCCTATTTTTGTGGTGAATTTTTAAATTCAGTGATACTGGCCAAATTAAAAGTGGTTACGGAGGGCGGCTATTTCCCTTTACGCGTGATTGCTAGCACCGGTGTTGGGGTGGGTATTGACAGTATTCTCTTTTGTAATATTGCCTTTTGGAACATTTTGCCACAATCCAGTATCTGGAAAATGATATTGACATTATACCTGTTTAAACTGACATATGAGTTCCTCATGTTACCTGTCACTTATGGGTTAGCCGCTTATTTTAAAAAGAAGGATAACGTAGATTATTATGATAGGCATACGCGATTTAATCCGTTTTCATTGCGTATGCAAGATTAAGTCGTGCGTGTGGCTCTGAGAGATCCCCACGAATTTTCGATTCACTTTCTCATATATTTAGGTAGCAATGGCTATTCTGTCGCCTTTTCTTTATTGTCTACATGAGATGAACTCTGCATCATTCCATTTCAATAGTAAAGAAAAGCACATCAGGCTGAATGGTTTGACAAAGCAGGGTGGCGGTGACGGCTCCTCGCGTGGTACCAATTCCCGTAACCGCGAGATAAATTTCATGCGAGTTGGCCCATCCATGAAAGAATTTTAATGTCTTGATCGTCTCCATAGTTAAATGAAATTTTGATTGCAGCGCTTCGATTTCACTGGTGATGGCGGATAAAATAAGTATTTTCATGGAGTGTTTCCTTTAAAAAGGATTATATCATATCAGAAACTGGATTTATAAAAATAGAGTATACTGTCACAGCCTGTTCCTATTGATTTTTTCCGTATGATCATGATTGAGTGAGCGAATGATTCGCTTTACACCGTATCTACTGAGATCAGAGGCGGTCGCATTGGGGGACGCTTTTTAATAAGTTGACAATATGGTATATACATATATAATAAGTACTCATATTATATGTTATGGATCACGATTTTACTAAACGATTTAAATGAGTTATAAAATGCCGTTTACAGTACAAGATAGCAATGACAGCACGGGTTTTTTATTATGGCAAGTGACGGCTGTGTGGCAAAGAAAAATCACAGGGGTATTGCGCGTACATGAATTAACTCAAGTTCAATTTGCTTTATTAGCAAGCTTACTATGGTTATCGAAAACTGAAAATCACATCACACAAGTCATGCTTGCACAGCATGCGAAGCTCGATGTTATGATGACATCTCAAGTACTACGCCATTTGGAAAAAAGCGGTTTGCTTGAAAGACGAATGCATCCAACCGATACACGAGCGAAGGTTTTATCCCTAACAAAAATAGGGAGAAAGAAGATTAGGGCGGCGATTCCAGATGTAGAAAAAGCCGACGAATTATTTTTTAACAAACTCAAATTAAAACGCGAACAATTCAATACTGCATTGATTACATTGATCAGCTAGGAGACAAATATGTGGAGTAAAAGTTATAGTAAAAAAATCACAGGATTAACCGTCGAGCATATTTGGCGCGTGTGGACTGATGTTAATCGATGGCATGAATGGCAGGATGATATCGATTATGCGAAATTAGATGGCCATTTTGCAGTAAATAATGTTATTTTATTTAAACCTAAAGGCGGACCCAAAATTAAATTACATTTAGTTAATGTAGACATTAATAAAAGCTTTACTGACTTAACCCGATTTCCATTGGCTAAGATGTACGATGATCATGAAATTATTGATCATGGAGATCAAGTTGAATTGAAAACGACTATCCGCATGAAAGGACCCCTGACTTTTTTATGGCGAAAGATAATTGCTGAAAATATTGTAAAAGGTCTAGAAAAGCAGACTGAAAACCTTATTAATCAGGTCAGGGAAGGCCTTTAACAAATTTGAATAAAAGTAACACACAACGGTTACCTTTGCTATGATTTAGAGCGAGCGATTGGATTATGGGAGCAGTTTACTCTAGCGCAGCAACCGCGTCAGCCGCGCTCACGTATACCCAGGCCTGTACACCGCTATTTAGCTGAACAAGAATACGCTTATAATCAGCCACTTCGTAAGCATCGGCTTGTTCCAATTCTTTTGGGCTAATATCAAAAACAACACCGGCGATTTGATCGGATGCGTTGCCGGTATGTTTCATCACTGGATGTGTTGCTTCACCACTGACAGCTAATACATGCGGATCCGTAATCGTGACCTGTTCCAGTTTAAAACCGACTATGCTATCCATTTTACCCTGTAATTTACGACCAAAATTGGCCTGTTGCACAGATTCGTATTGAAGGGTGCCATAGGAAAAGAGCTTTTCAGTATGGGTATCATTGATATTCATTTTATTCGCACTCGTAAAGATTTAACTATCTTGGAATGATATACAAAAGGAAGCTCGATGACAAGCGCATCGGACAGATTAACCAGGGCGACCGCCTCTAATCTCAGTAGATACGGTGTAAAGCGGATCATTCCGCACGCACGAGTATCCAAGGAGAGTTTATAGAAACCGTCATCCCGAGTACCACAACCCCTTTTACAGCACTATTCAAAGAAAAGCGGGGATAAATCACATGCTCTTCGTGCGTAGTAGCGAGGGATCTCCTGCGACAAAGGCGCTTACTTCACTTCAGGAGCTCCCTCGCTGCTGCGCTTAAAAAGCGTACTGTTTGAGCCGTATTTTCCTGAGTCTTTATCTCGAAGGGATTCCAATGCTCGGGATGACGCACTTTGTTTTATATGAGAAATTAGGTTTTGTCGAATCCAATTTTACTTTATCGCGGGACAGAAAAATTGCATAAAAATAATATCCTTTGTATTCCTATAGAAGAGTTTTTACGAAATTTAAATCCTACGCAGCCATTACTTGTTGTAGCTCACACAAGAGCTAATAGTGAACGGTTTTAGTATTATAAGCAGACCCTAATTCAGAAAAAGGTTATAGAAACCCCTTGCACCTGACGTTACGTTAGGTATTATACTGCCCATCTAGCCTATATTAATGCTGAATATAGAACGAAATGAGAGATGCGATGAGTCAACTTTATCGAATAACCGAGTTTAGTCATTTGACCAGTGTGACGGTCAGAACTTTACATTATTACGAGGAAATCAGCTTGTTAAAGCCTAGCTTTAAATCCCCAAGCGGTCATCGGTTTTACTCAGAGGGTGATTTATTGCGACTGCAACAAATTGTAACATTAAAGTATATGGGATTTTCTTTATCGGCAATAAAAGAGATAGTAGAAAACCCCGGTTTTGATGTTCAGACGTCGTTAGCAACGCAAGCGACGACGTTAGCTGAAGAAGCCCAACGCATTAAGCAAGTAGGGCAGTTATTAGGTTATTTAGCCGGGCAATTAGAAGCAAAGCAAGCGATCAATTGGCAAAGTATGGCAAACATTATTGAAATATTGGAGATGAGCAAAATGACTATGCAAACGGTGACTCAACGCGGGACTCAGCCAGAAGCCTCTGAGCTGGGGAAGAAATCAGAGTATGTTAGTAACTATAGTCCTGATAAGTTATTTCCGATTCCGCGGCAGGCTAAGCGTGTAGAGATCGGTATTGACACCACTAAGCTTCCTTTTTTTGGTTTTGATTATTGGAATCATTATGAAGTTTCCTGGCTCAACGATAAAGGTAAACCGATCGTAGCTTTAGCTGAAATCGTTTATGATTGTAATACCCCTAATATTATTGAATCAAAATCATTGAAGCTATACTTTAATTCATTTAACAATTCGAAATTTAAGACAGTTGCAGAAGTTGAAAAAATTATTAAAAATGATTTGGAATATCGATTGGGGGGGCGATGCTTATGTAAAAGTATTACCGCTGAATCAATTGCCTGATGAATCCATATCCAATGTGATGCACGGTACTTGCTTAGATGATTTAGATATTACGTGTACCGATTACCAAACCAATCCATCTATTTTAACAACAGATCCTAACGACGTTGAAGAAACCCTCTATTCTAATTTGTTAAAGTCAAACTGTCTGGTAACGAACCAACCTGATTGGGGTACAGTAGAAATTCACTATAAAGGCAAAAAAATCAACCATGAAAATTTATTAAAATATATTATTTCATTTCGTAATCATAATGAATTCCATGAACAATGTATTGAACGAATTTTTGTGGATATTATGCAGCATTGTCAGCCTAAAGAACTCACTGTCTATGGACGTTACACTCGTCGTGGTGGTTTAGATATTAATCCCTATCGTTCAACGAAGAAAACAGATTTCCAAGGGAAAAATAAGCGTTTAGTTCGGCAGTAATTAGTGCTAACGTTGGCACTTTGGAGTAAGATATTAGGCCTATTACCTGGCTTCTAAGGGATCATCGAATGCCCAATACTAACAAAATTCATATTGATGTTGCTCTTGTGCAGCGGCTGATTGCCACGCAATTTCCGCAATGGGCAGATCTCCCGATTAAACCACTTGAATTCGGTGGATGGGACAACCGAACCTTTCATCTTGGCGAACATATGACGGTCCGACTCCCCAGTGATGAAGAATATGCGTCTTCGGTGGAAAAAGAGCAACTGTGGCTGCCCAAATTAGCCTCCCTTTTGCCACTCCCCATTCCCACACCGTTGGCATTAGGCCAGCCAACCGAAGAATATCCATGGCATTGGTCTATTAACCCATGGCTTAGTGGTCAAACAGCCTCAATCGAACGTATCAAGGATCTGCGCCAATTTGCTATTGCATTGGCAGAGTTTCTAGTTGCTTTGGAGCGAATTGATGCAGCGGGTGGGCCAATCGCAGGAGCACATAATTTTTATCGTGGCGGATCATTAGCAACCTATAATGCTGAAATTCGACAGGCCATGGCGATTCTTGATGGTAAGATCGACACTAAATCTATCACAGAAATATGGGATACAGCGCTGGCCTCTACTTGGCACGATTCACCCGTCTGGGTTCATGGCGATATCGCAATTGGAAACTTACTAGTCGTGAACGGTCAGCTAAGCGCCGTCATTGATTTCGGACAGCTGAGTATTGGCGATCCTGCATGCGATCTAGTGATTGCTTGGACGTTACTCAAAGGCACAAGCCGAGAAGTATTTCGCACAACATTAAATTTAGATAATGCAACCTGGGCGCGCGCACGCGGCTGGGCGTTATGGAAAGCGTTGATCATATGCGCTGAACTACCGGGTACTAATTCCGATGAAATGGAAAAATCTTGGAAAATCATTGAGGAAGTGATTACTGATTATAAGCGTAACGATTCTAGCAAAGGAGATTATCAATGAAAACGGTTCTCATCCCAACAGATTATCAACATATCTCCCCGGCCGGTGCTGAAGTTCGGCTTTTAATGAACAACGCACAGGGAGGAATGGCACATTGCACTTTGAAAGATAAGAAAATTTCAAAAGCAGTGCGACATAAAACAGTCAGCGAGTTTTGGTATGTACTTTCTGGGAAGGGCGCTATTTGGCGTAGAAATGGTAATGAAGAGCTTATTATGCCGTTGGAAGCCGGTGTAAGCATAGACATCCCTCTAGGTACGGACTTTCAATATCGTAGCGATGACGGTGATTTAGTTTTTATTTGTGTGACTATGCCGCCATGGTCTGGTGCAGATGAAGCGAGTTATGTTGAAGATGGTGCGTGGAAGCCTTAGATTTCCTGTAATGGCAAAGCTCAAAGGCAATCTTATTTGTAAAATAGTTTCTTGAATCATAGCAGCGAGGGATCTCCCTGGACAGAGCTCGTACTTCGTCGCATGAGATTCCTCGCTACTAACTGCGAAGATCTTACCGTGTAAATAAACTATTCGTCGATTTTTGCTATTACACGGTTTGTTGTGCTCGGCATGACGAGAAGACCGTAAGCAGTTACGACAGCACATAGCCCATGAACAGGACACATCATGATGCTTGATAAATTAAGATAACAAAGTTGCCCAGCTAAGAAATAATGCACGCAGATGACTTCGTTTCTTCGGATATATTTGGCTTCAATCCTGCAATAAAATCAAAGAAAACTGCGCTATCGGGCTCTTGGCTTATTCTGTCTTGTTTTATGGTCTCAATTATGTTTTTGTCAACAGAAGTTGTCGTTATAATTTTTTTACAGAAATCTTCAAAATCCCGTTTATGCTGAGAGTTCTCTATATCGAAGCCATTTAGCCAGGCATCAGCTAATAAATTTATAATTCGCTGAATGCACAGTTTTGTATTAGACTGTGACTCAGTGGCCAACACTAACTCCATGTAATAAATTTCTGCATACAAATAGCTAAATAACGCTTTCTCAGCAGGGGAGAAAGTTGCTTCACACTGCTTCTCAATATCAAATGCGCGGATACTATCGTCAGGTACATTGCAGGGGTTCTGCTGGGGATTCGCATATAACTTTGTGATAATCTCTGAATATTCTTTTAAAATAAACTCTCGTAGAGTGCTGTCACATGTAAGAGCATAAGCTAGCCGGCACAATTTTTTTGCATTATCCAAATCATAATAGTTATATTTTTCGTTTTTGTTAATTAGTGTCCATTTATAAAGAGTGCGTGCGCATAAGGTTTGAGTTTTTTTACGATATAACTCGTGACCATTACTGAAAAAACTTGGGGTGCTAGTACTAATCGATGAGCTAGAGGTACTATCTGATGGAGATAAATATTCCTCTTGCCTTTCGCGAAATTGGTCTGCTGCAAATGAGATTAAGGTTTTATTTCCACATATTTGTGTAATATAATCATTATGATTTGTCGTCGAGTTTCGTACATTTCCTCCAATAACATTAACACATCGTATTGAGAGCAGTTTTTCTCCTATCTCTTGAGCGGCGGTAGAAACTTCCTGGAGATATCCTTTGCTATCATCGATAAAAATAAAAATTTTTCCTTGTAATTCTGGAATTTCTTTCAAAAGATATTTAAACAAAAGACCTTTTATATTAGTTGTTCTACTGGCATCTTTTCTTCGCTTATCATTTGTTGCTATCTTTAAAAAATTCGGATCGTATTTTTCGTTTTTGTTAATTAGTGTCCATTTATAAAGAGTGCGTGCGCATAAGGTTTGAGTTTTTTTACGATATAACTCGTGACCATTACTGAAAAAACTTGGGGTGCTAGTACTAATCGATGAGCTAGAGGTACTATCTGATGGAGATAAATATTCCTCTTGCCTTTCGCGAAATTGGTCTGCTGCAAATGAGATTAAGGTTTTATTTCCACATATTTGTGTAATATAATCATTATGATTTGTCGTCGAGTTTCGTACATTTCCTCCAATAACATTAACACATCGTATTGAGAGCAGTTTTTCTCCTATCTCTTGAGCGGCGGTAGAAACTTCCTGGAGATATCCTTTGCTATCATCGATAAAAATAAAAATTTTTCCTTGTAATTCTGGAATTTCTTTCAAAAGATATTTAAACAAAAGACCTTTTATATTAGTTGTTCTACTGGCATCTTTTCTTCGCTTATCATTTGTTGCTATCTTTAAAAAATTCGGATCGTATTTTTCGTTTATCTTTAATGATTTGCCATCCATAACAGCTTGTTCGATTGGTTCGACGTTATCTTGATAATCTGCTCCAGGACCCCGCCTATACATAAGATCTCCAGGTATTACGACCCCATGCACGTTGAATCCTTGCTTTATTAATTCCTGCTTTAAATATAAGCGTGATGGCGCACCATTTTTCCAGTCTTGGGGCGTTTGTGGGATATGGAGGGGATTATAGTTAGTTACAAAATAAATATCGAGATAACCAGTTCTTTTGAGGGCTTTAACAAGTTCTGAATTCAAATACCAATCAAGAGAGCTAGGTCCCATACCTCCTTGCGTTAAAGCTAAGGTCTCATCAACATCTATTAATGCAATGCGATTACTTAAAAAACTAGGTGTTTGCCTAGGCGGTAATTCATTCCTTGCAATTCTATATATTTTAGCTACATCCTCATCTGAATAATTTTCTAAAGTAGCTCCATGCGCTAATAAAATTTGTACGGTCTTTATTTGACGTTCGTTGTTTGTCTCTTCTTGAGAGGCTAAAAACAAGGGAGATATTTGAATAGGGTTATTATCATTTTCATCCGTTAAACGGGGATTGGGTGAAATATCAAAGTCGTTTATTAAACATTCTACTATTTCAACTTCCCATTCCGAGCTTGCATATGCGAGAAAAGCGGTATCTAATTTTTCTGAGGTAGTTGATTGAAATTGCTCAATGAGTTGTTTAAGGGTGCCAGGATTACTTTTATTTTCTGTTAATGATATGAATAATTGCTGTTGTTGTAGTGATAACATATATCTCTCCTCGTTTCGATCATAATGCTACCACAGGAGATAATCTTGAACAAGCTTTAGTCTAAACAACCGTTAAAAGATTAATGATTTCATTAAGATATAAATTTGATAGCAAGTCAGCATAAATCGCTAAGGTAAATCAACGCCTCTATAACGGGGATGTCTTCACTCGTTCAGAGCAGAAAAAGCTATCTGAGCAACTGCATATGAATTCACCTTCAGGTATTAATGCCCAACGGGTTATATACTTATCAAACTCACGCAATGCGGGGTTTCCTTTTTAAATGACAGTTAGTGACTAGTGGCAAACTCAAATATGAAACGATTTGAATCTATAGTATAATAAGTTTTTTGGAAAAATGTACGATACACGGTATAGACAATTTCATCCTGTTGAGGTGATGAATAGAAAATTAGGAATTTAAAAATGTTTAAAGCCCTTAATTGCTAGCCAGATGATTTATCACTCTTTGGGACAACTAATGAATGCTAGAATATCAGGGGTTTTATGTGTATTTTTATCATGGGTAATAAGCCTTATGTATAAACCAGAACAATGCTTTGGTTGTTTAGATTATTTTCAATCTACAGCTGAACATAGTATTTCACACCCGTATGTTGGAGCAATCCCAGCTTGTTGGCACGTATATACTAATCTTCTCGCTCAAGAATTTACTAATCCGGATTTTTTCAAAATCCATCGCATTACCGTGGATGCTTATCTTGCACAGCATATTGGTGATCAACAAGATAGACGCGCTAGACAATCTAGTAACTTGCATATTATCTCTCTTTATCTTTATTTTGAAAAAAAATTATCTACCAACATGGTCTTGAATTTTTTGAAAAAAGCAACTGAAAACAAGCATGACTGGCCCGCAATTTTTCAATTGCGGGAAGCAAACTGGAAAACAATACTCGATATTCTAGAAACAAAAAATGCATCTGATCATATTAAACAGATAACAGAATGGGGCAGGTCAGTATGGGATGCTTACACAGATCAGCATCCTACGATTATTACGACGTATGAAAAATTTATTTTAAAATAGCGAGAGCAGGAATACTCTATGAATCTATTAAATTTTTCTATTATTAATCTAAACTGTATTTTCATCATTATGAGAAATCCAGCAAAAATAGTTGCATTGTTACTTGTTATGCCTTTTTTCTGTTTGCTCCTAATCATGGACTGTTATCGAGATTAATACTGGATAACTCTTGATGCTGTACATCTCCTTGTTGAGATTGAGACGCACTATTCTCAAACAATGTATATAGCTTCCTGGCAACGGTATTAAAACAGCTTTCTGTGGCTGGCGATGAAGTAGCCAATAATGTGCTATCTTCAGTTGGTTGCGTTTTCTCTTGGTATTTAGCCCACGTTGAGCAGCCATAGGCGATTGCTATTGGACACACTATTAGTAGTAAGACTAGTACTCCGAACGAGATACTGAGTGTTATTAGAAGATCTATATTCTGGGTCTCTATACGTATTTTAGGGTTAAAGATAACGTCTGACACATCAAGCTCACCACCAAAATAGTTTCGTAATACGTCAATGTCGGCTTCGATTTCAGGATTGATTTGAATACAATGGCTACCATTGGCAGCTAATATGATACCTACGAACTTAGTGTATTTTGCAGGTTGTTGTTCTAAAAATTGATGTGTAGGATCGCAACTGACTTGATGTGTTTTCTCGCTCCAATAAGAGGCGCGTGCTCCTAGCACAGTAAAATAATCCGATTTTGAACTCAGCAAAACAGTTGAAAAAATGTTACCTGCTGCAGCGCCTATTTGCCCATTGTATATTTCTACTGGAGTAGGAAAGAGGGAGTTTTGGATATTATAAAAACCACCAAAAAAAGTGGTGTTTCGAGCAATGATTTGGTTTAGGGTTACCTCTATTAAGCGAGCAAAAGTTTGTTTAACGCCCACGCTACTATCTTGCAATGTGCTGTTTGTTATTGTCACATGGGAATCATCACTTTTGAGTTCTTGAAATAATGTAAAAACTGAATTTCGTGCTTGTACCGCTGACATAATCAATTGATTTGAAGATGAAAAATTGGCCCTATACAAAGCAGTGCGATCTAATTTAATAGGGTAATCATGTGACGTCATGTTCACATTAGTTATATTACTTCCGCTAATTGTTATTCCACCTGCTTTTGCTAATACTTGACTGTCTTCAAGATGCGTTTGATTAAACAAAATAGCATCGCCGGAAGTTTTTGAAGTAAGCAAACAATGCGTAAGCGATGCGTTTTGTGTGGT
Organism: uncultured Legionellales bacterium; assembly: GCA_964621215.1. GTDB lineage: Bacteria > Pseudomonadota > Gammaproteobacteria > UBA1113 > UBA1113 > CAZULF01. The sequence goes on along the minus strand of CAZULF010000027.1, from coordinate 9,348 downwards.
TAAAGGAGCATCAGAACCAGAGTACGACTTCTTTGTTGTCATAATTGAACTATTAGTCGCAGTTGTATTTGTCAACGTGACACAAGATTCTTCTATTTGTTGACTATCAAGCGGCGTCGTAATAACATCGCAATCACTTGAGGATGCTACGGTTTGAGCACTAAAAAAAGTACTTAACCAAGCAGCGGCACTGTTATACAGTGTCTGCACTCCCTGGATGACAGTATTAGTCGCATTATCAAGTAATGCAGGAGGAGTTGGGCTGACTGATCGATGACGCGCATATCGCTGATGACGTGGTACTAAAGAATGTACTGCAGATACCTGCGGCTGGCGATGCTCCGCTTTAGATTTTTTACGCTGCATGGCCTCTTGCGCACGCCGTTGTTGGCGATTACTAGGCGATGCTACAGCATAACTACCTAACGGAGGCACAAACGGAATAGATGATGCGTATATGGGGGTTATGCCCGAAGATGTATCGCTTATAATCGTTGTGGTATTTGTCATGATAGTTAGACTCCTCGCCTAGTTAGGTTTCTGATACATAAAAATGCTCGAGTGAATATTACGTTATTTTAAACTTTTATGCACTCTCATAACTATTCAGTATTAAAGTTAATTATTTGTTCGAAGTGTACGTAATGACCATACGAGGAGATAAGAAATGTCTACAGAGTTAATATGTACCGCTGAATTTACAGCCAAACCCAACAGGGTTGAAAAACTTATTGAAGAACTCTCTAAGTTAATTCCATTAACGAAACAGGAGTCGGGGTGTTTGCGCTATGAAATGCACCGTGATTTAGAGGATCTTAATAAAGTGTTAATGATTGAGCGCTTCAAGGATAAAGCTGCGTTTGATGTTCATTGTTCTACAGAGTACATTAAAAAATTTAAAGAAAAACATGCGCCAGACTTAGTAGAAGACGTCAAGTTTGGGTTATATAGCGAGGTTTCATAGTATTAAACTGATTTATGCTTCAAACGGGAGGGGTAGCGAATTGCCTATCTTCATTCTTGTAAGAGGGGTCGTCAACAACTGTAAACTGCCCAATAGGAGTCCCTATGAGTACAATAATACCAGAAGAAGTCTCTAGCACAATGCTGCTATATACCACAGTCAGTTCTTTAGCAGAGGCGGAGGAGTTAGCGCAAGGTGCATTACAAGCGAAATTAGCAGCTTGTGTGAATATTCTATCACAAGGACATTCGCTGTATATATGGCAAGGCCAAATAGAAAAAGCAAAAGAATATTATTTACTTTTCAAAACCTCAGCGGCATTACTTACACCATTACAAGCGTGGATATTACAACACCACTCCTATGAAACTCCCGCTATTCTTAGTTGGGAAGCAAAGCCATCAAAGGCTTTCGGCCAGTATCTGCAAGAGGCATTAGCCAGAGAAGCGATATCGATGGATCAGATGATAAAATAATATTACAATGGTGATACAAAAGCTTTAACCAAAGGTTATAGGGAAATAAAAATGGTATTAAATAATAGATAGTCTTCATTAAATGCATGAGAGCTGGCCTTTTTTATATTGATTCAGAAGGTGCGTTTAATAAAAAAAGAGCTTTAAAATCGGTTTAAAGGAAAGGGATTTAATATGCAAAATACAGCCGCTAGTTTAGTGTGGGCAGGCGAATACCTTTCGGCGCAGGGCTATATCTTAAATGGACTAGCGGAAGATGTCCAAACAACGCCATGGTCTCATGTAACACGATTTTCTACTTCGCTGGGTTATATTTATCTGAAAATAATGCCTTCAGCACTAGCGATGGAGCCTGACGTTATAGGTATTTTATACCAACAATTTCATGTGAATGTCCCACGGGTACTTGCTAGCAACAAAGAGTTAAACTGTTTTTTAATGAAAGATGCGGGAAATCCATTACGTGCATTATTTAAGAACGGGTTTCGATCGGATCTGCTCTGTGAAGGATTGCGAAAATATAGTGAGATCCAGCATGCTGTAATTAACCATCTAGATTTGTTTTTTAATCTTGGTGTACCTGATTGGCGCTTAGACAAGCTGCCATCGCTTTATCTCCAATTAATTCAACAAAAGGAAATGTTGATAGAAGATGGTATAACAATAGACGAGCTTAATAGTTTACGCGCTCTTCAAGCTACAGTTGCATCGCTATGTGAACGTTTATCTCAGCGTAATATACCAGAGACGTTAGATCATTGTGACTTTCACGACAATAATATTCTGATGGCAGACGAGGCACATCGTATGACAATTATTGATTTAGGCGAGGTCGTTATTTCTCATCCATTTTTTTCTGTTATTACCTGTATAGACAAAGCTGCATTTCACTATTCGTTTAAAGAAACTGATTTTACATATCAAGCGCTACAGAATGCTTATTTTGAAAGTTGGCTAGAATTTGAAAATAAAGAGGCGTTGCTGGAAACATATTCATTAGCTAAAAAATTATGGTTCATCTATGACTCATTAGGGCAGTATCGTTTAATGCAAAGCACCAATGCAGAGCAGTTTAAATCACTTAATAGGAAAGGAAAATTAAGTGCTGGATTAAAGGCGTTCATTTGTCAATAGTCACGATGAATTATTTGTTGAAGAATCTGTGAATAAAATAATGAAAGCAGTTAGTTGATGATATCTCGTTTGAAAATTGAGATTTAAATTAAAGTAGAAAAATCTATATTCTACCCGTGCCAGGCAATTATTATATTGGTTCTTGGTATCACTATTATTCAAATAAACCGGGAACTTGTTTAATTTGAGAATGAAGTGGCAGCTAGTTGATAATACAATTTAACTGGAGCAACAATTACCCTTTAGGACAGCAGTTTTTTGCGTGCTTAATTTGCCACCCACCCAGTCAGTTCCGCCTCACTCTTATCCAAAATAAGTTCCATAAAATCAGCCAATCGTGTTGCACAAAATTGTAATCCTTCTGGGCTAGTACCCAAATCATTCCCATCAGCGTCAAGATTATTACTAATAATTCGGATGATACCAATGGGAATATTATAAAGTTGTGCAACATAGTGAATGCCGCTACCTTCCATTTCAATGGCGGTGCAATTCAATTCTTTCATTGTTTGCAATGCTTCTTTAGGTGCAGGAAAAGTATTGCTGGTTGCAATAATAGCGGAATACGTATCCGAGTTATCAAGCATCAATAAACGTTGCAATAGAAGAGGATGGGGTTGAAATTTCAATTGAAGAGGTTCTTCGCCGTGGGGTTCAAATAGGGCCGGTGAAAAAGGTGTATTTTCTAATACTGTCGGTAAATGGATTAAGTCTATATCAACAATTTCTTTTCCGATGACGATGTCCCCTAATTTTTGTCCTGGCAATAATCCTCCGGCTGTGCCCATAAAAAAAAGAATGTCGGGTTTGATTTCTTGGCAAAGTATTGTTGCTGTAACGGCTCCTCGAGTTGTTCCAATACCTGTTACAGCAAGATAAATTTCGTGAGAATTAGCAACACCGTGAAAATATCTTAGTGTATTGACAAACTTAGTTGTCAGATGAAATCGCGCTTGTAACGCATCAATCTCACTTGCGACTGCGGATAAAATAAGTATTCTCATTGATAAGATCCTTTGGTTTTGTGGTCGTATAACACGTTAACTGATTATCCTTTTTTAAAACAAATAAGGCTATTAGTATGGGTTAACGTGATTTTTGACTCATCCCATTTTAACAAATTCTTGAATTGTGCTAACTCTGCAGGACAGGATAAAACATCCGCTTCAGTTACAGTTAAATATTGTGCCAAATAAGATAACATTTCTTGTTCATTGAAAAAAACTTTATCATAAGGGCTGGTTATTATTTCACATTTTCCGAAAGGAGATAATATATGGACGATCTCCTTTGTCTTGGGTAACGTTACTTTAAACTGCTGACTTAATTGAGAAGAAAAAATAGAGAAAATAAAATCTACCTCACCATTGATGAGTAACAGCATACCATTTTTAGTGAGTAATTTTACCATGCGCAGCAACGTTGGTATCAACTCAGCGGGCTGTAAGTAATACAGCATATGAGCGCAAAGAATGATATCAAACAGCGCATCAGTTTGAAAATTCTGAAATAAACCCGGATAAACATTGGAATGAATGAATTTCTTTTTTAATAAATTTGCATGTTCAATCAGGGGCTCGATTAAGGTTAGCTGTTGACAACGATCAGCTAATGGTTGAGTAATCAGCCCTTGGCCAGCACCAATATCTAATCCATGATTAAACGTTTTTTTATCTAATATTTGATGTATCAATGAGGTCAGTATTGTTTTTTCATTACTATTTGAATAATATAATTTTTCCATACTTTCTGCAAAGTTATCATAGTGCTGCATTTATCTACTCCCAAATATAATTAAGGTAAAACAGATAGGTTTCATGAGGATCAGTAATTGCTTCGAATCATCAAATATCACATAGAGTCTGTTCACTGCTTGGCTGCATCCAGCAAAATAAACGCCACACGACAAATTTTATCTGAACGATTACTCCAAGCATGATTCGTGGCACGTTGAATAACAACGTCGCCCGTTTTCATTAAATGCTCAGAGTCATCTAAAATTAAATAAATTTCACCCTCAAGAATAATGCCATAGTCTAAGGTAGGTGTGCGATGCATCAATGGATGAACCGGCTTTTGTGCGGGATCCGCAAATTCATTTGCTTGCATGGCTGCCCAAGCCTGTGTTCGTAATTCATCAGTGAGATGATGAATGTAAGTCGATTCAGGTGGAAAATCGACCATGCGTAAAACACTGCCTGTGGCAGGAGGACTCAACGGCACGGGTTGCAAAGTAGGGTCACTATTTTGTATTACATCGGCAGGCGATGAATCGCTACGCCATAAATTAATTAAGGTAAACTCAGGTACTGCAGGAATCGGCGTGGTTATATTATGTGCCTTTCTGTCAGAAATAACGGTCGATTGACCTTCTCCATTATGACCAGTAACAATACGACGAACTTGACGTGTCATGATTTTTCCTCTTAATTACATCTTTGTTAGAAACAATCCATGCGCGAAGAATAGCAAATTTTTTACTTTTAGTACATTATGGAAAGGTGACAATTCGATTATGCTGGGCCTACATCAGTTAATTTACTTACCAGAAAACTGATGATATAAGTGCCATGTAGCTGAAAATGTGATCTTTTATCCAGCTAAGAAAAAATCGTTAAATTTTCGAACTTTGGGTTGGATATATCGATATCGAGAATAGTAATACAATAATCCCAAAGCTTGTTTTGAAAGAATGATTATTGACCGTTATAGCCAGCAAGAACGGCTTGAAATGCGTAAATCTGAGGCTGGCAGAGAGGTAACTTACCAGGTTATTGATGCCGAATCAAATGCAACGGCGCATTGGATCAAGGATAAATCATTTAAAATTTATGATAATAGTAACCAATTAGTTGGCATCGGTGGCATTGTTGTTAAAATAGGCGGTAACCTTAGTCCTAATAGGAGCAAGCAATTAATTGAGGATTGCAAAGAAGGACTTAATTCTGTTTTCATGCGACATTTTTTTACCTTTGATAAACAACGGCGGTTCTCATTTGTCTTAAGCTTATTGTATCTTAGTATTTTTATTAATTCGATCGGGCTGACCGTTATCGCTCAGCGCGATAATTTTATTTAAAAGAGTTCCTCTCTTAAAAATCACAGTGAGACAAACCAACGAACATAGATCCATCGTCAGTATGATAGGCAGTAAAGTCTCATGGGCTATAAAAGTAGACATGGTGCTAATAATTCCAGCAATTATTAATTGTATCGCTCCCATTAATGCGGATGCAGTGCCGCTATTCTCTTTGAAATAATGTAAATAGCACGCTTGAGTATTAGGAATAATTATGCCCAATGCCCCAATAGACAACATCAAAGTCGGGGCGAAGTATAGTATGCTGCAATCTGACAGAGTGTTTATTGTCAGTCCCAGTATTGCTAATGCTTGCGATATAATGCCGATAAAAATTATATTTATTGGCTGGAGTCGTTGCAACAATATTCGATTAATTATATTAAATAGTGCCATTGTTACTATATTGCCAGCAAAAAATAACGAAAAAGTAAAGTCAGACACACCAAACCACTGTTGATAAATAAATGAAGAGTTAGTTAAAATCCACTCCTGAAATAAGATGCCAGCTGCGGAAATGCGGGCAAATAAGTATCAAGCGCAAAAGGACCTAAGGCGGTAACCATCGCTAATACACTGGCAAATTTAAGGTTTTTCATAATATTACTTACGTAGGTGTTGCTAGATACGGTAATTGGTTGATATAATCAACTATCAAAATAATAACCACGATAGTTGACTTTGTCAACTAAATTATTGCGCAGAGGAATGCTTATGCAAACACAAGTTTCTCATGAGCTGATTTTATTATTTAGCACACTTGTAAAAGAGGTAAGGCATGGAATTAGTCAAGCTTTAAAAGACCAGGGCTATAAAATAGCTCCCCCGGATATTACGATTTTATCGTTGATATACCGTCAGCCCGGTATGAGTTTACAAACTTTAGTAATAAGTTTAGGTAAAGATAAAGCCCAAATAACGCGTAAGGTCAAAGAGTTAGAGCAGAAAGGATTATTATCTCGACAAAGAGATCCCGAAGATAATCGTAGCTATCAATTGTTCTTAACGGTGGAAGGTAAACGCGTTCAAACTGAAACACATATGTTACGCGAGGGTGTATATCAAAAAACTTTTGCGCATTTGGAGGCGGTTGAGCAAAATGCGATGATTAGTTTATTGAATAAATGCTTAGATAAAGATCTAGGGAAAAATACGTTTATCTTGTAATTGATACAGTCCTGCTGCAAGATAAGAAAAATAAAAAGAAAAGATATATAAAGAGATTAACACGAGGGTAAAAATGATGGAAAAAGCTAATGGCTCACCAGAAAGAAACAACTCAACAAACGATGATACTCCGCTGATTGTCCCATCTGAGTATTTGAATCAAGTTGTTGCGGATGCTGCACAGAGGGAACAAGAACGAGTAAGTCTCGTAGTAGAGGAAGCGAAAGAAAAAATTAACAATGTGATGAAGCAGAGTAGGGTAGGCATTGAAAGCGTGACGAGCCTGCACACCACGGAAATGAGAAATTTTGTTACTTCTATGTCTCGGTTTGGATTTCTACCGGTAACTCAAGATTTGCAAAGATTTGACCAGGAACGTAGTGAAATTTTACAGCAGCAATTTGATAGTGCACGGTCAGTATTATAACTTTATTTCTATTACCTGGAGATGCGAACATCCAAAATAATGGACTTGATTAACGATCATCTCTCGGTCAGGTATTAATACCACTCAAAGCCATTTTATATGGTTTATCTAATTCGGATAAGAGATTGACGGAGCTTGATGATTTAGCACAAGCGTGCGAGAGTGGTTTAATTCCTTATCATGCAAATTCGGAAGGTGATCCGTATATTATCGCAGATTTATTTTTTAAAAAACTCACTTCAAAGCGCGGGCAGTTTAATAGTGCATTGAATATATTGATCAAATAGGAGAAAGTTATGTGGAGTAAATCATATAGCAAAAGAGTAACAGGATTAACAGTCGGGCAAATATGGCAGGTTTGGAGCGATGTTAATCGATGGCTTTGATTAATCAAGTAAAGGCTAATTTCTCAATGAATGGCAAATTGAGCCTATATTTGTTATTCTACATCCCTAAACCAGACAATTTCTAGAGTCTTCGTCGTCCCGCGATTTATTTGCGGGATCCAGGTTATGTCGATGCGTTCTGGATCCCGCGGACAAGCCGCGGGACGACGATTTTTTGCGAAACAGGTTTTTATTTGGTGCGGAAATTTTATATCCTTCAAATGAGGAACTATCAATATGCGTAAAAATTATTATTCGCACGTACACAGATTTATGCGGCAATTTTTGAGTACTTTTGAAACCGTTATTGCGAAGACGGATTTTAATGATCCTGAACAAACATCTAATTTGAAAAAAGAGTTTGTGGACGTTGTAAGATTATTGGATCTGCACGCAGCTCACGAAGATAAGGTTTATCATCCATTAATACAAGAAAAAGAACCGCTGCTTTTTCAACAAATGGTAAATGAGCATAAAATCTTGGACGAAAAATTAAAACAGTTAGGTGAAATGTTAGATTCGGCATTAGAAGCGGACATTTCTGAAGACGAACAGCATAATCGCGGTGAACAATTCTATCTCGCCTATACAGCCTATATGATAGACTATTTTGCGCACTTACTCCAAGAAGAGCAAGTGATAATGCCAGCATTTCAAGCACATTTTTCGGACGAAGAGCTAAGAGCTGTGACGTTTAATACCTATAAACAAATGTCGGCAGAGCAAATCATTGATATGCTAAAAGGTATGTATCCGCATATTAACCGCTACCAAAAACAAGTTTTATTAGACGATATTTATGCCGGATTTCCCGAAAAATTTGCTAAGGTTTTCCCTGAAATCATAAAAGAAATTTCAAATCCAAGAGAGCGAGAGCAGCTGCAACAACGATATGCGAAAAGCGATTAGTGGGTCGAAGTTCCTGGTGAATAGGGGCCTCGTAGCATCACTCGTTCAGGATGGGCTTCTAGTGAGTCAATTAATTCATCGTCATCATTAAGCATAAAAGCCAACTCAAAACTGACAGCTTTTTGACTTTCTATTTCGATAAATTGAATAGTTTTTCCTCGCCAGAATTCATCAGAATAAAGCTGTGTTAATGTAGACTCATCGGTGACTAGCGGCACTAAAAGAAAGCTAAACCAAAATTGATCGTTTTGATAAGGTTGGCTTATTTTCGCCAACACCCGATCGCCATCTTTAATTAAATATTCTTGCTGCAATACAGGCCAAGGTTTTTCTTTTGAAAAAAGATTACTAATAATTTTAACAATGTTCATACTAATTTCCTCATCAGTTTAATGTCTCTTATAACAAGCGTTAACTTATTTAACGCCTGTTATAAGAGGCGTTAAACTCTTAAATTTCTTCGTTAGGATCGGAACTTGCGTAATATTAGCATTTTTAAAATAAGATTGTTTAAAAATTGGTAGAGTTTTTATAGCGCGTAAGCTAATATATGCCATATTTGAATTGCCACACGCACAGAAGAGTTACAATCATGCATAAACTTAAAATCTTTACAGGATTTGTTTTATGGTTACTACTGCAAACCACTGTATATGCAACTTCAAACGAAAAAGTAGATCAGCTCATTTCTACTTTTATGAAGGAAAATAATGTTGGCGGTATGTCTGTTGCCGTTGTGAACAAAGATAAAATTAAAATTTACAATTACGGATATGCTAATGAGTTAACTAAAACACCTACGAGCA
>CAZULF010000026.1:5372-22285 GCA_964621215.1 uncultured Legionellales bacterium | reverse complement strand
TTGGGCATACAATTAATTATTAATGATACTGACTATAATCGGTTCCAGGAAAAAATGCGCACAGGTAACGCACAAATGTTTTTTTGGGGTTGGTCGGCAGATTATCCAGATCCAGAAAACTTTTATTTTCTACTCTATGGCCCCAATAGTAAAGTTAAAGGAGGCGGAGAAAATGCAAGTAATTATAATAACCCACAATTTAATCAACTGTTTGAACAGATGCGCTCAATGCCTAATGGCCCAGCAAGACAAGCGATTGTGGATCAGATGAATCAACTCTTTCAAGAAGATACACCTTGGTTTGGTGCATTTAACGCCGAAACTTATGCGCTAATGCAACCATGGGTTATCCCTGGAAAATTAAATACCATGGCAAACAATACGTTAAAATATATTAAAATTGATCCGAAAAAAAGGGCACAATTACAACGAGAGTGGAATCAACCGCATTGGGGTAGTTTAGTGATCGTCATCGTATTATTGTTATTGAGCGTGGTGCCATTCGCATATAAATATGGCCGCATACAGCATCAGCCACCAAGAAAAATTAACAGGAAGTAGTTTATGTGGAATTATATAATACGAAGGATCTTATACGCGATACCTGTGTTATTGGGCATTAATTTAATTACATTTGTTTTATTTTTCGCAGTTAACTCACCAGATGATATGGCTCGAGCACAACTGGGACAAAAATATGTGACGCCTGCCATGATCCAAACCTGGAAAGTATCGCATGGATATAATCTCCCGATGTTTTATAATTCAGAAGCTTCCGGTATTACACACATAACACAGACCCTGTTTTATCAAAAATCGTTAGCGTTATTTGCATTTAGTTTTGGAAATTCAGATCAAGGTCGTAATATCAATGCCGATATTTCTCAGCGGATGTGGCCTAGCTTTGCTTTAGCTGCGGGTGCACTAGGTTTGGGCTTGCTTACTAATATTGTATTTTCATTATTACTTATTGTGTTTCGCCAAACAGCATTGGAATTATCTGGCGTGCTAATTTGTGTAATGTTGATGTCCATATCAGGATTATTTTATATCATTGGAGGGCAATATTTATTTGCGAAAATATTACGATTATTTCCTATTTCTGGTTATCAGTCTGGGCTTGTGGCTTGGCATTTTTTATTGCTGCCAGCTATTATCGCGGTTATCAGTGGAGTTGGCGCTGGCACTCGTTGGTATAGAACTATTTTTTTAGAGGAAATCAATAAAGAATACGTTCGTACTGCACGCGCGAAAGGCTTAAGTGAAATGGCGGTTTTATTTAAGCACGTATTGAAAAATGGCATGCTTCCCATTTTAACAGGTATAGTTGTAGTGATTCCTAGTTTATTTTTAGGAAGTTTGTTATTAGAGTCTTTTTTTGCAATTCCAGGATTAGGAAGTTACACCATCGATGCTATTCAAAATCAAGATTTTGCGATTGTAAGAGCCACAGTATTTTTAGGTTCTGTATTATATATTGTAGGATTAATCATGACGGACATCGCTTATACGCTGGTCGATCCTCGAGTAAGGTTAGAATAATATGATGCTTGCCTATAAACCCGTTTTTTTATTATCAGATATATTCATTTATCTATTTGTTTTTATGTCTATTATCGTTATTCGACGGATGCTTAAGAAACCTTATTGGCAACAGGCCTGGATGCGTATATTTCAACGACCGGTAGCAGTTTTTAGCTTAATTATATTGAGTGTTTATGCGAGTGTCGGCATTCTTGATTCGATACACTTTATTCAACGGCTTAGTGTATCGCCCAATCAAGCCGTGCAATATTCAGCGACCACGGTCAGTGTATTGGATATGATAATGTCGCCACTAGATAAATCAACCGAAGTGACCTATTCTGCGCCTTTCTCGACACATCTTTATACGAAGGAATGGGTTCATACAGCAAATGGAAACTATGCTAATCGCTATCCAAAATTACAGTCTGTAGCCATGGGAATTAATTCGAGTCAAGCGCGTAATGTAGATGTTGCGCAACGTGCATCAATGGCATTTGCGCTGGCGATGGGACTCAATTTAATTTTTTATGGAGTTATTTTATTTTTTTGTGTTTGGCAATGGCAAGTCTCTTTTGCTGAGGCAAGTCGACGTATAGGGCGAGGGCAAACACAATTTCCTTGGCGTACCGCTATTTTAACCATTAGCGCGTTGAATATTATAATTCTCACTATGCTGTTACTGTGTCATCATTACCATATATTTGGGACTAATAAAGTGGGTAGTGATGTATTTTATCAGGTTGTAAAAAGCATTCGAACAGGTTTGTTGATAGGTAGTCTCACCACTTTATTTACATTACCCTTTGCTGTTTTTTTAGGGATGCTGGCGGGTTATCGCGGTGGTCGTGTTGATGACATTATCCAATATATTTATACCACTATCAGTTCAATTCCCAGCGTATTGTTGATTGTTGCCTCGGTATTATCTATGCAAATTTATCTTGCCACTCACCCAAGCTTATTTTCAACCGTTACTCAACGTGCTGATTTGCGTTTAGTCTTACTTTGTTTAATTTTAGGTTTAACCAGCTGGACTGGACTTTGTCGAGTTTTGCGCGCAGAAACATTAAAATTACGAGAAATGGATTTTGTATTAGCAGCACGTACATTAGGCACTAAATCACATCGCATTTTAATTGAACATATCTTGCCTAATATATTACATATTATCGTTGTTTCGGTCGTTTTGGATTTTAGCGCCTTAGTCCTTGCTGAGGCTGTCTTAACATATGTTGGCGTGGGCGTCGATCCTTCAACACTGAGTTGGGGTAATATGATCGACAGCGCTCGTTTGGAGTTAGCGCGGGATCCCATCGTTTGGTGGCCACTGGCAGCGGCTTTTGTATTTATGTTTGTTTTAGTTTTAGCAATTAATTTATTTGGCGATGCAGTTCGGGAAGGTTTTGATCCCAGGCAGTCGTAGCTTTACATTGCTCTCAGAGAAGACCTGCGGTACAATTTTACTGTAAATGGATTTACTTTATACAAAAGGGGATTTTATGAATTTTCAAACATCAATAAAAACGTGTTTTAATAAATATACTGACTTTACTGGCAGAGCTTCACGCTCGGAATATTGGTGGTTTATACTGTTTTCTACAATGCTGCAGTTTATCGTACAATTTATTGGCGGAATAGTAAGTGCAATTACTCATTCTACTAGCAATAACTTATCGTTTGTTCTAGTTTTTATACTTTTTGCCGTTTTCTTTTTACCAACCATAGCCGCTGCTGTACGACGTTTACACGATACCGATCGTAGTGGAGGGTGGCTATTATTGAGCTTAATTCCGGTAGTGGGTGGCATTATTGTATTAGTTTTTCTAGTGCTAGAAGGCACAAAGGGCCCAAATCAATTCGGTTTTCCGCCAGTTTCGTAAAATAGATAGCCTGGATGTCGCAAAGCGGAATCCAGGCCACGGACTTGAGGACGCAAGCCGATTACCAACGATAACCAATAACTGAATTTCCGTTTCTATCACGCTGTGCAATGATATCTAAAACTTTGCAGCGAAATTTTATTAAATCGAAATGCAATGAGATGGAATTGAATGTTGCCATTTTAGCTTTCATGCGAAGAAAGTTAGCATAATTTTTTAAAGTATGTGTAGTGACGTCGCTGAGTAGCATATCTATGTTCGCTCCATTTTGTTTACGGTTAATCCATCTTTCCCAGATATCGTCATGCAATGCATCTAAACTTGAATAAGTGTTTTCTGATAAGATATTGATATTTTCATATTGCGAATTTGCGTTTATTGGGGAATAGTTATGAGTAAGTATATTTTGCATTTTTTCTTCCTCGCTGGTAGTTTTTTGGGCTGACATTACTGAAAAGGTTTTTTAAGTATAGTCAACTTTTTTAAAGCGCAAGAAGAAAGATGAAAAATTTTCTAATCTCGTCGTCCCGCGGATAAGCCGCAGGACGACGAAAATATACAAATTGTACTGCCTTCGCTGGCATGACAGCATCCAGGCTGTGAAATCTGGAATATTGTGACCTTGTGCTATCGAAGTCTTGAGTGAAGCATGTGAGGCAGGGATGCCGAACCTGAGCGTACAGGGACGTATTTACAGCGTCTTCACGAGAGACTTGCGTGGCACAAGGTCAAATCATCCCGGGTTCCGCTTCGCTTCATCCAGGTTACAGTGGCTGTGTAAGGTATGTCACTTGCTATTCGACTCACTAAACCGCCAATGCCAAGGTTCATAAACAAAACCATGCGGATTATCACGTGGAAATGACATTTTAAAGCCGAATGTCCCGGCATTAGCTTGCAGCCAACGGAATGCAGCGGTTGATTCAAAAGATTCAGAGAAAGGTTCAGAATCAGGCGTAATAATATCAATTGCTTGACCGGTGTGATGCTCACTATAACCCGGGGCGGCGATCGATTGTAAAATGTTGTCTAAGGAACGTCCTTTCGCCATGCGATTTTCAATCACTTGAGTTTGGTATTTGAAGCTACGAAAAGCGGAACCAATCATCAACGTAACGCCTTCTTGCTGCGCGGCGGTATACATTTCTTGCCAAGCATTTGCTGTTTCTGGCGCTAATTGAAAAATTCTATCTTGTTGATTCGAAAGGATATTGACTAGACGGGTTGCTTGCGGTTGGATAGATAAATGCCGTTTTTCAGCATAATCAACGGGAATTCCCAGTTTTTGGTGAATTTTTTTAATCAAATGTTTATGACTCATAAGATTTAATCCCGTATATCCTCAGTCGATAGGGCAATTGTATCATTTTTAATCTCATTATTCCACTCTAAATCGTGATTAAATAGAGCGGGTAATGACAATTTCAAGCGCCGAGCTTCAGATAATATCCTCATTATCATCTTGGGTTGCATGATAAAGGGAAATAAATCACGATGATCAAAAACAACATCAGATGAAGAGAAAAAATGTTTTACAAAATAAGAAAAATTGGGTGAAGAGCTGGTTCGCCAGCCATACATCAACATTCCGGCAATGATTTGACGACGTACACCCAAAGGTGGATTTAAGCGCTCATTATCTTCATTTAAAAAGGCCTGCGCTAGTTTTGTGGTGTGCGGAAATAAATGCACGCCACTAGTAGAGCGTGGATTACATTCAATGGCATAAAGACCCTCTGCAGTTTCAATAAAATCAAAAGCGATTTGTCCGGTATAGTTTTCTTTACTAACAAAATTGTCTATCCATTGAGTAATTGCAGCATGATGAATCGCTTCAAATAGGATGCAAGAGCTACCATCAATCGCTATTTTGACTGGATAAGTCACATGCGCATGAACGCGACCTTGTTGACAGACACTGTAAGTGCAATATTTTTTTCCGACTAATAATTGCTGCGCTACCCAAGGGTTATTTTCGCTTGCGGTGATCACAGGCAAAGTAGAATTTTCTTTAATGGTATAAAAGCCTAGTGCTGCTCGCGAATAACACGCTTTAACAATATAGGGTTTGGGCATACTGACTTGTTCTAACTGTGATATTGATGTGAGAAGTTGTGTGGGTATGCTAGCAATGCCATGCTCTTTCAAACGCTGCTGAAAATCATATTTATGATGTAATTTATGCAACGCATCAAATGAAGCGCAGAATACGGTGCATTGATCGGTGGGTAATTGGTGACGATATTGTGCGATATATAGTGTTTCTTCAAAAGTAGGAATTAATATATCAATTTTATGTTTTTTTATCGTGTTAGATAACTTTTGAATAAATGCTTGTGTTTCAAAGCGAGGACTGGGAGCAGATAAATATAATTTCACTGCATTCGAGTAGTGACTCAATGTGGTAGGCCAGGTATCCATCATGTAAACATCACAACCGACTGCATGAAAGTGACGTGCGAGGTCCAACGCAACAGCCGACCGCGCTCCAGTGATTAAAATCCGTTTCAGTTTAGACATGACAATTTTTTCCTCTCCATCCACTTCTCAATCTGTACATAAAAAACTGGTGTTACATATAAGGTTAGCAGTTGTGACACTAACAATCCACCCACAACCGCAATCCCTAACGGTCGGCGTGTTTCTCCGCCGGCGCCCATACCGATAGCAATAGGCAGGGCGGATAAAATAGCTGCAACGGTGGTCATCATAATGGGTCTATAACGTATACAGCAGGCTTGGATAATCGCTTCGTGCGCTGAGAGCTTATCTTTCCGACGCGCCTCTAACGCAAAATCGATCATCATAATGCCATTTTTCTTCACTAAACCGACTAACATGATCAAACCAATAAAACCGTAAATATCCAAGTCTTGGTGAAATAAACATAAAGCAATTAAGGCACCAAACGCAGCAAATGGCAGCGCTGTTAATATGGTTAATGGATGAATAAAATGTTCATATAAAATGGCCAACACCATATAAATGACCAAGACGGTAAACAGTAGCAATAATGGCAGGCTGGCAAATGAACTTTGAAATGTTTGTGCGGTACCAGCAAAATTGCCATATATGGAAGAAGGCAATATCTGTTTCGCCAAGGCGTTGACTTGATTGGTCACCTGGCTCAATGACACTCCCGGAGTCACATTGAATGAAAGCGTGATTGCGGGAATTTGACCATAATGACTAATCGATAATGGACCAACGCTATGCTGGATATCAACTACAGCGGAAAGAGGCACCATATTGTCATTCGAGGATTTAAGATATAAATCGTTCAGGTTTTCAATACTACGTTGATATTCTGGATCGATATCTACAATTACCTGATATTCATTGGTTGAGGTTCTAATGGTTGTCGTTTGACCTAGTCCGTAGGCTAAATATAAAGCCTCTTCAATACTAGCTGGTGTCACGCCCAAATTCGCTGCGCGATCACGTAATATATGCATATTAATTTGCGGGTTATTTAATTGTGTATCTGAGTTAATATCTTCAATACCTTTTATGTGGGAAATTTTTTTCTGCATCTCTGTGGCTGTTTGTACTAAAGTGTCCCAGTTCGTACCTTGCAGGGTATATTGATAGGTGCTACGTGAGCTCATGCCGCCAATACGAATAGCCGGAGGATTTACAAGATACACTTTAATACCCGGAATTTTAGCTAATTGTGGTCGTAACTGTTGAATCAGTTCATCCGCGGAAACCTCACGTTCATCGCGTGGTTTTAATCGAATAATAAATTGTCCATTGGTGGCATTGATCGCGCCACCCGATCCTTGCCCAACTGAAGAAACCAGTGTTGCGACATTAGGATTACGTTGAATAATCGCCGCGACTTTTTGCTGACGCGCAATAAAATCCTCAAAAGTTGTACCTTCTGGTACTTGAGTTGAGCCATTCAAAAAATTAGTATCTTCAGAAGGAATAAAACCCTTCGGAATATAAATAAATAGTGATGCTGTAATGATGACTATACCCAAGCTGCCCCATAATACGGCGCGAGAATGTTTAAGTGCTAAGCGTAATGTTCGTTCATAAGCGTTGCGACTCCCTTCAAAAGCACGTTCAAATGCATTTTTATGTGCTTTAGGAGAGGGGGCTGATAGAACTCGACTACATAACATGGGCGTTAAGGTTAATGAAATTAAACCTGAAAATAAAATAGCAGTTGCAACAACCACAGCAAATTCATTAAAAATGCGCCCGACAATGCCGCCCATAAATAAAATAGGAATAAATACAGCGACCAAGGACAAGGTCATGGAAAGAATAGTAAAGCTAACTTCTTTAGAGCCTTTTAATGCCGCCGTGAGTTTATCGTAACCTTGTTCAATATAGCGCATAATGTTTTCTAACACGACCACAGCATCATCAATGACAAACCCCACCGCCAACACTAAACCCATCAGTGATAAATTATCTAACGAATAGTTAAACAAATACATGATGCCAAAGGTCGCTATAATAGAAATAGGGAGAGCCAAGACAATAATGATGGTGGAGGAAAAGCTGCTTAAAAATAAAAAGATGACAGCAGACACTAAAATAGCGGTGAATATTAATGTATATTGCACATCTTTAATGGCGGAATTGATAAAAATCGAACGATCATAAACGACAGTAAGCTTAGCATCACCAGGGAGCTCTTTGATTAACGAAGGTAATACTTTAAATATCGATTGAATCACGGCGATAGTATTGGCGTTAGGTTGACGTTGTATAGCCAGTAAAATCCCACGTTGATTGTCAACCCAGGTTGCGGCTTTATCATTGGCAACGCTGTTGACGGCATAGCCAATATCTTTGATACGAACAGGCGCATTATCACTATTAGCAATGATAGCATTATTAAATTCTTCGGCATTATTCAACTGACCAAATACTTTTAATAATTGATAACGTGCCGATGTTTGCAATGTGCCGGAGGCTTGATAACTATTGGCTTCCTGAATAGCATCAGTTACTGTATCCACCCCTAAACCGCGCGCAGCTAATGCATGGGGGTTCAAATGTATCCTTACCGCATATTCTTGGGCGCCATACACATTCACATCCGCTACACCCTGCACCATCGACAAACGTTGAGCGATATAGGTTTCAGCATATTGGTCAAGATCACTCAGCGACATATGCTTTGCAGTTAGCGCTAAATAGAGAATAGGGGTTGCCGATGGATTGACCTTTCGAATAGTTGGAGGGCTAGGCATATCTTCTGGTAAGCTTCGTGAAGCAGCCGATACAGCGTTTTGCACATCTTGTGCTGCGGCGTCAATATTTTTAGATAAATCAAATTGCAAAACGATCTGCATACTGCCAGAGCGACTGACGGACGTCATATTATCAATACCGTCGATCGAACTGAGTTTTTTCTCTAATGGCATTGCAACAGTTGCAGCCATTGTGTCAGGATCGGCGCCTGGCAAACTAGCAGAGACCATAATCGTGGGAAAATCGACATTAGGCATTTCATTGACGGGTAACAAACGATACGCAAACCAACCGAACACGACCAAGGCCAACATTAAAATAGTGGTTGCTACCGGACGTCGAATAAATGGTTCAGATAAATTCATTCATTTGCCTCACTGATTTTGACCGGCACATCATCTGTCATATTGGGTGGAATGACTGTCAAGATAGTTTCATTACCACGCAGGCCTTTGCTAATGACGGCTAAATCATCAACTTGTCGATCGACAGTGACTGGGGTCGATACCGCTTTATGATCTATCACTTGATAAACAAAATTTCCTTCTTGACCCACTTGAATCGCTTTCATCGGCACCACGATAGCTTTAGCTTCAGTCGTTAAGATTAAATTCGTTTTCACCATCAATCCAGGCCATAACAGTTCTTTAGCATTAGGTACTTCTGCTTTTAATAAAACCGTGCCAGTTTGGGGATTAACATTATTATCGATAAATGCTAAATGTCCGTTACCCAGTAAATGTTTGCCATCTTCAGAAAATACTTCAACGGCTAATTTTTGATTTTTATCTGCTTTATTTTGGCGCTTATATTGCAGCAACGACGGTAGTTGACGTTGTGGAATAGTAAAATCTACCCACAAAGGATCCAGTTGGTTAATCTTGACCATGGCCGTGGTACTATTAGCAGTAACCAAATCGCCAATACGCAGGGTGACTTCACCGGTTTTTCCGCTTACTGGCGCAAAAATTTTAGTATAGCCCAACTGAATTTTAGCTTGTTTCACCGCGGCTTCATCGCTGTTTACTAATGCGGCTTGTGCATTGGCTGCTGCTTTGGTTTGATCATATTGCTGTTTGGTCACATATTCGAGTTTAACTAATTCCGCATAACGATTAGCGTCAGCTTCCTGCGAAACAAATAAAGCTTTATCGCGTTTTAATAGCGCTTCTGCTTGTGCATTGGCTGCTGCTTTGGTTTGATCATATTGCTGTTTGGTCACATATTCGAGTTTAACTAATTCCGCATAACGATTAGCGTCAGCTTCCTGCGAAACAAATAAAGCTTTATCGCGTTTTAATAGCGCTTCTGCTTGTTGTAAATTAGCCATAGCCGTCGCCGGATCAATTTCAAATAATAATTGTCCTTCCTTCACTCGCTTGCCAGAATGGAAAGCGATTTTAGTTATAGTACCGGTGATTTGTGGCGTTATGGTGACAGATTGTTGTGATTCAATGGTTCCGTGTGCACTAATAGCTAAAGGCATAGGCTGAATTTTTACCTGGGTGGCTTGAACCACAACCGGTGTTACTTTGGAATTTGAATGATGGAATGCTCCGGACAACCACAGAACAATGATGAGCATCAGCACACTAATGCCTACAAACCAACGGTGTTTTTTTAATCGAAAAATAAGCGTACTCACTCTATTGTGCTCCGATGTGATGTTTGAACAGTAAAACCTGAATGGGGCGGGGCGGTATCCAACGTTCCTAATGCCGCAGCAAGCTGTGCTAACGCGGTATACCAATCTAAACGCGTTTGAATGTATTGTGCACGTGCGCTAGCTTCGGTGGATTGAGTTGTAAGAACCGATAAAATATTGCCGACGCCCGCTTTATATTGCCCGTATGCTTGTTTGGCAGCTTGGATGCTACTGTGTAACAACGCTGAGCTGCTACGAATGGCTTTATCTGCTGTCTGTAATGCGTAATAGGCTTGCCATACTTCCATATCCACTTGATTGTTTAATACATCACGTTGTGTGGCAGCTTGCTGTTTTTGTGCTTCAGCTTGATGAATAGCGTAGGTTTGTTGAAAACCGGTAAATAACGGTAAATTTACTGATAACTGTATATCAGTTTGTTGTCCATTATTGCTAAAATTATTATTTGGAAAAGTTTGTCCCGATTGTACGCTTAATTGAATCGTGGGCCATTGTTGTTTTCTTGCGGCAACAATATTGGCTTCTGCTGCTTTCACTTGAGCTTGTGCGGCGAGTAAATCAGGTCGATGTGATTTAGCAATATCTAATAACTTATCCATCGATTGCATCATGGGTTTAGTATTAATTTCTTCGGGTAATTTCACTATACTCAGTGGTGATTGAATGGGTAAGCCCACAGCTGTGGCAAGTTGGCCTTGAGCAATCGCCAACGCGCCTTCAGCCTGTTGTAAAGTTAATTCTGCTTGTTGCAATTCACTTTCTGCTTGATAAACATCTCCAATGGTAACCATCCCTTGTTTGTGTAATGCATTGGCAGAATCCAAATTTGTTTTCGCTTGTGTACGAGTAATTTTATCGGCATCCACCAGAGCTTGTTGTCCCAATAATTGATAATAGGCTTGGTTTACTTGTAAAATAACTTGTTGCATAGTGGCATTTTGACTGAATTGGTTGCTTTGTAACGAGAATTGCGCATTTTTGACTTGGGCTGCTCGCGTACCAAAATCTAGCAACAGATAGTTTAAACTGAGTACAGGGCCGTAACCTACATTATTCGAACAGAATAAGCCGTTGTTGCTGGCACACTCGGTGTCATTATTAGTTTGTCCCGAATTATAGGCCATATCAAAATCAACATCGATGGTTGGCCAATAGGCACTTTTGGCAATACCGACAGCTGCCGCAGCTGCTTGCACTTGCGCCCAGGCCACACGCGTTGCGGGGTTTTGTTTTAGTGCCATATTCGTTAGTTCGGGCAGGGTATAGATATGTTGAGGAGCGGCATAGATTACAGACGACAACAAACAGCTTGTTAATAGAAGGCTATAAACAAGGATTTTTTGAGTATATTTTAAACAAAGCACATTTACAAATTTATACATAGAGAGTCATTATACATGTTATCAGGTAGCCATGCAGTAGTCATCCAGGCAACATAAGAGAATGACAATTAACACGTCAGGGCTTATCATATACAAAACCTAATCCTATTTTATGGAGAATGCCCGTGGTACGAATTTTAAGCTATGTATTTTTACTAATCATTGTTATATTAGGATTTACTTTTGCCTTGCTGAATTCAACCCCAGTTAATATCAATTTCTATATTGGTAGTGCACTAATGCCATTATCCATGTTGCTCTTTATCAGTTTCGTGGCAGGTTTGTTATTAGCTATTTTTATTAGCTTGATCTGGGTGTTACGACTTAAACGCAGTGTCTATAAATTGCGACATCAAAAGAAGCAGTTGGAGCATGAACTAGCCGAGCAAAAAATACCGGTTATCAGGGATGATGACGAATGATAACCATGATCCCTATGTGGCTGCCGCTGCTGCTCATTATCGCTGGACTAGCGTGGTTTATTGGTAGAGTAACCAAGGCAGATAGTTCACTCAAACACCGTAAAAAAGATTTTTCGCGTGATTATTTAATCGGTTTAAATTATTTATTAAGTGAGCAACCCGATAAAGCAGTTGATATCTTTATTAAGTTATTGGAAGTCGATAGTGATACGGTTGAAACCCATCTTGCTTTAGGGCACTTATTTCGTAAACGCGGTGAAGTCGAACGAGCTATTCGCATTCATCAAAACTTAATTGCTCGTCCACAATTGACTAAAAAACAACGCACGCAAGCTATTTTAGCGCTAGGTCAAGATTATTTAGGCGCCGGCGTATTAGATAGAGCTGAGCGTTTATTATTAGATGTGGCAGAAAGTGGCGATTTTCGTACCGAAGCTTTATATAAGTTACTAGAAATATATCAACAAGAAAAAGAATGGGAAAAAGCCATTCAGATTGCTGAAAAATTACAACAAATTGCTAATCAACCGATGCATGTTGCCATCGCTCAATATAATTGTGAATTAGCGATCGAAACTAAACGTCGTTTCGGTATCGACCAAGCCTTGCGTTATTTGCGCCGTGCTTTGGTTGTTGATAAAGACTGTGTGCGGGCGAGTTTATTGCAAGGTGAATGGGATATTGAACAAACCGATTATAAGCAAGCGATTAAAGATTTACGACGCGTCGTTGAACAAGATCATGCCTTTATTCCAGAGGTTATTAAGCCCTTAGCCTTGTGTTACGAAAAGCTAGGACAGAAAGAAGAGTATGTTAGTTTCTTAAAAAAATGTTTAACACAAACTCCGCGTTTGAGTATTGTATTAGCTTTATCAGAAGCCATCCAAGAAACACAAGGCGTCAGCAATGCAGCAGAATTTGTGGCGGAACAGCTCTATGCTCGTCCTTCGTTATATGGATTAAATCGTTTGATTGAATTGCAAAAACAAATCTCAGAAGGTTCAGCGAAATATAATCTACAACTTCTCTATAATGTCACGCAACAGATCACCTCTCAAAAACCGGTATACCGCTGTGAGCATTGTGGCTATGCAGGCAAAGTCTTACATTGGGTTTGTCCAGGTTGTCATAAATGGACGACTATCAAACCGATTCAGGGATTGGAAGGAGAGTAAACTATCCCTCTTACACTTACTCACAGATTCTGTGGATAACTCTGGGAACAAATTGGATATCAATTGTTAACTAGTGAGGATAACCTGCAAACGAAATATAAAACTTAGATTTTAGTTAAAAAAAGCCATATTTTTCAATAAGTTATGACCGACACATTAGAATATGAATAAATACCAGTAACTTAGGTTAAGTTTTAATCATTTTACCTTGATGTGAATAACCGTCTCCCAAAGCTCATTGTTATGGTCTATAATTTATACAGATATTGTATTAGGAGAGGGTCATGAAAAAATTAATATTGACATTAACCTTGATGACAATGCTTGGCTTAACAACCGCTTGTACCTCGACAGAAAAGACCGTAGCCGGTACTGTCGGTGGCGCTGTAGCTGGCGGTGTCATCGGTAACGCTATTGGCGGTACTACTGGTGCTGTTATTGGTACCGTGGGTGGTGGCGCGATTGGATATGGCGTTGGCAAAAGTATGTAAAAGTTTGTAGGGTGCGAGGCACAAGATGCGTGCCTCCCCTACATTTGATTGCTACAGCTTGCCCGTGGGGTTGAACCTTAGTGAGGTGATTCTTTCTATAACAAATGACCCCACGAGCAAGCTGTAGTATTTAATGTTCCCACTCAACCCAAGCAGGCAGCAAAGGGAAGTATAGCGCTAATTTAATCGGTCGATCTTCCATTTTTTGTAATACATTTGCGTAGTTAGTTAATTGAATGGCGTAATGCTCTCGTTGTTGTTGCAAGAAGAAATCCAATCCCTCATCGGACAACGCAGCTGTTTTATAATCTACAATCCATCGCACGCCGTGTTCATCAATAAAGGTGGCATCTAGCACAAACTGTTTTAACTCGTCATTTTCCATCGTATTAATCGCATATTCGACTTGTGCGTTATCTGATTGTAATTGTTTAAACAACCATTGACCTCGGGTGTCGTGCAACACGTTGTTTATGGCAGTATTGATGGTAGCAATGCTAGGCGTGTCGCTAGGTAATCCTTCCGCTAAACACAATTGAGTGATTCTAGAGAGTTTTTCTGCTTTAGATAAGTTGAGCCATACGTTATCTTTGTCTATCGCAATAGTTTGGAGTAAACGATGAATGACTATCCCTTGTCGTCGCTCTATATCAGGTTGATATTGAAATGCATAATCTTTGTTTTGTGTGGCAGCTAATCCTGATGGTATATGGGTTTCTGCAGGTAACTGCCATTGGGTTGATAGGCGATATGTTTCTGCTGTGTGAGGCTCAAGTTCCGTCGTCCCGCGACTTGATCGCAGGATCCAGGGGTCCTCGACATGTTCTGGATCCCGCGGACAAGCCGCGGGACGACGAGAGATATCCGCCGCGGGACGACGAGAGATATCCGCCGCGGGACGACGAGAGATATTTATTGCGAGCAGATGAGGTAACGTCCCCTCAAACTCATCCCACAACAAATCCAAAAAACTTTCTGCCGCAGGCTTTTTGAAGGTTTGCTCACGCTTATTTTCTTCTACCGTGAAAACTAAATGCAATTGTTGTCGTGTGCGAGTGGTTGCTACATATAAAACACGTGCATTTTCATAATTCATTTTGCATTTTTCTTGGCTGCGAATAAAAGTGTACATCTTATCTTGCGTAGCACCAGCAGCTTTGCGTGTTGCTAATAATAAATCATTATCGTGTTTGCCGCGAGGTTGATCCATCCACACCAACACATCGCTATCATCGTGGCGAGGTTTTTCATGGAGTGCAGGTAAAATTACCACATCAAACTCTAGCCCTTTCGACTTATGAATCGTCATGATACTAACGCGCGCATCTTCCTCCGCTGCTCGCGATGAATAACAATGAGCTAACTCATTTTCAAAATTCAGAAAATCCGATAGGCCACCGGCAACCTCATATTTTTCCAATAACTCAAAAAATGCCTGGCAATCGGCCATATCCGCATAATGTTCTAAACAGGCGGGTCCACCGAGCGCAGTCCAAGTATGTTCTATCCATTGTCGCAAAGAATATCTAAAGCGTTGTGTCACAGCCACATCTAAAATAGGGACGATACGAGTTAATATTTGCTGTCCAATCACACTTAGTGCTTGTTGCTTATAATTTAAAACTGCAGGCCATAAACAGCCTGTAGGTTGAGTTTGGGTTAAAGTTAATAAATCTTGCAAAGTTAGACCACACCACGGAGCTCTTAGAATCGCTAACCAAGCGGTGCGATCAGCCGGAAATAATAACGCTTTAGTTAATGCTAACAAATCTTGAATAATAGGACGTAAAACTAATTGTTCGATTTCCACAGCTTGATAAGGGATACGTACAGCGCGTAATAAAGGCAAAATAGCTGCAGCGTGTTTGCGTGAGCGGACTAAAATAGCAATAGAATTTACTGAAGGAGTGTCTAACTCAGTTTGGATAATTCGAATCACGTCTTCATTCGCAACGCTATCCTCAAAGTGTGGATGGAGCATCACGCCAGCTGGATTCTCTCTATCCGCAGGTGTTCTTACCGCACTCGAAGCAACATAAGCCACGGCACCACTAGGTATGTCACTTTTTTGTGGAAATATATGCACAAAATGTTGATTAACCCATTCAACCACAGCAGGAGCAGAACGAAAGTTAGCGGTAAGACGTAGTGGAGTTAGCGCAACTGAGCCAATGCCTTCCTGCCATGCTTTGATAAACAATCCCACTTCAGCTTGTCGGAAACGATAAATTGATTGCATGGGGTCACCCACTAAAAACAAAGTTCGTCCATCTTTGGGTTGCCATCCCATAGTCAATCGTTCGAGTAGTTGAAACTGCAGGGCAGAAGTATCTTGAAATTCATCGATCAACAAGTGTTGTATACGACAATCTAATGATAATAATAGATCTGAGGGTTGTTCGTGTGTGCCTAAAGCATCCAAAGCTGAGCAAGCAATTTCAATAAAATCTACGCGATTACTTTCACCAAATTGTAAACGTAACTCAGCTACTAATAAACGCAAAACGGCCAGCAAATCTTTTACCGTTGGCCAGTTATCAGCGTAATAGTTTAAGTCAGGTAATGCGCGGACCCTATGGAGCGTCTGTTGTAGGTCGATATTCGTTTTTAGATTATCCAGCAATTCAATATATCGCTGTTTTTGTACTTTAGCATCGGTAGGAAAACCGCAGTTTTTATCTAAACGTTTACGCCACTCGCCGTCTTTAGTTAGCAAGATATCAGCAATTTGCTGCCATGCGGGTATATCATGTGCTGAAGCAGAAGGCCAGGCATCAATATTTTCCCCCGTGCCGGCAAATGCAAGGTTATTTGCTGCAAAACAAATGGAAGGTAATAAATCAGCAAAGTTGCGGTCAAGCTCCACTTGTTGCACCAGTATAGTCAACGCATCGCTAATTACCGCCTCTAAACTTTCATTCAGTTTGAGACGCAATGCATCTAAATTATGATTTACTGCGTAATGTAGCCATTGCTCACGACAGGCTAACATAGCAACAAGCAAGCGATTGATTTTATCAAAATCATTATTAAAGTGCTTAAATATGCTGTGGATTGATTTAGTTAACTCGGATAACAACTCTATAGTCACGTCGTCCCGCGGCTCCACAATCACGTCGTCCCGCGGCTCCACAATCACGTCGTCCCGCGGCTCCA
>CAZULF010000026.1:0-5272 GCA_964621215.1 uncultured Legionellales bacterium | reverse complement strand
GGCTCCACAATCACGTCGTCCCGCGGCTCCACAATCACGTCGTCCCGCGGCTCCATAATCACGTCGTCCCGCGGCTCCACAATCACGTCGTCCCGCGGCTCCACAATCACGTCGTCCCGCGGCTTGTCCGCGGGATCCATCTCGTGTCGATACGTTCTGGATCCCGTGGACAAGCCACGGGACGACGATTCCTTATTTTCCAAGTGAATTAATAATTGATTGACGGCATTTTGGTATAAATTAGCGGGACTATCTGCAATTTGTGGTTGCATGCCTAATTTAGATAACACCGGCATTTGCTTCACAATATTGCCACAGAGAGCATCAATAGTCATTATGCGTAACCGGTTGGGATTTTTTAATAAGTGCCAGTGTAAATCATGACTTCGCTGTAATACTTGTGCAGCTAATTCCCAACTATTTTTAGCATGTACAGAAGCGGGGGCGGGTTTTTTTGCTGATTGCAAAGTTTTAATAATACGAGCACGCATTTCATTAGCAGCTTTACGAGTAAAAGTAATTGCCACAATTTCTTCGGGTGCGTTGACAGTGGTTAATAATGCAAGGTAACGTCGAGTTAATAACTCGGTTTTACCAGAACCTGCAGGGGCTTGCACAATAAACGATTCAGACGTATCCAGTGCTTGCTGACGTTGCGCCATATCAGGCGGTAAACTAAAATCACTCTTCATCGGAAATTCCTTGTGTAGCTATGCGCGAATTAATACGACATAATGACTGTAAATGACAATATTCGCAGGTTTTGTTTGCATGTAGTGGGCGAACAGCAACATCACCGGCACAAAAATCGTAGGCTAATTTTTCTAATTGAGTCCGCCATAATGCTAATTGTTCAAGCCAAGTTGCTGCAGAGGTTTTTAATTTGGTTGCATCAAACAGTTTGATAGCGGGTAAGACATCTGCATCAGCGACGCCAACAAAACCAATATCCCCTGGACGGATTTGTGCAAAAGTAATAGCGGATAAAGTTTCAGGAAATGCGAGGGCATATAATAACAACTGTGGCTTACTGGGGACTTCGCCAAACCATTGTTTCACATCAACGGCGCCGGTTTTGTAATCCATGATAATCCATTGGCCATCATCAGCTTGATCAATACGATCAATGCGTAATGAGAAATGCAAATCAGCTAATTCATAAGTTAACTTGTGCTCTAATGCAAATATGCCAAAGGCTTGGCGACGCTTTTCTATTTCAAACCACTCATGTAATAATAATTTTAGTCGCTCTTTTTCTAAAGTTAACAATTGCTGATGTCGCTTGCGAGTGCTGGGAGAAAAACGTTTTGCTATACTTTGATCAGCAGCGCTCGTTATATGCGACTCAATTTCTGCGTGCGAAAGCGCATGCAGTTGAGTTTGATGCTGCCATTGCGCCCATAATTGCTCTAATACATCATGGACTAAAATACCACGTAATCGAGCATCAATTCCTGGTTTAGGCCATTCCAAGGTGGTAGCGTTTAAACGTTGTTTAGCGAAGGCTTGGAATGGACAGTTTGCTTGCTGTTCTAGCAGAGCTGCGCTGTAGGACGCTTTTCTTTCATTTTCTTGTAAAGGTAGAAAAGCAGGCTCAACTAAAGATTCTAAAATAGAAGAATCAGTCATTTTGCGCAACAATGACCATTCAGCTTGAATAGAGTTAACAGCGGATTCAGAATAGGGCGCGAGTAAAGGACTTGGCGATAATTCACGGTCAGCATCCCACAGTGCGTAGCTAAAATAAATGGTCGGAGCTGAATGCAAAAAGCGTGACATCAATCGTTCGCTATAGATAGTTTGACGTTCACTATTAGCATGCGGCATTAAATATTGAAATTGCAATGAAATGGGAATGAAAGGATTAGGTTTTGCGGGCGGCGGCCATGATTGATCATTGAGCCCTGCAATCCAAATACAATCAAACACACTACCCGCAGCTTCTAACATCCCTAATACTTGCACCGGCGCATCGGATGTTTTTGCTTGAAACACATGATGACTTGTGGTTTCGTAAAGTAGGGTAAAAAACGTTTTGAAAGATATTGTATCTCTTTTCATGCTGTCCTTTGATCCCCAACTCCCGTCGTCCCGCGATTGCCTAATCACGTCGTCCCACGGCTTGTCCGCGGGATCCATGTTGTCTCCTCGCGTTCTGGATCCCGCGAATAAATCGCGGGACGACGAAGCTTCGTGAAACAATTGCCCAACCTCAGCCACTTCAGCTAATACCGTTTGCCACTGACTGAGTAATTGGTATTCCGTGCTATTAATAATGCGTTCGCCAGGCCATCCAATGACTTGAATCACACTATTCAGATAGTTTAACCACTCGTTGATGGATTTTTTCTGACGGATTTGTTCTTGCAGTGGCAATAAAGCCTGTAACCGCTCTTGTAATTTGGGTGTTTGTAAAGATAAGTGTGGTAATGTATTTAAACAATTGACTAGCGAAGTGTGATATCCCAATATTTTTCGTAGATTTTCATCCAAATTAACGCGCGCACAAAATTCTGTTTCAGCTTCGCCAATAAAAGGTGAGCAAATGACGCGACTTAACAGCGGATAAGGAACTTCTGTTTTTAATAATTTCAAACAATCAAATATACATTGTAATAATGGAAATGACGCCAGCGGCGCGCCACCAGAAATATTGAAATAAGGTGCCGGTGGTAGGGTATAAAATAAATCGTTAGTATAAAAAACTTCATGAAAAATTCGACTGACTGTGGCACGTTGATCCGCTAACTCGGGGATAATACATGCGATATTGGTTTTACCTTGTTGCCATTGTGTATAAGCCCATTGTGCCATCGCATAAAACTCTTGTTCTGCCGATTTATAAGCGCGGGTTTCAACGTACAGAGCATTCGTTTGCCAATCCTGTTGTTTAATTTGAATACCTTGTTGTATCAGTTGCTCCTGTAGTGATTGTATTTGTGGCGTAAATTCATCAAAACCCACAAAAACTAATTGTTTTGTCTCGGCAGGCAACCACGCAGAAATAGGTAATTCGCACAGGCAATCGACAATTCCAGTTTGTGTAATCCGATTATTATCCTGGCAATAGTCAGAAAACTTCTGTGCCCATTGGCCGAATAAAAGAGCATCATACTGCCATTCAAACTCACAGCTGTTAGGAGTCACTTGCCACTGCTGCAGAATATTCCAGGCTTGCATGGCTAATTTGGCACATTCGTTAATGCTGGTTAACTCATCAGAAGGCATGGCCGATGTAATAATGTGCTGCCAAAGATAGGTTTCTTGCAATGGAGTGAGGATAGTATATTTGGCCTGACCCTTATTAAGTGCTCGTTGATAGCTCTGTTTAAGCCAAGCTGAGAGCGGCAAGATTGCTGGTGATGCCCAGGCTTGATTTCCGAGATGATGTTGCCTATCTGCATATAATTGCATCAACCGCCGCGCCAAGCGTTGATTGACGGTAATAAGTGTAGCTCCTTGTTCTAACAGACTAAATAGCGTTGATGCCGTCATATAACTCTCGCGAAACCGTAAAAATTTGCTTGTTGGTGCGATTTCAATTACAATCGCAATGGGTTGAGTGTATGTTATCAGACTAACTCAAGCTGGCAAGGTATTTTTTCACCGCAGGGAGTTATCCTTACTCTGAAGTTAATACTGATTTTTTAGGTTATTTTGAGGTTACAAGAGTCAAATGAATAAGATTTATATCGGGAATCTCCCGTTCAAGATGGAAGAAAAAGACCTTCGTGCAGCGTTTGCGCGTTTCGGTGAAATCACTGATTTATTCCTAGTGAAAGATCGTGATACAGGCAGATTAAAAGGGTTCGGATTTGTTACTTTCGTTGATGCATCTGCTGCGCAGGCTGCATTACAAATGGACGGCCAAGAATTTGGCGGCAGAAACCTGAAAGTTAGCATTGCTAAAGAAAGAGACGACCGCGCTGGTGGTGGTGCTCGCGGTGGTCGCGGTGGCGATCGCTGGTAGGATTACTTCCTCTCAGTTAAGTAAAAACCCGCTTTGATTGAAAGATTAAAGCGGTTTTTTTTATAAAAAAATAGGCCCTATTGACATCCCAATTAAAGACAGATAGTTTATGCGAAGGTGACGGATCGAATTTTTCAACAAGGAACAGATGATGAAGAAGACTGTAATAGCATGTGCGCTCGCACTGCTCTCCCTTAATGCAACAGCATTACCTTTTGATGGCTTTTATATCGGCGGCGTAGTCGGCGGTACCAAAGCAAAAGTTAGTAACAATGAGAATACTGATGAATTAATTATTGTAGCAGGTACAGAAATTCAACATATATCCCAAGATAGCGCAGGTAATTATGCCGATAGCAGTTGGATCGGTGGTCCGGAACTGGGTTTTGGTATGGTCTTTGCGCAACACTATTATTTAGGTTTAGAGGGGGTTGCTCAATTTGAAAGTATTGAAAGCAAAAGATCCTCTACAGTGTTGCCAACTCCTGCAACTAACATCGTTTACAACCATTCTACACAGGCAAAACTATCAAATGAATTAGCCGTGACGTTTAATCCAGGTATTGTCATCAATAAAACCACATTACTTTATGGAAAAATTGGTCCTACATGGGGGCGTTTCTCCAGCTCTGGCGCGCTTGATTTTCGTGAGGACTTTCAAGGTCAAGGTATAGCCGGCAATCAAGTTAATTTTGATGAAGATGCAGCATATAAAGTTGGTTTACGATTGGGCTTAGGAATAGAGCATTACTTTATGGATCACTTATCGCTAAAACTAGAGTACCTCAATTCCAATTATGGACAAATTAATTCAGGTAAAGTTCATTCAGCGCCTGTATTACTCAATGGCGTTGTAGATCCTATAGCCGCAGGTTCAATGGGTTCAATACAAGATAAACTTAGATTTCGCAATAACACGGTTATGCTTGGTTTTAACTACCATTTTGGCGCGTAATTAATTTCGTACAAAAAAGGAATTTATCAAATGCTTAAAAAGTCTACTCTCTTTACCTCAATGTTATTGGCCACTTCGACTGCTTTAGCTACGCCATTCAATGGTTTTTATGCCGGTGCAGATATTGGAATGAGTCAGGCAACGTTTAAACAGAAGCAAGCGCTTAACTTAAATGTTTTTATTGAAACCACGCCTATAATAGGCATCGATCCTAGTATCAATAAAAAGATGACAGACACATCATTTTTAGGGAATTTCGATATTGGCTACACTAGGGTATTGGGGCAATATCTTTTTGTGGGTTTGGAGTTTTCTGCGGATTGGCAAAATCTTAATGCTCAACAGGT
>CAZULF010000025.1:0-23567 GCA_964621215.1 uncultured Legionellales bacterium | reverse complement strand
TGCGCGATAAACATCAATCGTGACAATGACAATAATTTGCCATAATCCCGTTGTCGATATTCAGGCAAAAGAAATAAACTACATAACTCAGAAGCGCCATCAAAATCATTATTCAATTCAAGCATTTTTAACGTGTGCTGATGATTTAATTGATGCGATATACATTTTAATTTTGCAATATGATAAAAATACGACGGCTCTCCTACACCCACTACCGCATCGATAGCACAGCAGCCTGCTAATTGATTTTTTTCCAAATCTTCCATCACAAAAAAATACAGTTCATTATGAGGAATTTGCACCTTTTTTTCTATGCTTGCAAATGAATGTTCAATTTTTTTTGTAATCGCTTCTTTGTCGATAGGTAAACTCGTTAATCTACCTTGTGATTGTTTTATTAATTCAAATACTGCATCAAAATCTTGTAACGTGACAGCGCGCACTATTAACATGGTGATTTTCCTTCTACCACATTCATTAACAAAAATGCACTGAGTTGTGCGCGTTCAACCAAACTATCGATCAATACAAATTCTTGCGGACTGTGAATCGCACCACCACGTACACCCAGCGTATCAATATTCGGTAGGCCTGCAGCTGCTAAATTATTTCCATCACAACAACCGCCTGTCGCTTGCCACTCGACTTTAAGTTTTAATTCTAACGCGGTTTTTGCTACCCATTCATACAAAGCTAATGCCTTTCCTTCAATTTTTTTCGGTGGCCGAGTAAAACGACCATGCCATTCTGCTTGAGTTGTTTCTCGCTGATTAAATTTATCGAGCATTTGTGTGATGGTTTGCATTAACCAGAGCTCATCTTCTTGACTGGTCGTCCTCACATCAATATGGCACAACGCTAAATCCGGTACCACATTCACAGCACCACCACCATGACAGTATCCTACATTAACGCTCATATCACGTCGCTGCTCATTGAGTTGATGTATTTCAGTGATTAATTTAGCAAGTCCGACTATCGCATTGTGACCTTCATGAAATGCACGTCCCACATGCGCGCTGCGCCCCTTGACTACTAAAGTAAATTTACCACTGCCTTTACGTTGGCCAGCAAATAATCCTTCCGGTGATAATGACGGCTCAAAAACTAATCCTAACTGATGTTGCTTTGCCGCTGCGGTTAAAGATGCACTGGAACTAATGGAACCAATTTCTTCATCTGGATTAATCAACACTTCCCAACCTAATTGCGAAGCGCTAGAAGACTGTTCTAACGCTTGCAGCGCATAGAGCATCACTAACAAACCGCCCTTCATGTCGGCCACGCCAGGGCCATTTAACGTATTTTTATCCACCCATTGGCATGTCTGAAACGGATGATCTTCTGTGTAAACTGTATCCATATGACCGCATAATAATACTTGATGTGGCGCCTGGGGTCGTTTACGAATACGCAATAAATTGCCTAATGTTCGCTCACCCCATTGTCCTTGATCATTTATTTGACTATAGGGTAGTAATTTGATCAATTCGATATCAGCATCTAACACTGAAAAAGCTTGAGTTAACACATTAGCCATGCGAGATAAACCCGCCGTGTTGAATGTACTGGAGTTAATTTCGCTCCATTGTATTAACGTATCTGTCATTGGTTTTGTTTGCTGGCTAAGCCAGGACAGAATTTGACTGTTATTCATATCAATCCTTGGTATGACATCGGTTATTCAATATAATACTAGCAAATTTATTGGGATCTACGTATGAATAATCGTATTCATTTAATGCCGCCGTTATTGGCCAACCAGATTGCCGCTGGCGAAGTGGTGGAACGTCCCGCTTCGATTGTTAAAGAATTGCTCGAAAACAGCTTGGATGCGGGAGCCAAAACCATTCAAATTGATTTGGACGGCGGCGGTATGGATTTAATTAAAATTCGTGACGATGGTTGTGGGATTGATAAAGAAGATTTAGTGCTGGCATTGAGTCGACATGCGACGAGTAAAATTCGCTCGATTGATGATTTGCAAAATATTAATAGCTTAGGCTTCCGCGGAGAAGCGTTGGCCAGTATTGCGGCTGTCACGCGCCTTAGCTTAACTTCTCGTCCAATGGGAAGTGAGCATGCCTGGAAAGTCAATAGTGATGATAGCGCACAAAATTTTACTCTTGAACCAGCGGCACATCCACAAGGCACAACACTAGAAGCGCGTAATTTATTTTATAATACCCCTGCGCGTCGTAAATTTTTACGCAGTGAAAAAACGGAGTTAGGTCATATTGAAAATGTCATAAAACAAATGGCTCTAAGCCAACATGATGTGCAAATTACTTTGCGTCATAAACAATCGGTACTGCTGCATGCGCGAGGGGTAAATTCCGCAACCGCTTCCGCAACACGTATCGCGGCTATTTGTGGTCAACCATTTATTAATAATGCGTTAAAAATAGAGAGCGATGACGGAATTGTGAATTTGCAAGGTTGGTTAGGAACCGCTGATGCAGCCCGTAGCCAAAATGATTTACAATATTTTTATGTTAATGGCCGCATTGTAAAAGATAAATTGATTAACCATGCGATTCGGATGGCCTATCAAGACTATTTATATGAAGGTAAACATCCAGCCTATGTTTTGTATTTGACGCTGCCACATAATCAGGTTGATGTGAATGTACATCCCACTAAACATGAAGTACGCTTTTATGAATCGCGTCAAGTGCATGATTTTATCGTTTTTCATTTACAGCGAACGTTGAGTGGAGTCTTGCCTGCTATGACGTTGGAAACAGTAACAACATCTGAACCACTTGCTCAATCTTCTTCAGTACACTCGCATCCGATCTATCACAGCAAACCTACTAATTTATGGACACAACTGGCGGTGCATGAAACGGAAGCTCCCTATATTTCTGGGGTGGTTAATCCAACAATCACATCACTGGCAACCGATGTAAAGACTTCTTCTCTAGGACGAGTATTGGGCCTATTACAACAACAATACCTGCTATTAGAATCTGCCGATGGATTAGCCTTTATTCATATTCAACGTGCTAAACAAGCAATTGCGTATCAACATTTATTAAACGCGTCAGCAGAATTACCTTTAGTGAGTCAGCCATTATTATTACCCACCAGCATGTCATTATCTTCCGTTATGAGTGAACAAGTAGAACAAAACATTGAACAATTAACTCCATTTGGAATAAAACTAGCTCGTATGGCGCAAGAGCGTTGGGTAGTGCGAGAGTTACCTGCGGTATTGAAACATGCGAATATCGAACGAGCTTTAATTGAATTGTGTAAGCATTCTACCGAGTGGTCGTCGGATGTATTATGCAAAACGCTGAGTAAGTATGCTGATGAGCGAGTGGAATTTATTTTATCGGACAAAGAGCAAACAGAATTAATTTCTGATCTATCTCGCCTACCTGATTTGGCGAAACACTGGTTAAAACCTTATCGATGGGTTTCGTTGGATGAGGTGGAGAGATTGTTTTAAACGCTGAAACGATGCGTTCTGGATCCCGCGGACAAGCTGCGGGACGACGAAGTTGACCTTGCGGCATGAACGTCTTCGTGAAGCATGTGAGGCAGGGATGCCGAACCTGAGCCTACAGGGACGTATTTACGGCGTCTTCACGAAGATCTTTCATGTCCCAAGGTCAAAATCATCCCGGATTCCGCTTCGCTCCATCCAGGCTACGGACTACGCATTAACTGTGATTAATAAATCTGCCTGAAGATCTGCTCGACGACTTATAAAGAAAGTTTTAGAAAAGTTTTTCTTTTCTGGTGTATATTGTTCCAGCAATTGGGAAAGCTGCTGTTCCTGCTGCTCAGTAAAATACATACGATGATTGATAGAGCTGGGGAAATGTCCCTTCTCTGAAGGATGAACAACAGGAACCAGTTGCGCTCCGGCAATTCTATTCAATGCTTCGGCAAAAATAGGATATTGATCTTGACTGATTTGCGAAATATCAATTTGTCCTACTTCACCGCCCCCTTCTCTAATGCTATGGATAATGACGTTCATGTGTTTTCTCCACGATTATGAATAAAATTTTCAAGCAACAATTTCATTATATCGGGTGAGGGGGAAAATACAATAGGCCTGTAGCCTGGATGGGGCGACGGCTTTACCCACAAGTTATTGGCAGCTAAAATCTCAAGATACTACTCATCTCCCTGGTACTTGTCGTCCCGCGGCTTGTCCGCGGGATCCAGAGATCTCGATAACCTTCTGGACCCCGTGGACAAGCCACGGAGCGACGGGGTGAGGGGGAAAATACAATAGGTTACATATTTTATACCAGACTAATTTGTAAACGGACATAAGGCCCTTGGAAGCCAAAATTATCCGCATTATTAACCGAGTTGATCAGATTAATGTCATTAAAATCGGCTTCAATGGCATGGAAATAGTTGGTAACCATGTAACCAGCTTGCACGTTAACAGACGTCGTTGATGAGAAACGTTTCTCTACATCAATACCTAAACGCGCATCCAGCTCGGGAACCACATAAATATTATTACCATTACTATAATTGGTAACCGAAACGGGTACGGTTATTAGGAGAGTCTGTTGGTATGAATTTTCTTGCAGAAGGATATTTTCATTATCATTACCGACTAGCAAGGAAGCACCAACTTGACCTATAAAGGAAATATTAGTTGTAGCATGCAGAGTAGCGCCTAACCCAAAACGTGGGCCAAGACCTTCATATTCTGATTCAATCTGCGCAGTAGCTTGCTTGGTTTGAAACGCCGTTGGTGAGGTATTGAATTCCGTTAAATTACTGCGTGTGTTTAAATCAGCAAACCTCAACCCGGCAAAGGGATGGATATCCAAGCGATCACCCACTTGAATATGCTGTCCAAAAACTAAATCAATTGCATTATAGTCTTGATTGGTTTCACCTCGAATACGAGTAATATCAACATTACGAGCTGGTGAAGGAATTAATCCAAAATTATCGGAAAATGCCTGAGTAGCTGGATTTTGTAATTGTGTAGAGCCACCATCATTCATCTCAACATGAGTAAATGCTAAAGTTACATCACGGTTATTTCCTTGAAAATGATACGTAGCATCGACTTCAAAACCGGCGTGGTAACCTTGACCAACTACATAGTTATCATTGTCAGTTAACGTAGGGGTTGTCGTATCAACTATTTGCGCATATTGAAACTGTGGCGACGTGGATTGCACCAAAAATCCTTCAATGCCAAGCGTCCAAAAACCGGTGCTATCCGCTGCGATTAAATTCACGCCTGCAGGAACAGCAACGGGATTACCTACCTGACCTGCATAGGCTGCGGTGGTTAATCCTGCTAGCAGTAAACTAAGAGTGAGACGTTTCATCATTTTGCTTCTTCCTTAAATAGTCATGAGGTCATGAAATATGCTAGAAACTATTGTGTCTTCGCAGAGTGGGACAATTTATACATGAAAATGAGTTTAAAGGAAAGAAGAAGTTAATAATTTTTCTTGATGGATCCCGCGGACAAGCCGTAGGACGACGAACAAAAAAAAGGGCTAGCAAGCTAGCCCTTTTCTCTGGTTTAAAACCTTAGATTATGCAAGGTTTAATTGCAGTCTGAGGTATGGACCATAGTAGTTGAAGTCAGTTGTGTTGTTAGTGGTGTTAACCAGTATTTGATCAACTGCATCTTGTTGGATTGCATTGAAGTAGTTAGCTACTTCATAACCAACTTGAATGTTCATGGATGTGTTTGGGTTAAACGCATACATGTAGTCGATACCTAAACGCGCATCTAACTCAGGAACAACCTGCACTGTTTGCGCATTCTTGTCATCGAAAACGGTATCTAACTGAGCTACGGTGCTTGTTCGGTATACGAAGCTAGAATCCATATCACCGATAAATAACGCTGCTCCAGCTCTACCAACGATAGAGAAGCCATCACCTAAGTGAACTGCAGCATCAATACCTGCGGATGGACCAACACCCCAATAGGAGCTATTATTTTTGAGTGTTTCATCAGCAACAAAAACGCCTGCAGCATTCAAGTCATAATAAGTAGCTTTGTTGGTAGATTCCAAATTCATGTAGCTCACGCCACCGAATGGATGCAAATCAACACGATCACCAATGCGGATTAATTGACCAAAAGTCAAATCAACACGGTTTAAATCTTGTTCTGCACGGCCTTTAGCACGATCAAAGTTTCCACCAAGACCAAACACAGCGTCAACTGCGTTAGTTGAAGTTACGGAATCGCTGTCATTTAAGAACACGCCGGTGTATTGCAAGTTAACGTCGCGGCTATTACCAGCAAACATATAATTGATGTTAGCTGCAATACCCCAGTCGTTGTCGCCTTTTACCGATTTGTTCTTGTTGGAGAAGCTCAAACCGCTACCAGAATCAACTGATGCGTATTGGAAAGATTGATTGTTATCAATCGCCCATAAACCTTCCACACCAAAAGACCACATACCGGTGCTGTCTGGTGCAATTAAATTAATACCTGCTGGTACAGCAACTGGGTTGCCCATTGTACCTGCGGACGCGGTGCCTACTACGCCCATTGCTAATAATGCTAATGTAACTCGAGTAATTCGATTGCTCATCGCTCATCTTCCTTTTTTGATTACCGTTCTTGCATTCCGATACAACAAACTGTTTTTGATATCGAGTTGTACTGATGCACTTCCTATATCAATTACAGCGTCGATCAAAATACGCCACAACGTTTTAATATTA
Organism: uncultured Legionellales bacterium; assembly: GCA_964621215.1. Taxonomy (GTDB): domain Bacteria; phylum Pseudomonadota; class Gammaproteobacteria; order UBA1113; family UBA1113; genus CAZULF01. Next base: position 16,877 of record CAZULF010000025.1, on the reverse strand, counting down.
ATCTTCTTTTTTAAAAAAGTACAAGTAATTTCGAAAAAAAAATTACATTTTTTTAATAAAAATACAATTTTTATACAAAATCACCTTTTGCTTTTCAAATAAAACACAACTATGCACTTTATTGAGGCAAGCGAACTTTTTCAAAATCCGATTTTACAAAATTAAAATCGGAAAAACCTCGGATATGCTAAAATCATTTCATGAAATTAAGCAATGCATCCGTTCAGAATCATGCCTTACAAAAGATAATTTGTCTACTAGGTCCAACTGCTTCTGGTAAAACAAATCTTGCACTGGCATTAACAAAATATTTACCCATAGAAATAATTAGTGTGGATTCCGCATTAATTTATGGTGGCATGGATATTGGTACGGCAAAACCTGATGCAACGATATTACAAAGCGTACCGCATCATCTTATTAATACACACGATCCGATTGAAGCCTATTCTGCCGCTGATTTTTGTCGCGATGTAGAACAATTAATACCCGCTATCATTGCACGAAAAAAAATTCCTTTATTAGTCGGCGGAACTATGTTGTATTTTCGCAGCTTATGGCAAGGATTAGCGACATTACCCCCTGCAGATCCCACAATTAGACAACAAATTGATACACGCGCAGCGACAGAAGGCTGGGAGACGTTACATAATGAGTTAAAAAAGGTGGATCCTGACGCAGCTGCGCGTATTCATCCAAATGATCCACAAAGAATACAACGCGCTTTAGAAGTTTATTATATTACGGGCGAACCCCTTAGTCAGTTTTTAAAGCAGAGTAAAAATACCGCACTACCTTACACCACCTTAAAGATAGCAATTGCTCCATATGATCGCGCTTTGTTACATCAACGAATTGCAAACCGTTTTGATCAGATGCTAAATCAAGGTTTTGTTACAGAAGTCGAGGCGTTACGTGCGCGTGGTGATTTGTCATTAGCATTACCTTCTATGCGCGCTGTGGGTTATCGACAAGTATGGGAATATTTAGACGGAAACTATGATTACGACACTATGCGTGAAAAAGCCATCGTTGCAACACGTCAATTAGCGAAGCGTCAATTAACTTGGTTACGTAGTTTTGATGATGTGGTGAACTTTGATAGCGAAGATCGATTATTGGTTGAAAAGGTGCTGCAGGTTATCAATCAGTTTTTGATGGAATAAAATTAAATATTCTCCTTCGACCTCTGGATCCCGCGCCCCACGGCTTGTCCGAGGGGCCCGGGACGACGGTATGACCTTGAGGCATGAATGTCTTCGTGAAGCATGTGAGGCAGGGATGCCGAACCTGAGCCTACAGGGACGTATTTACGGCGTCTTCACGAAGATCTTTCATGCCTCAAGGTCAGTCATCCCGGATTCCGCTTCGCTGCATCCAGGCTACACTGCATTCACGATTGCTTGTCGGACTAGTTCAGCTGCAATCATTCCCACGCTGACTTCATCCGCTATGATCTCTCCGACAGAGGCAGCAAAAACGATATCACCATCATACGCGGTAAACACCGGACGAATTGCACGCGCCATTCCAGCAGAAGCGGTTTTAGCAATGCGGGTTAATTGTGCCTTATCAAATTTAGCATTAGTAAATACCGCTACTAACGTAGTATTGGCTTGCGTAAGTAAATCCGTACGCGTAGGTTGACCTGTCATAAAATGCGATTGTAAATCTAAAAATCCGGCTGGCGTTGTCGCACCCGCAATAATATTAGCATGTCCATCTAACACATCACCCACACAATTCACCACCGTATAAGCTAATACATATAAACCATTTTCACACATCAACTCCGACCATCCAATTCCACCTGGCATACTTTGTGCTGACGATGATAATTTACCGATACTTGCGCCAGTACCTGCACCTATTTGCCCTTGCTGATGTTGATCACAAACCGCTTGCATGCATGCAGCATAAGCATCTTCTGCCGTAGGCGCAAAAGGTTGGCCAATAGATAAATCAAAAATAGCTGCCGTTGGAACGATAGGCACTAAACCGGCAAGAGTAGGGAAGCCGCGATCATGTTGATGCAACCAACGCATAACCCCATCCGTCACACCCAACCCAAATGCACTGCCTCCGGTAAAAACTAAAGCATCAATCCCTGGGACTGTCGCAGCAGCCTCTAACAAACTTACATCACGCGTGGCTGGTGCACTACCACATAACCAATAACCACAAGGACTTGATTGCGGTAGAATGAAAACGGAAACGCCGCTGCTAATATCATCTCGCGTAGCATGTCCAATTTTAATCGCTGGTTTTTTCATCTTGATTTAATCCTAATGGTAAATAGAATTTAATAAATAACCTAATCTGTAGCCTGCTAGTGCTACACGTTGTTCTACCGTCGCTTTTCCTTCGGCAATATACGTTTTTGAGGGCCGTGCATTCGGTTTAATCTGATAGACCTGCTGCTTGGCAATGCTGTAACTTTGATTTGCCCAGGTTGTAGCATTCATATTGGATATGTCGTCACCAAAAGCGGTCACTGGATATGCCTTTTCAATTTGTGTTGCAAGTTGTCGAATCAATGCAGGTTGCGGCTGATAGGTTGTCGGAAACATGCCAAAACCATCATCCCATAATTTATGTAGGTTACTTGCGACAGGGGAGTGTATTTTAAATAAATTGCCGCCTTTATCGCCGTGAGGAAATTGGCGAGAATATAATGATACGGTATGTAGCGGTTGATGAATATCACCGACAAAATGCATGAGAAAGGCCAAAAACAAACTTTGTTCAAACGAATTTGACTTTTTGCTCGCTAATACTTGCTTACATTGATTAATTACCCATATCACATTCGGCGAATGCGCACGTTTAGGATGTCTGATTTTTTCAAAATTTAAGGGTTTATCAATGTAATGCCATTGGCTAAACGCGGTAACATCATCACCTTTAATAAAGTCTGGCCAACTCGCCATTCCATTAAATGAGTTAATGATAGGATAGAATTGCCCTAATATGGGATAACGCTGATCGACCATTTTACGTGCCTGCGGCGTTAATTGATCATAGGCGATTTGAGCAATAGTTTGATGTGCAACGACATTCCACGCAAAAGCTCCTTTTGGCACCAATAAACATAATAGGCTTATACATAGAATATTTTTTATTCTTCGCATGAAATATTATTCCCCTTTAACTGGTACTAACCGTCTATTTTCGATACAATCATTATACCAAAAATCTATAGTATATTGCTTATGTTTACCTTTCGACTGCTGTGTTTATTATTACTACTATTCTGTAGCAATACTGCATTCGCGCTGTGGTCTCTGCCATCGATCCCCTTTTTACATCCTGCCAGCAAAGAAAGCGAAGCGAAAAAAAATAGTATTGAATTAGACTATAAGATTACGGGTTTGCCTGAAGACCTTGCAGATAATGTACTTGCTTGGCTTGCTGCCGATCAAAAAAATATGTCTGGTGCGCTCACCTTAACAGATATCAATCGCTCATTTCAGCAAGCGCCCGCTAGCATTGTGCAAGCCGTACAACCATTTGGCTACTTCAAAGCCCGTGTGACGACTAACCATTTACAAAAAATGGGACCTCGTCGATGGTTAGCTACTTATCATGTTGAAAAAGGGCCTGCATTATTGGTAACGCATATGCAAGTAAAAATCACCGGGGCCGGCGCACAGCAAACTGCTTTTCAAAATTATTTAACTAATTTGCCCTTAAAACAAGGACAAGTTTTACAAACGAAGCAATATGAAGATATCAAAAAGACGTTGAATAACATCGCAACTCAAAATGGTTTTCTGGCCGCGCGATTTACACAAAATATCATTAAAATTGATCTCACTCGTTATACCAGTGATATTGTTCTCATTTTTGATACCGGTCCTCAATATTATTTTGGTAAAGTCATCTTTAAGCAAAATAAACTGGATGACGGGTTTCTACAACGCTATGTGCGTTTTAAACCCGACACGCCGTATTCACCGGATGCTCTATTAAAATTACAGCAAGATTTAAGCAGCTCGCCATATTTTAAGTCTGTGGATATTGAACCAGAAGAACGCGCCGATCAATTATATGTACCGGTGAATGTCAATTTACAACCTGCTTCTTCTCAGCATTATAATTTTGGGGTGGGATATGGTACTGATACAGGTATTCGTGGAACTATAGGTTGGACTGTGCCGCGCGTAACAAGTAGCGGACAAAACTTTAACGCTAATATACAGGCATCAGAAATTCAAAATAGCCTTGAAGCCAGATATATCATTCCAGGTAACAATCCTATTACTCAACAATATTTCATTGGCGCTAATGTAATGCAAGAATCGCCCAATACCAGTGAAGGGCATACGCAAAAACTTTCCTTTGGTAAAACCAACAATTGGCATGGATGGAAATCCACTTTGAGTTTAAGCGAGCAATTTGATCACTATAGTTTGCGCGGTGACCCGTTTCAATATAGTCATTTACTACTACCCTCTATTGGTATTAATAAAATAGGCGCAGATGATCCCGTGTTTCCTCGCTTCGGTTATAGTATTGGGGTTAATTTGTTGGGTTCCGCTCAACCATTATTATCATCTACTTCATTTTTTCAAACGGAATTAGTGGGCAAATATATTTTTAGTCCAACCAAATACAGTCGTGTCATCGCACGCGGCGATTTAGGCCTGACTTCAGTAGGAAATATTGATAATGTGCCTTTATCACTACAGTTTTTTGCTGGTGGTAGCGATAGTATTCGTGGATATAGTTACGACGAACTGGGGCCGGGCCGTTATTTAGTCACCGGCAGTCTTGAATTTCAACATCAAATCATTCCGAAATGGTATGGCGCGGTATTTGTTGATACCGGCAACGCCGTCAACAGTTTTGCTAATCCACAAAATAATTTAGTCGGTCCCAAACAGCCTAACATCGTTTTATCCGACATTTTAAAAACCAGCGTGGGTATCGGTCCAGTTTGGGTTTCTCCGGTAGGACCGATGGAGTTAACCGTAGCAAAACCCGTGACTGATCCAGGAAAATCTGTTCGTATACAATTTACTATGGGAACCGGTTTATGAAACAATTCATTCGTCGTATGTTATTAGGTATTTTATTGCTAGGTTTTATACTGCCTGTCCTTCTTATCACTACTGAACCTGGCTTGTTTTTATTATCCCGAGTCATTCCCGTATTTATTCCTGGCCATTTACATATTGAACGTACAGAGGGTCAATTGTTCAATCAATTACATTTACACAATATTGACTATCAATATAATGATGTCGTATTGCATGTACGTGATATAAACTTACAATGGTTTGTGCTTAATTGGCATCCATTGACTATCGCTATTCCTCATCTAGAAGTAACGGATTTTCTAGTCGAAAACTCCGTTAAAACACCTATCTATGCAATTAAAAAATTAGACATTGCTGGTGAATTACACGCGTTGAATTTAAATAGCCAATTAAGTGTGTTATGGCATGATATGTCTGTTCCGGTTAATGATAAATTTGATATTCAATTACCTGTTGGGTTAATTAATGTCACTGGACCGTTAATGCATTACCATGCTGAAGCTGAATTTTATTCTAGTGGTAATCATTTTCCTACTTCAACTTGGAAAACTGTGACAGAGGGAGATTTCACCAAAGTTCATATACAATCCTTGACAGGTAAACCATTAGACGGTAACACAAAAATTGCCGGTGATGTGGCTTGGCTACCTGATGTGAAGTGGGATGCGTCTATTCAAGCAGAAAAATTAGAACCGTCCGACATATGGTCCGTACCCAACGGACAGCTTTCTTTGAGTGGACACAGTAACGGTTTAATCACTCCACTGCATTCATATTACCAATTTCAACTAAATCAATTACACGGCAATATGCAAGGACAAAACGTACAAGGCAAGGGAGGTGTGACACTCAGCGATGAAGCTTATCAGTTCGATAAACTCGTATTGCAATTTGGTAATGCTAATTTACAGATTAATGGGACGATTAATCAGCAACAAGCGGATATAGATTGGCAATTTGTTATTCCCGATGCCAGTATTATATTGACAGAAGCAACAGGAAAAATTCAAAGTCAGGGTAAAATTATGGGCAGCATAACTAACCCGCATTTACAAGCCTCTATGACCGCTAATAAATTTCATTGGAATACCTTAACGCTGGGTAACTTAGAAACTCATCTAGATGGTTACGGTAATACACAAGATCTCACTCAATTCGAAATGACAGGCTCGGAATTAAATTTTGATAATAAAAAAATTCAACAATTAGCCGTGCAATTTTCTAATCAAGAGCAAAAAAATCAATTACGCCTAACGGTAAAAAATCAACAAGCTCAATTACAACTCGGTTTGTCTGGTTTGTTTAGTGCTAATGCTTGGAACGGACAGTTAAAGCAATTTGTGTTAACACTGAATAATATAGGCAATATTACACTGCTTAAACCCGCCACAGTAAGTTTATCCAGGGACAGTATTGCTTTTGAGCCATTTTGCTTAACTGCTGCATTTGGTAGTACTTGTATACAACAGGCTAAATTAGCACTATCTCAAACGAATCCTAAAGCAGAAAAACGCTTAAATGGTGTATTGCAATTCACTAGCCAAGAGCTAGCCTTTTTAAGTGCGTTTTGGCCGCAAGCGCAAAATATTAAAGGCAATATTGAAGCTAATTTTCACATTGCTGGCACCACCGAGACACCTAAAGTTGAAGGTGTTGCAACTCTAAGTCACGGCAATGTTGATATTCCTCGTTTAGGCTTAAAAGTCACACAAGTTGAAGCGCGTATACAGGGCAATCAAAGCATTATTCACTACGATGCCAAAGCACAATTTGGGAAAGGCCAATTAAAGGTTAATGGAAATACTAACCTCGCAGAATCAGGTTTGCCAACGACACTTAAAATACAAGGTAACAACTTAACTGTCGTCAATAATGCCGATGCAGTAGTACTCGCTAATCCTGATTTGGTTTGTAAATGGAATGTCTCTGAAGTCAATTTAACAGGTAAAATTGCTATTCCTTTCGCAACTATTACACCTTTAGATTTATCCTCTGCCATTACACTGCCCCGCGACGTTGTGTTTGTCACACCCGGTCAGCAAGATGAGACACAAAAAAATATTAATTTTTATAGCCATATTCAATTCATTTTAGGTGATAAAGTCAGCGTAAATTATTCAGGATTAAGCGGCAACATTATCGGCGCAGTGACCGTGGAAGATAAACCTGGCGGCTCAACCACTGCGGCTGGCGTATTAAATATCAATCAAGGAAAATACAAAGCTTATGGTCAGAATCTTACAATACGTCCTAGCAAATTGATCTACACCGGTGGCCCTGTTACCAATCCTGGCCTGAATATTGAAGCCATCAAACAATTACAAGTCATCACCATGAAGGGCGCTGAATCACCCACGATCACATCCGCAGCTTATGTTAGCAATGAGCAAATCGTTGGGGTAAGAGTAACCGGGACGTTGAATGCTCCTAATTCAAAATTATTCTCTGAGCCTGCTGGATTAAGTCAGTCAGACATCCTGTCTTATTTGATTCTAGGCCGTCCTGCCAGTCAAGCAACGCAACAAGATAGTGCCAGCATCTTTCAAGCAATCTCGCTACTCAATTTGGGCACAGGTGTTTCCAGCCAAATTCAAAACCAGTTCACTAACTTATTGGGATTAGATCAACTCACCTTAGGCAAAGAGGAAGAATATAACAAGGAAACAAATTCTGTGGTAGAAAATACTTCGTTATTACTAGGTAAGGCATTATCGCCACGACTTTATATTAGTTATAGTCTTGGCTTAATTCAACCCATTAACACCATAAGAATTGTTTATAAGATGACAAAATATTTCAGTTTACAAAGCTCTCATTCGAATGATGCAAATGGTGTGGATGTGTTTCTAACTATTGATCGGGAGTAATAATGAAAGCGTCGTCCCGCGGCTTGTCCGCGGGATCCAGAACGCGTCGACACGACTTGGATCCCGCGAATAAATCGCGGGACGACGCTTTCTTTTTCGAAACAAGTTCTTTGTCCGGTAAAGAGCTAGGTTCGAATCCCAAATCCAGTTGCCAATAACTTTAGATTCAGCGCAAATAAAATCACAACACATGCCACAATAAATAGGCAAGCCGCTGTGATATTGATATCTGAAACGCCTAATAAACTGTAACGAAATGAGCTAACCATATATAAAATGGGATTTAACAACGATATCTTATTCCATATCGTAGGTAGTAAATCAACGGAATAAAAAACTCCTCCTAAATAGGTCAATGGGGTTAGCACGAATGTAGGAACAATGGAAATATCATCAAATTTTTTCGCAAATAATGCATTTAAAAATCCAGCCAAAGAAAATAATGTGGCGGAGAGTAATACGACCATCAACATTAACCAATAATGTGTGATCTGAATGTTTGTAAAAAATAGTGCGATACCCGTAACGATTAATCCCACTAATACTCCACGAATAACTCCGCCCAATACAAAACCTAGTAAAATGACATAATGCGGTAATGGGGAGATAGTTAACTCATCGATACTATGTTGAAATTTCAAACTAAAAAATGAACTAGATACATTGCCATAGGCATTGGTAATGATCGCCATCATGATCAATCCTGGCATAATATATTGCATGTAATCTACACCATCCATCTGCCCTACACGATTACCTAATACATGGCCAAAAATCACAAAATACAACGTCATCGTGACAGCTGAAGGTAATAAAGTTTGCGACCATATTCGCATAAAACGACTGATTTCTCTCTTAATAATGGTAGAAAACCCAATCAGGCTAACTTTATTCATTCAGGCACCTTGGTAGTTAGTTTCAGGAATAATTCTTCCAAGCGGTTAGCTTTATTACGCATACTCGTTACGACAATATGATGATGCGATAATAAATTAAATAACTCGTTAATTTGTTGTGAACTGCAAATATCTACCGCCAATGTGGTCTCATCAATGAGTTGACAAGAGAAACCAGGGAGATTGGGTGATGTTAGTAGCGGCTCTTGCAAATATAAAATAAAAGTTTCTGTATTTAACTGCTGCAATAATTCTTTTTTCGTTGTATTTTCAATGATGTTCCCTTGATCGATAATCGCAATATTGCGACATAATCTTTCCGCCTCTTCAAGATAATGTGTCGTTAAAATAATAGTAACGCCTTGTTGATTTAATTCAACCATAAACTCCCACAGGCTACGTCTTAATTCAATATCCACTCCAGCTGTTGGTTCATCTAAAATCAATAATTTCGGTTCATGTAACAAGGCCCGAACAATCATCAGTCGTCGTTTCATCCCACCAGACAATGCACGCGCAGGCGTATTACGTTTTTCCCATAACCCCATTTTTTTGAGATAAAAACTAGCACGGTCTTTGGCTATTTTTGCTGGAATCCCATAATACCCAGCTTGCTGCACTATAATCTGTAATACTGTTTCAAAAATATTAAAATTAAATTCTTGCGGCACTAGACCTATACAACTTTTTGCTGCGGCGAGATCAGTATCAATATCATGGCCAAATACGCGTACTGTACCATCAGTTTTATTGACTAACGAAGTAATAATACCAATTGTAGTAGATTTCCCTGCACCATTGGGTCCTAGTAATGCAAAAAAATCACCTTCAGTTACATTAAAGGATATGCCATTAAGTGCTTTTACCCCGTTACTATAAATTTTTGTAACACTATCAATTTCCAATGCATACATTATGTTGGGCTCTCTGATGCTGGATAAAAATAAACATCCTGAGGTGGATGTGGCGGCTTAATATTGTGTTGTTTAAACAATTCAAATAATGCAAATAATACTTCTGATCGTATAGCAGGACGTGTTTTCCCTTGTTGTAAATTAATAAAATAGCGTACTTCAAACGCCATTAAGGCATCATCCATTTCCATAAAATAAATTTGTGGTTCAGGATCACTCACAATATAAGCATTGCTTTTTAAAACTGATTCGATTAATGCTTTAATTTTAATCGGATCATCCGTGCGCGAAAATTTAAGGTTGATCACTGTTCGTAAAATGCTATCTAAGCGTGTCCAATTAGTAAATGGCTTGTCAAACGTTTCTGAGTTTGGCACTACCACTTCCATATGATCCCACGTTTTCACCGTCATCGATCGCATGCCTATATGTGATACTTCGCCTTCGTAATCTCCAATAGAGACTAAATCACCCGCTCTCACTGGCCGTTCTATCAATAATAACAACCCACTTGCATAATTCTTCACAAGATCACGCAAACCAAATGCCGCACCGAATGCTAAACCACCAAAGACATAAGAAATACCGGTTAAATCGATACCAATAATTTGCAGCGCAATCATAACGCCCATGACTACGACCGTATATTGAGTAAATGCCGCTAAACTATTTCTCACCCCCAAATCTTGCGATTTTGCGAACAACCACCGAAAAGCTAACTCGCGACTCCAGCGCGATAACCAATAAATAACAATACCCGCAAAAATAAATTTAATTAAGGCTAACGGTGTTAACACTTGAGTTTTAACTTGCAGCAAATTGAAGTGTAAAATTTTATTAATTAACGCCACAATATACGATTGTGAGGATAAACCATAGAGATGAAACAAAGCAGCAAAAATACCTAAAAATAAAATAACTTGCACTAGGCTATTTAATGGTTTTAAAAATTCTTGTGACCACAACCATCCGTGATGCAAATGGCGAATACAAAATTCTGAGCTCCATTCAATTAAATCGTTCCAAAATCCTCGCACAAGAATATAACCGGATAATACCAATAAAAATAAGCCTTCATACCGTGAAATTGACCAAGCAAAATCAACGTAGCCAAAGAACCCAATCAATGCGGTAGAAAAAATCGTTAATGGCACAAGAAAACTCAATAACGTAATCACTCGCATTAAATAAGGCCGAGCTAATTCCACATGGGTTTCTACTAAAGCCGGCACTACTTTCCAACCTCGCAATAATACAATAGAGATAATAAGCATAAACAACATAAATAAGCGGTTAAAGAAATCCGTAACTTGGTATCCAATTGGCAATTCATGTGCCAATACGGTTAACATCGTTAATACGCCACCCAGAATCAAGCCATATTTTAATTCTATATATAATTTCACATCACGGCCAGATACATCGGGCGGAGTATCTAACAGCAGTATACGTGCTAAATCGATCGCCATTTTGAATATAAACCAAACTAAAATCACGGCCATTAATGGTGCAAACGATTTTGTTGTTACACCAAACAGAAACAGTAAAAACAGTAATGCTAAGATGATAAATACCCAGACAAAATTACGCTCCAATAAGGTGAAAATAATAAACAACATGTTATCAGCAATATCGTTACGTTTTCTCTCTAACGTAACTAATAATTTGCGTAAGCCTTTACGTAAAACCAACCATAAACTTAACCATAGCACTTCTAACAAAGCGATGGCGATAACCCATTTCAAACTCAATTTATCATAGGCGAGTATAATCTGATCTTTTAGTGCTATTAATGTCTGTGTAGCCAGCATTGGCATTTTCACCAGTTGTTGACTAAACGTTTTCCATTCATTCACACTAAAACCCGGCAAACCTTGGCGACGAGCTAAAGCACGGTTAAGTTGCTTTTGTACACTTACCTGATAATTTGTTGTTTGTTGTCTAACAGAATTGATTACTTTAATTTGATTTTTATATAAATTAATCAAGTCAGTTAAAATCAACACATCTTGTTTATACGCTTCTTTGGATAAAAGTCCTTGCTCAAAACTTTTCTGTTCTAAATTTTCCCGCACTGACAGAAAATCCAGCTTACGTTTTACTAAAGCATTTAAATTATCACACTCCAATAAAATAGCATCCATACGTGTCATTAAGTTATTTAGCGAGACTACCGATGTCGTTTGTTGTTGCTCAAGATTGGCTATTTGCTCTTTTAAGTGTAATAACACTATACGCAAATGCATCAAGTTACCTTGTTCTTGGGCTTGTAAAATTTGTAATTCTAATTTTTGTTTGTCTTCTTTGCTTGCATTCAAATTCTCTAAATTCTGAACTTGTTGGCTTAATACCGATAAACGTGTCAACCAAAATTGTTGTTGTTGCTCTAGCTGCAACTCTTCTTTTTGCAGAGCTTTCTGTTGTTCTTGCTGTAAATTCAAATGATATAAATGATCTAGAGTATATTTATAGTTTTGTAAAACATCTTTAGTTTGTTTAGCCGTTAACTGAAGGGTTGTTAACTCATTCAACTGCTTTTGCTGTAATTTAAATAATTCTTTTTGATGATTTAATTCACTTTGCAACACTGAAATTTCTTGTTTTGTTGTATTAGTTTTTCCTGCCGCTAAGGTCGCTGTTTGTAATTGCTTTTCCAATGTGGCTATTTTTATCATGGTGGCTTCATTGGCTTGCTGCGCTTCCGATAATGAAATACCTGCGCCATCAATATTAGCTTCGGCTAATGCAACATCTAACTTAGCCCGATCTACCATGGCTTTAGTAATGTCTGTCGGTTTAAGGGTGGTCTGTTGCTGTTGACGAGCACGCAGACGTGTTAATCGTTGTTGAGTCAATTGATTTTTTTGTTGTAATATACGTAATTGCTGCTGCGCGGATTGCAATGTTGTTTGTTGCGTTTGAGTCGATGATATCAGAGTGCTTTCAACACTCTGCGTTGTTTTAGCGAAACTCTGATTAGCCAATAAAATGGCGGCTGCGCAGCTCATTACGCATAAGAAAATTTTCATGCTTTTATACCGCATTTTGTACCCCATTCGTCTGTGCAGCAAGTGTCACTTGCGAACGCAATAACCATAATAATACCAAACCAGGCAATCCTACTACAAATGACCACCAATAAAACTGAACCCAACCAATATGACTCACCATAATACCTGCGACAGGTCCTACATAAACGCGCCCGATAGCCGCCAAGGCGGATAACAAGGCAAATTGTGTTGCCGTATAGCGTTTATCACATAGGCTCATCAAAAAAGCAAAAAACGCTGCTGTACCTAAACCGCTACATCCTTGCTCGAGAAAAACAGCCCCGATCATAAACAATTTATTTTTACCTACCACGGCTAATGCCATAAAGGTTAAATTGGATACCGCTTGTAAAAAACCAAACCATAATAATGATGCATAAAGCCCTATGCGCATCATCAAGCTACCGCCAATAAAAACGCCTAATAATGAGGCCAATAAACCCACGCCTTTCATAACGACACCGACGTCGGTTTGTGAAAAACCTAAACCACGTATTAAAAATGTGGTACTCAACGTGACGGCTAACGCATCTCCCAATTTATATAAAATCACCAAAAGTAGTAAAGCTACAGCGGCATCGCGTGAAAAAAATTCTTTCAGCGGTTCACTAATAGCATGTAATAAACTATTGGGATGATGTGCAGGTGCTTTAGGTTCTGGTGCAAATAGCGTACCAACAACCCCAATTAACATGATAATAGCCATACATTGATAGGTGAATTGCCAACCAATACGATCAGCCATAATTAAGCTAATAGAACCGGAAACTAGCATGGCGATACGATACCCACTGATACTAAACGCAGCACCTAGGCCACGTTCTTCGGGATGTAATACCTCCGTTGAATAAGCATTAATGCCAATGTCTTGAGTTGCGGAAAACAAGGCGAGTAGTAAACCGGTTGAGGCTAATAACCAGGGACTATAACGCGGATTTTGTAGCGACATAAAAAAAATGACGCCGACAATAGCAATTTGCATACATAAAATCCAGCCGCGACGCCGGCCCAAGATGGGGATGACAAACCGATCTAGCACAGGGGCCCAAATAAATTTATAAACATAGGGCTGGCCTAACAATCCTAAAAAGCCGATAACTTCAATACGTACATCAGAAATGGTATACCACGCTTGTAGTGCCGTTGTCGTTAATGCGATAGGTAAACCAGAAGCGAAGCCAAGTAAAAGCACCGCAATAAGGCGCTGGTTTAGATATATTTTTATAAAATGTTGTAGTGATGCAGAGCTAGAAACCATCGATCTCCTGAATGAATCAAAGGGCAAACAAGAAGGGCACCCCTAATAAGGTGCCCTTACATTTTATTTTGCCGGTGTTGTAGCTGCAGCAGAACCACTGGCAACATTACTTCCGGTAGCGGATGTTTTGTTATCAGCCGCTTGAGCCGCTGGCTGTTGTGGCTGAACGGATATCAAATGAATCTTGAAAACCAAGGTGGAATTAGGTCCGATTGAATCACCCACACCCTGAGCGCCATAGGCCAGATCAGAAGGGATATACAACATCCATTCTGCGCCTGGTTTCATCATTTTCAAGGCTTGCTGCCATCCTTGAATGACTTGTGTTACTTGGAACGATACAGGTTGACCTTGTTTATAGGTACTAGAAAATACATCGCCATTAACAAATGCACCTTCATAGTCCACTGTCACAGTATCGTTGGCAGTGGGTGATGTACCAGAGCCAGGCTGCAAAACTTTATACTGTAGGCCATTAGCTAATGTCACGATGCCTTTTTCTGCTTTATTTTTTGCCAAAAATGCAGCGCCATCTTTCGCATTTTGTACCGCTAATTGCTTCATTTGCTGCTGTTGTTGCGACACTAATTGTTGTTGGAATTGTTTTAATGCACTATCCATTTGTGCCTTGGTCATTAATAAAGGAGCACCAGCCGTGCTGTCCTTAATACCTTGAGCCAGCATATCTGGATCTACCGTAATGGACTGGCTTTTCAAATTTTGCCCCATATCAACACCAATAGTGTAGCTAATTTGAGCTTGTAGTGTTGTTGGCGCAGGCATGCTTGATTTTGCCGCAGGTGCTGCAACCGCAGCAGGTGTCGTTGAAGCTGCCGCTGCTGGAGTCGCGGCTAGCACAGCTTGAGATCCTATTAAGCCAGCAATAACTGGCACTAATACGCGTAATTTCATGTAAAAAGCCCCCAAAAATAAGTAATAAAGAGATAAACTTAAGAGTAAAACTTATTGTGCCTTATTTTGGGAGAAAAGCCTATACCGTTATTATAATTAATAGCCTTTGTAGCCTGGATGCAGCGAAGCGGAATCCGGGATCTCCGAATAAAGAAACCCGGATTCTGCTTCGCTGCATCCAGGCTACGTGTGTTTTTTTTCTGGTTTCCAAATAAAACACCATAAAACCAAACAGATAATAGAGACGATGGGAAATACCACAAACGCGTAATGATACGTAGCTAAGGCGTCATTTGCCGTGGCAACACCGGATTTGGCAGCTTCAAATAATAAGCCTAAAACATCTTGCGCAATTGCGCCCAACACCACAATCATCATGTTGGTGAAGGCGGCAACCGTACCGCTATAATCACGTGGAAAATGCCTTTTATTCAATCCAAAAGCTAGCAGCATACTGCTGGTGCAAAATCCAAAAATAAATAATAATGTAGCAATCACGTAGGGATTATTTGAGAAATGCCAATAAACCACCGAAGTTAAGCTGAATAACGCACCGATATTACCCAATAACATTACTTCTTTAGGTTGTTTGAAATGTCCTGCTACCCAACCATTGACTGGGCCACCCACACCGATGCCAATAAAAATAGCTGAATTCACGGCTGCGGCCATTACCTGTGTAAAATGATATTGTCTTGTTAAAAAAGGCACAGCAAATAACTCGCCAAAGGCAATAATAGGTAACACCATTAAACCAGCGTATATAGCTGTAATCCAACTTTGTGCATGCGAACAAATTTCTTTTAATACGGTAAAAACCCTGTGGTTAGGCAAGGCTCGCAACTTACGTTGATGCGGATGTAATAAACATACCGGGCGATCCAACACCGTCAACCAAATGAGTAAACTGATAACAAAACCGACCACTGACAAAATCACCATACTATTCTGCCAACCCGTCGTTTCAACTAATCTAGCGAGTGGCGCCGTACCAAAAATCGCACCAGCCACACCAAGACTATTCGTTAATCCCACCATCAATGGATAACGATGTTCTGGAAACCAACTCGAGGCTAACTTTAAAACCCCAATAAAGGCAAAAGCAGAACCAAAACCAATTAAAATTCGCCCGATACATAAGAGGATGACCACATGCGCAATAGCAAAAATTAAACTACCTAACGAAATAACCGCGCAGGATAACGCTAATAACCATCTGGCTCCGTATCTATCTAATAATAGTCCCACTGGAATTTGGGCTAAAGCATAGGCATAAAAATACAATGAAGAGATAAAACTGAAGGTACTGATATTCATGCTAAAGGATTGCATTAATGCATCGGCCATCACAGTGGGTGAAACCCGTTGCAAAAATTCAATACCATAAAATAGTGAAGCTACCAGCCACACAATCCAACCATACCAACTAACACGAGCAAATTTTGTTAAATACATAATCGCATTATCCACATTTATAAAAGACTGCTTGACGTGCGTACATGCCCCTGATTTAATAGAATTATTAAAGCTGCTCATGCTATCACATTATACGTTTAAAAGGATGTTGCGTGGTGAAGAAATTCGTAGAAACATTATTTCTAAAGCCTATTACTGCCGTTTTAGGCATGATGGGGCTGTTAAGCATCACTGCTTGCGCGACTACACATCATCCGTATGACCCGAATGACCCTTTGCAAACCGTTAACCGGGCTACCTTCGCTTTCAACGAGCAATTTGATCGCTATTTATTAAAACCCGTTGCGCAAGGTTATAAAGCTGTTACACCATCACCCGTACGCACTGGTGTCAATAACTTTTTTATGAACTTGGATGAAATCCCAACGACCGTCAACAACGTATTACAAGGCGCTCCTAATGATGCGTTTGAAAGTTTTTGGCGTTTATTGATCAATACCACGGTTGGTATTGGTGGTTTAT
>CAZULF010000024.1:0-24087 GCA_964621215.1 uncultured Legionellales bacterium | reverse complement strand
CAAAGAAAATATCTTAATGCGCCAAGGCAAAGGACCCAGTAGTTATTATGTAAAAATAGAATCTTAGTCCTTATCGATGTCCTGCTGCATATTTATGCAAAATACTGGCTATCAATGTTTGATAAGGTAATCCTTCATAAGCTGCTTTTTGCTTGATATGTTCAAGATCAATTTCAGATATCCGAATATTGATCCGTGCTATTTTACGAAAATAATGTGCAGCCGCTTTACGAGCTTTGGCTTTTTCTTCCTTTAAGTTGGGCACACTTTGCCATTCGCCACGATCAAAAGAATCAGATAACTCCTGCTCTTCTGGATCTAAATTAAAAATGGGCGTTTTATGTTTACTCATGATAAATATCTCCTTTGGATGAATGATTATATTGTTTTGTTGCTTTGCGATTGGGGAAGGCGGTTTTCAAAAAAATCCGTCCTTTCTGTTCAACAAATGGAACTAAATAAATATAATCATTTAATTCTATTACATACATTTTTTGGTGGGGATATTTGACCGTATTAGGGTGGTCAATCACATCAATGGGACCTTTACTCTCTAATACCGCTAAAATTTGCTCAAAACTGATCCCCCGATTTTCTATCAGCCATGCATTTTTTGCGGGTTCAAAGTCGTGAATATTCATTTCCATAGGTATGATGATAGTACAATGTGTGCCTTATGTCAATAAAAATACTGCTAATAATGTCTCATCGGAGAAATATTTTTTAATGATTTATATACTATAATTATCCTTATAAAGAGATATAAGGGAACTTCAATGACAAAAGTAACAAAATACAAAGAATTAACAATGACATTAAAAGAATTGGATGGTGGTGAATATCGATTATATTTTCAACATCCGTTGATGTTGGGTGAACCGTACAGAAGTTTGACTGATGTAGAACAAGTTAATACCTTATCCCAATTATTAAAAAATCCGGTTTTGAATTATCAGCAATATATGGAAATTTTGGATTATTTAGGAACTATTTTTTCAGAGGAAGAATTGAACGAAATACTTGAAATAATTCCTGAACAGAATTTAGGAGAGTTATCTGCGGAAGAACAAGCTGCTTTTGAAATAAAACGTAGTGCACATGAAGAAGCTAAAAGGCAGCAAGCCCAATCACTGCAAGAAACTAAGGAGTTATTTCCACATTTACGTCAGCAATCCTTATTTAAAGATCAAACTTCGAAAAAAGGTTCTACTGACGATGAAAAAACGAGAACACTTGATTTAGATGGAGCATTAGGAAAGTCGAATCAAGGGCCAACTAAATTTACTCCAGCTTCTGGAGTTATGGCATCATCTAATAATCAAGCAACTTCAGCTTTGCAAGAGAGCGTATTTAAAAGTTTGCAGCAAATACAAGATAAATATTCAGATCTATCATCCACTGAAATAACATCTAAAGTTATGCCATTAATGACTACATTTAGTTTTACAACGATGGAAACTAGAAAAAAATTTATTGAGATAGCTGAACAAGAGGGAATACAATTACCGACGTCACTTAAGAAAGACGACGTTAAACCTATAACAGTTAGGAATCAAGAGTTCGAAAAATGGTTAAGTCGAAATATTGATCGTGGTTTTCAACCATAATCCGCTAGCGCTTTATCCAAGCGATACTGGATGTATTAGCCCTATAAGCGACATATAACAAACCAATACCAACAAGAATCATGGGAATACATAGCAACTGTCCCATGGTTAGCCAATCAAACGCGATGAAACCTTTTTGGATATCGGGTTGGCGGAAGAATTCGCAGGTGAAGCGGGCGATGCCATAACCTAAAGCAAATACGCCGGAGATGGCGCAACGCGGGCGCGGTTTACTGGAGAACCACCAGAGCAAAATAAATAACACCACGCCTTCGAGCAAAAATTCATACAGTTGCGATGGATGCCGTGGCAAATCACCGCCGTTGGGAAATACCATAGCCCAAGGAACATCGGTTACGCGACCCCACAATTCACCATTAATAAAATTGCCTAATCGTCCAGCCGCTAAACCAATAGGAACGACCGGTGCGATAAAATCCATGATGTCCATAAAGTTTTTGCCGGTTTTGCGTGCAAAAATCCACATACTGAGCAGCACACCTAGCAAGCCACCATGAAATGACATGCCACCTTCCCAGATTTTGAATAAAGACAGCGGATGAGCCAGCCATGTTGAAAAATCATAAAACAGCATATAACCGACGCGCCCACCCAGCACGACGCCTAAGGTAGCATAAAACACTAAATCGCCAATCTGCTCACCATTCCAACCAAGCTCAGGCCGCTTTTTGCCGCGCAAACGTAATAAGGCCCAACCGCCAATAATTCCGATTAAATACATCAAACCATACCAATGAATTTTGAAAAAGCCTATTTGGAGGGCGATGGGATTGATGTTTGGGTAATGCAGCATAGGGTATTTCCAGTTTTGATAAGTGTTCATTTTACCACAACCGCCAATTTCGAACAAATTGTACTCTGCTTAAAACCACGTCGTACCATGTCCCGCGGACAAGCCGTGGGACGCGGTATCCAGAACGCATCGATATACCCTGGATCCCGCGAATAAATCGCGGGACGACGAGAGTTTTAATGTGCAAAAATCCCCCTCAATAGGTATAATGACGCCATCTTAATTGAATATCTTTCACGGAGTTATAAAGATTAGTATTTTCCCTGCAAAAACACCTGTAGCCTTGCTAGCCTTGGCGGACGGCTCCCTCTTTTGGGGGCAGGCGATTGGTCATGTCGGGATTGCGACAGGCGAGGTTGTGTTTAATACCGCTATGTCGGGTTATCAGGAAATTTTGACGGATCCGTCTTATGCTGAACAGCTTATTACTTTTACTTACCCTCATATCGGCAATGTAGGAGTCAATCTACAAGATAGAGAATCCCACACCGTCTGGGCCAAGGGTTGTATCTTGCGTGAAATGCCTACCGCAGCGAGTAATTGGCGTGCAACGCAAGCGCTGACAGAGTGGTTACAACACAACAAGATGATTGGTATTGCCGGTATCGATACGCGACAACTAACCCATTTGTTGCGAAGCAAAGGAACTTTAGCGGGATGTATTATGTCAATTGATGCTGAGCCTGAGCAGGCGATTGCATTCGCACGTGCAGCAGCAGAGAAAAACGGACAGGATTTAACACGATTAGTATCAACACAAGAAATCTATACCTGGTCCGAGGGTTGTTTGAAATTGGGAACAGCGAACACACAAACAGCTAACCCAAAAACCCCGCACATTGTGGTGTATGATTTTGGTGTGAAGCTATCTATTTTACGCATGTTAGTGAATTACGGCTGTCGTGTCACCGTGGTTCCGGCAACAACATCGATTAATGATTTGTTAGCACTGCATCCTGATGGTGTTGTGCTGTCCAATGGTCCGGGCGATCCTGCGGTATGCCATGATATTATTGCCAATGTACAGCAGATGATACATTCTGATATTCCTATCCTAGGTATTTGTTTAGGCCATCAATTATTAGCTTTAGCCTGCGGTGCTAAAACCGAAAAAATGAAATTTGGTCATCACGGTGCGAATCATCCAGTATTAAACTTAACGACCGGAAAAGTTCACATCACTAGTCAAAATCATAATTTTGCCGTGGATGAAACAACCTTACCGCCAAAATTACGCATTACATATCGCTCGCTGTTTGATAATACCATTCAAGGTTTCAAACATGTTAATAAGCCTATACTGAGTTTCCAAGGCCATCCCGAAGCGAATCCCGGCCCTAATGATGCAGAAATTATTTTTGCAGAATTTCTCACCTTAGTGTCATCGCATTCCTCCAACTCTAAAACAAGGAGTGAAGCGAATGCCTAAACGTCAAGATATTCATTCCATTCTTATTTTAGGTGCAGGGCCGATTATCATCGGTCAAGCCTGCGAATTTGATTACTCCGGCGTGCAAGCTTGCAAAGCCTTAAAAGAAGAAGGTTATCGTGTAATTTTAGTTAACTCTAATCCAGCGACTATCATGACCGATCCAGAGTTAGCCGATGCGACTTATATTGAACCCATCACGTGGCAAGTCGTGGCAGACATTATTGCCAAAGAAAAACCCGATGCATTATTACCGACTATGGGTGGACAAACCGCATTAAATTGTGCATTAGCTTTAGCTGAGCACGGGGTGTTGGCAAAGCATCACATTGAATTAATCGGCGCCTCTAAAGCCGCGATTGAAAAAGCGGAAGATCGACATTTATTTCGTCAAGCCATGCATAATATTGGTTTGGAGGTTGCACGATCAAAAACGGCCTACACGATGGCAGAAGCATTAGCGGCTCAAACTGAAATGGGATTTCCGGTAGTGATTCGTCCATCCTATACCTTGGGCGGAACTGGTGGTGGCATTACTTATAATCTCGATGAATTCATCACTATTTGTGAACGAGGGTTAGAATCTTCGGCTAATCATGAGTTATTAATTGAAGAATCAATTTTAGGTTGGAAAGAGTTTGAATTAGAAGTCGTACGCGATACACAAGACAATTGTATTATTGTGTGTTCCATTGAAAATGTCGATCCGGTGGGTATTCACACCGGCGATTCGATTACTGTTGCGCCAGCGCAAACCCTCACCGACAAAGAATATCAACACATGCGTAATGCTGCCATTGCTATTGTGCGTGAAATTGGTGTGGAAACTGGCGGTGCCAATGTGCAATTCGCCCTCCATCCACAAACGGGTCGAATGTTAGTGATTGAAATGAATCCGCGGGTTTCACGTTCATCTGCATTAGCTTCCAAAGCGACAGGTTTTCCTATTGCCAAAGTAGCGGCTAAATTAGCGGTGGGTTATACCTTAGATGAAATTCGCAATGATATGACAGCTGGGGTGATTCCGGTTTCGTTTGAGCCGACTATCGACTATGTCGTTACTAAAATCCCTCGTTTTCATTTTGAAAAATTTCCGCAGGCAGATGCAACACTGACGACACAAATGAAATCGGTCGGTGAGGTGATGGCGTTAGGTCAAAATTTCCAACAGAGTTTACAAAAAGCCATCGCCAGTTTAGAAACTGGCGCGCATGGGTTAACACCCAAAATAACACCTGGCACAGAAGATCCACATAACGTGCTGCGCGCCGCATTGCATAACCCCGGAGCAGAACGATTATTTTATATTGCTGATGCCTTTCGTCATCAATTTACCGTAGAAGATGTGCATCAATTAACAGCGATTGATCCGTGGTTTTTAGCACAAATTGCTGATTTGATTGCAACCGAGCAAGCGTTACAACACGTTACCTTATCGCAATTAATGACAGAAGATTTTATTCAGCTAAAACAGCAAGGATTTTCTGATTATCGTATTGCTGATTTGATCAATAGCAATGAGCACACAGTCCGACAGCAACGAAAACAATATGGGGTCAAACCCACTTTCAAACGCGTAGACAGTTGTGCCGCTGAATTCAGTACCCATACCGCTTATTTATACTCTACTTATCAACAACAATGTGAAGCTTTACCGAATGATCGCAAAAAAGTGGTAATTCTTGGCAGTGGTCCCAATCGCATTGGTCAAGGTATTGAGTTTGATTATTGTTGTGTTCATGCAACATTAGCGTTACGCGAAGCGGGCTATCAAACGATAATGATTAATTGCAATCCAGAAACGGTATCTACTGATTACGATACAGCCGATCGTTTGTATTTCGAGCCATTAGCGGAAGAATATGTGTTAGCTATTTTAGAGTGTGAAAAACCATTTGGTGTCATTGTGCAATTAGGTGGCCAAACCCCGCTTAAATTAGCCCATGCAATAGAAGCGGCGGGTTTTACTATTTTAGGCACATCTACGGAATCGATTGATATCGCGGAAGATCGCGAACGTTTTTCTGCATTGATTACACAATTAGGTTTGCGTCAACCTGCATGCGCAGCCGTGCGAACATTGGCAGAAGGTTTACAAGCAGCAACCAATTTAACTTATCCTTTATTAGTTCGACCATCCTATGTTATTGGCGGTCATGCGATGAAAGTAGTGTATACCTCGGAAGAATTAGCAGATTACTTAGTAAATGCCTTAAGTGCATCAGCAAAAAGTCCTGTACTCATCGATCAGTTTTTAGAAAATGCGATTGAAGTGGATGTCGACGCCCTCTGCGATGGTAATCAAGTTGTTATTGCGGGTATTATGCAACACATAGAACAAGCCGGTGTGCATTCTGGTGATTCAGCGTGTAGCTTACCGCCATTTAATTTATCACATGAAATCCAACACGAATTAGTTAAACAAACAAAAATGTTAGCACAAGCATTGAAGGTTATTGGCTTGATGAATGTGCAGTTTGCCATTCAACAAGAGACGATTTATATATTAGAAGTAAATCCACGTGCATCCCGTACTGTGCCGTTTGTTGCTAAAACCACGGGTGTGCCGGTCATTAAAATCGCGACGTTACTTATGTTGCAACATCCATTATCCGAATTCGTCTTACCTTCGCAATTAAACACAAATGGATACTCCATAAAATTTCCCGTATTTCCTTTTATTAAATTTCCCGATGTGGATCCCATACTTGGGCCAGAAATGAAATCAACAGGTGAAGTAATGGGGCGAGCGGCAACCTTTGGACAGGCTTTCGGTAAAGCGATGTGGGCAAGCGGACAGGCATTACCGCGAAGTGGACAAATATTTATTAGCGTGAGGGATGAAGATAAAGCTGAAGCAGTGATCTTAGCCAAACGTCTGGCTGTGATGAGTTTTACTTTAGTAGCCACTCACGGTACGGCTCAAGCTATCCGTGCAGCGAGCATAGACTGTGAGGAAGTGAGCAAAGTTCACGAAGGACGGCCGCACATAGTCGATTTAATCAAAAATCAAGCTGTGTCATTAATAATCAATACCGTCGATACACGGCAGGCAGTGGCTGATTCTTATCCAGTTCGTCGTGCGGCATTGCAACACCACATCTGTTACACTACTACGTTACCAGGAGCAAGTGCGATTGTGTCGGCACTGGAAAGTGGTGAACATTATAAATATTTTGCGTTACAAGATGACGCTTTTTTTAAAAGCGGCTAATATTATTAAATAGGAAGGGAGTTCACTGCTCCTAGTTCGAGAGATAAAATGGGGAATTTGAAAATGAAATCACTGTATACTTTGTTATTAACCATCTTGGCAAGTATGACGGTTGCCGGATGCTATAGTATGTTTAATAGTCAATCTAGTTCAAGCACAGCGCCTCCCACAACGACTCCAAAGGCGAATACAATGCCAGCAGGAACGATGGCGAGTGGGACATTAAGTGGTTCAACCGGCAGCTCCATGGATAGCGTGGATCGGGCTAAGCTGAATCAGGCACTTGAAACCAACCGTACTGGTCAAGGCACATCTTGGACTAATCCTTCAAGCAAAGTCGCTTTCTCCGTAACTCCAACTCGTACCTTCAATAGCCCAACGGGTGATCCATGCCGTGACTTCACGACTGCATCGACGAACGGTGCAGGCCAAAGCAATACGGTTTATGGCACCGCTTGCCGCGATGGCGCGGGTCAATGGCATATTGTGAGTTCATGATAGATAGATGTGGATTAAGTTTGAATCAGTAAATATTTTTTATCATAGTAATATAATCATGTAGTTGAATGGAGCGTTAGTGCTCCATTCATGCTTATAAATCGCGATAAGCCTTGTCATCATCAGCCGAATTCCACTCATCAGATAATGTGCTCACCAATGCACGATGGCCATATGCGTCAAAAACAGTAAGTAATTCAACAGGTAATACATCTTTAGCTGCACGCATTTCGCGAAGATCTTTACGGGTTAGCGTTCGAACTTCGCCTGATTTATTGGTTAGGGGTTTCTTTTTCATAGTATTTCCTCTTTAGTCTGTGTTGATACCAATTTTACTATAAGTACAAAAAACTGACAGCAAAAAACCGGTATATTTGAATTAAGTGGACACTTATACTATAATTTTTGTGTATAAGTGTCCACTTAAAGAGCTGAAATGAAATTATTGAAAATTATTCAAGCGATGAGCGATTGGGATAAACAGGGCAGATATGTCTTTTTGACCTCGGATCTCACGAAGCTCTTCGGTATCGATAATGTCAAAAATTATTATATGCTCAATCGGTTGGTTAAAGACGGAATTTTACAGCGCGCATGTCGAGAAATTTATGTTAATCCCCATGCAGCGAGTTTTGATAGTTTCACAGTTGAGCGTATTGCCAAATTGCTACGTCGAGGACACTACAATTATATTAGCCTGGAATCAATGCTCTCGGAATACGGAGTCATTTCTCAAATTCCAATGGATCGACTGACGGTCATGACCACAGGTAGGAAAGGCGTATATAAAACCCTTTATGGAACCATTGAGTTTACACATACTAAGCGTACAGTAGAGGATATTCTGGAAAATACAATATTAATGGAAGGTCGTCCTTTGAGAATTGCAAAGAAACAAACTGCCTGGCGCGATTTAAAGCGAGTAGGACGCAATATACAGCTGGTGAACGAGGATGAACTTTATGACGAATAGTCCAGAAAATTTTTCAGCATTAGTTGAACGCGCTTTACGAGTTGAAGGGCAACACCATATGCGACCAGTGATAGAAAAAGAATTATTACATTACGATATTCTTTTTGCCTTAGACAAGGAAGGTTTACTAAAACAATTAACATTTCAAGGCGGAACAGCATTGCGTTTATGTTATGGCGCGCAACGATTTAGTGAAGATTTAGATTTTGTGGGGGGTAATGATTTTTCAACCACCATGTTAATGGATATGAAACATTGTATTGAAACTAATATTGGTAATAGATATGGTTTGGCCGTTACCGTGAAAGAACCTAAAGATATGATGGATGAGCCAACATATCGTGATATTAAAATTGATAAATGGCAAGTGAGTATAGTAACGGCGCCAGCACGAAAAGATTTACCACACCAAAAAATTAAAATTGAAGTAGGCAATATTCCTGCCTACTCAAGAGTGCCCCGAGCTATTCTCACTAATTATGATTTCATTCCCGATGGGTATAGAGATATGTTAATTATGACGGAGACGTTGGATGAGATAATGGCGGATAAGCTCATTGCATTAGTGAATTGTCAGAGGTATGTGAGACATAGAGATATTTGGGATCTGCGCTGGCTAAAACAACGCGGGGCAAAAATTAATTCAGATTATATTCAGGCTAAAATTAAAGATTACCATATTGAAAATTACATCGTAAAGCTAAACCAAATGATGACACAATTAAGAGAAATTATTATGGGCGCAGCATTTTTTAATGAAATATCACGCTTTATTCCTATGGATGTGCAAGAGCGTACGTTTAAAAATGAGAGTTTTAAAGAGTTTCTTTTTAGTGAAATTCAAGAGTTGCTTGATGAAACAAAGAAAGTAGTCACATAAAATTATTTTTTAGAAGGATCCCAAACCGTGAAAGTTAAAACACAATATCGTTGCCAAGCTTGTGGTGCTGGATTTCCCAAATGGGGCGGGCAATGTGCTGAATGTGAGAGTTGGAATACGTTGCAAGAAGAAAGAGCTATCAGTTCGAATTTTTCAATGCGCAATCAACAATTAACCGGATATGCCGCGGCGGTGACGGGGAAAGTGACGTTGATTTCTGAAGTCGAGTTGGCTGAGCAGGAACGGATGCCGACGGCGCTGTCTGAATTGGATCGCGTATTAGGTGGTGGCTTGGTGCCAGGTTCGGTCGTGTTGTTGGGTGGTGACCCTGGAATTGGTAAATCCACACTCTTATTACAGACGTTAACGCAAATGAGCCAAACCACACGTGCGTTATATGTCACAGGTGAAGAATCGTTGCAACAAGTGACTATGCGCGCAAAACGTTTAGGCTTACCTGATCAACATTTACATTTATTGGCAGAAACGCAAGTCGAACAAATTCTTTTAACCGCACAAAAAGAAAAACCACAAGTGATGGTGATCGACTCCATTCAAACAATCTATACGGAAATGTTGCAATCCGCGCCTGGGGGTGTTGGACAAGTGCGAGAAAGCGCCGCGCAGTTAGTACGCTTTGCTAAACAATCACAAACGGCGATTTTTTTAGTCGGCCATGTCACTAAAGAAGGGAACTTAGCCGGCCCGCGGGTGTTGGAACATATGGTGGATGCAGTGTTATATTTCGAAGGCGAAAAAGATAGTCGTTTTCGCGTGATTCGTGCGATTAAAAATCGCTTCGGCGCAGTGAACGAACTGGGTGTGTTTGCCATGACGGAAAAAGGCTTACGCTTAGTCAACAATCCCTCCGCTTTATTTTTATCGCGCTACGATCAACCGGTTGCTGGCAGTGTTGTCATGGTTACATGGGAGGGCAGCCGACCTCTATTGGTCGAAGTGCAAGCATTAGTCGATGACACGCATGCACCCAATCCACGCCGAGTAACTGCCGGTTTGGATCAAAATCGATTAGCAATTTTACTAGCGGTATTACATCGTCACGGACAAGTCATCACCTACAATCAAGATGTGTTTATCAATGTGGTTGGTGGCGTGCGCTTAACGGAAACCGCTGCTGATTTAGCGCTATTATTTGCGGTATATTCCAGCTTGCGTAACAAACCCTTACCATTGGATTTAGTTGTCTTTGGCGAAATAGGTTTAGCCGGCGAGGTACGTCCCGTTCAAAGCGGACAAGAACGTTTACGCGAAGCAATGAAGCATGGATTCAAACGTGCGATCGTTCCGAAAGCCAATTTACCCAAAGAAAAATTAACGGATGTCAATGCGGTTGGCGTAACCAATTTATCTGAAGCGTTGAATGTGCTGCGTGAATGGATGGATTGAGGAGAGGGTCCTACAGTGTTTCTATCCACACAACATTATTCTCAATTTTCGTAGGAAATGATTGGATATCTTCATATGCAGGTGGAGTACGCACTTCACCATTAGTAATGCAAAAACGCGCACCATGGCGAGGGCAAATAATCTCGTCGCCTTCAATTTCGCCACCCGCTAAATCACCACCATCGTGGGTGCACAGATCTTCAATAGCGTAAATTTTTCCATTGAGATTAATCAATAATATTTTCACTTCATCGACAAACACGGTTTTGCGGTCGCCGTGATGAGCGAGTTCAGATGTGTGTGCTACGTTATGCCATGGCATGGTTTTATTCCTTACTTCGTCGTCCCGCAGCTTGTCCGCGGGATCCATGTTTCTCGACGCTTTCTGGGTCCCGCGAGCAAGTCGCGGGACGACGAGAAGAGAAACTCTCCAATAATTTCTTAATCGGCGCAGCTAAGCCAATTTTTTGCGGTTCATTGATATTAAACCATAAATGTGAGGAAGATTCACTGATACGATCATTCGATGCAGTTACTTTCACGCAAATGGGGGTAATGTCGTAATGATAATGGCTAAAGGTATGACGGAAACTGGGTAGTGTTTTTTTACTGCCGACAGTAAAACCAAAATTTTGTTTGCACCATTGCGATAATTGTATTTCTTCATCCCATTCCGGCAAACACCATAATCCACCCCAAATGCCAATGGAAGGACGTTTTTCTAATAAAATATGGCCGGTGTTATTTTGTAATATAATTAAATTGCCTGTTTTAACCGGTACAGCTTTTTTAGTTTTCTTCCCTGGAAATTGTGTTGGATTGCCAGAGGCAAATCCCACACAGGTTTTTTGTAAAGGACATTTGTCACATGCTGGGCGGCTGCGAGTGCACAGTGTAGCGCCCAGATCCATCATCGCTTGAGCGTAATCATGGCAACGGTCTGTCGGAGTATACTCTGACGCTAATTGCCATAAAGTCGACTCAACCGATTTGTCTCCTGGCCAACCGGCAATTCCAGCATAACGACTTAATACACGTTTGACATTGCCATCGAGTATGGGCGCGGGTTGTTTAAATGCGATCGATAGAATGGCACCCGCAGTGGAACGACCGACGCCAGGTAATTGTTGCAAGCTGATTATATCGCTGGGAAACGCACCATTACACTGGCTCACAATAAATCTTGCAGCTTTATGTAAATTACGTGCCCGAGTGTAATAACCCAAGCCAGTCCACAAATGTAATACTTCGTCTTCCTCAGCCAGAGCTAAATCTTGCAGAGTAGGAAACGCAGACATAAATTTATTAAAATAAGGAATGACAGTATTAACCTGTGTTTGTTGCAACATGATTTCTGATATCCACACGCGATAGGGTGTGATGGATTGTTGCCACGGCAAAGTTTTACGCCCATGTTGGTCGAACCAAGCGAGAATTTTTTTTTGGAAGGTTTTTGGAGTTAGCATGATCTAGAAACCCTGTTTCAAATTACGTCGTCCCGCGAACAAGTCGCGGGACGACGAGGGGAGAGAGACAAGCTGCGGGTCCCCGGAAGAGGTCATTTAAACAACTTACCCAACGCTTTCCCCACATCTTTCGTGGCTTTGTTGATGGACTTTCCGACATCTTTCACATCAGCATTCAGCACCTTACCCATTTTTTCTTCGGTCACTTCAGTGGCAATTTTTTTCATATCAGGTGCCAGCACCGGATTATTTAATGTTCCGGTTAGCGTTAAAGGCACTGCTCCGCCAATAGCATCTTGTAATTTATTAATGGGAGGAATAATTGATCCAATGGCTTTGGCGAACAAGACATAATTTAATTTTTGTGACATTAAATTAATAGTCCCATCACCGACAATATCTAATACGGGCGAGTTCATCACTAACTTATTATTGTTAATAACACCGTTATTTACGACAAAATCTGCCTGCATCTGTGTAAAAGCCGTGGCTGCAGACGCATTATTATTTAACGGCGCCTTTTTGCTAAATAAAGCGGAGGCGGTATTTAACGCGCCTAAAATATCAAACCCCGAGTAACTTCCGTTTGCTACGAGCAAATTACCTTTACCGGTTAACGAAGAGAGTAGGGTTTGCTTGTTAGCTCCATTGGCATGCAACTGTATTGTAGCAGCGCCGGTGCCAGCAAATTTATTAAAATCTACCATATTTAATAGAAAATTATTCATATCAACATGATTTAACGATGTGGTTAACGCAAACTCTGGGTTTGCATGAGTGAGATCCGCTGTAGCATTGGCGGTTAAGTCACCTTGATACAGATGGGCAGTCGTTTGTGGACTCGTAATAACTCCATTCGCTAATTGCAGAGGAATAGTAATATTTTGAACTTGTAATTTGCCTGACTTCAAAAAATTAATATGAAATTGACCTTTTATCACTGCTTGCCGTGCCCAGCTGGGTAACAAACTCGTTGTGGAGGATGTGGCTACAACGGCAGGAGTTGCTGTTTCAGTAGAAGTAGAAGCGTGTGTTGCTAATGCAAAGTGCCCTACATCGATATGATCGATATTAACTAAAAAATCACCTCGTAACGGCACAAATTGCGATATGTTAGCTTGTGCATTGAGTGTCGCACCATCAGCAGATAAGGTTAATTGACTAATTTCAAAATTTTTATCCGTCATGACTAAATTAATATTTGCTGCCACATGCGAGAAAGCTTTCTTATCGGCGAAAGGAAGTGGATGCCCGAGTGTGTTGGCAAATTCTGCCAGATTAGTCGCTGACATTTGTATACTGGTACGGAAAGCTTTATGAGAAGTATCTGTTATTTGTAACTGAGCATCCATTTTAATTTCATTAAGTTGTGCCTGAATTTGATTGACAGTAAATTGGCGTTCAGGACCAATAATGACTTGTGCAGCTACTTTAGCTGCAAGCGGTTTAGCGAGTTTGTTACTGTTGTAATTCCACGCAGCAATAAATGGGAAAGACTTGCCTTTAAAATTAATATTTTTACTGGCTATGTTTTCTAATTGAAAATCCCAGTTTTTATGCTTAACAGCATCTTGTAAATGCACGCGTACATCGTTTATAGCAATATCACCCACAGTAAAATTTTTGAATAAAAAATTATGTGATTTAGACGATTTATTTTTTGTCGTACTATTGTTAGTAGGCGCGTTTGGTTTTTTCTTATTATTGGATGACGTTGATGTTAATCCCGACCAATTGGTAATTCCGTCAGCGCGACGAATTAAATTCAATTCTACTTGTTCAAGATCAATGGTATTGATTTCAATGTTACCTTGTAAAAGGGGGCGCAATTTAACACCGGTATCCGCTTTGCGAATCATAGCAAAAGGCGTGCTAGGAAAACCGACCGGATTACTTAACGTAACATTTTTAATTTCTAAACTGATACTTGGTAAAATTGACCATCGCATCTCATCGATCGTCATGGTACGGCCGGTATTTTTATAGACCTGCTGAATCAACGAAGCCTTCACTTGATTCAGGTTAGCAATTCGAGGCAGGAGTAGGGCAACTAGAAGTAGGCCTAGGGCCAAAGTAACGACAGCTCCGATTAAAATTTTTATTGTCTTCGACATGATATGATCGCCTTATCTTTTCAGGTATTGGATGGTTTTACGCCGATGAAATGATATTATATCTCTTACCTCGCTAAATGCGAAAATATTTAAGCTTTGCACAAGCCCTACGTCGTCCCGCGATTTATTCGCGGGATCCATGGTGTGTCGATGTGTTCTGGATCCCGCGGACAAGCCGCGGGACGACAGAGTATGGTGTGAAGTCAACATGGATTAAGGGCTTTATGACAGAACCAACTAGCTTTATTGCGCCAACAACCCGGCTGCCAGAAATTACCATCAAAGTCGTGGTAATATCGATATTCCTTACGCTTATCTTGGCAGCCTCGAATGCCTATCTAGCGCTAAAAATAGGGATTTTGACTTCTGCGTCTATTCCTGCGGCTATTTTATCCATGGGTATTTTACGGTTTTTCAAAAAATCCAATATATTGGAAAACAATTTAATCCAAACCGCCGCCTCAGCCGGCGAAGCTGTGGCGGGGGGAATTGTCTATACCGTACCCGCATTGATTCTCATTCACTATTGGACACATTTTTCTTATTGGGAAAATTTCGCCATTGCCGTAACCAGCGGGATTTTAGGCGTGATGTTTTCCGTACCTTTACGACGTATTTTGGTGAATGAGCCGGTATTAAAATTTCCCGAGGGCCGCGCCATCGCTGAAGTATTGATTGCAGGAACGCAAAAAGACTTTTCACTCAAGCCGATGCTAATGGGTGGGGCTTTGGGCGCGCTAATGGAGCTAGCGCAGGTGGGATTGAAATTGTTTGCCTCGACTATTCAAGCCTGGTTTAGTGCAGGTCGAGCAGTAGTAGGGTTTGGCTTTGGTTTATCGGCCACTATGCTTGGGGTCGGCTATCTAGTCGGATTTGAAATTGGGATTAGTTTGCTGCTAGGGGCGGTGATAGCATGGGGCGCTTTAGTACCTATTTTGAGTTTTTGGCAGCAAACAACGTCCGATCCAACAGCCATTGCTACCCATATTTGGAGTAGTCAAATCCGCTATGCCGGTATTGGTGCAATGTTAACAGCAGGGGCATGGACGTTAGGAACCTTGCTTAAACCTTTTCTTGCTAGTATGCGAGATGCCATATTGGCTTTTCAGACAGCTGTTGGAGCACAATATAATATTATTCGAACGGAGCAGGATATCCCCTTATATTATGTTGTAACCGGGATATTGTTTTGCTTGATGGCGCTGTATTTTATATTTGTTTATATCTTTCCTTTTTCATCCGATTTGCCCTATAGCTTTAATCAAATCGATTTGTTGTGGTCTAGTTTAGCGTATATCCTTATTTTTGGATTTATTGCAGCAGCCATCTGTGGTTATTTTTCGGGAATGGTCGGTGTCACAGCAACACCGGGATCGGCGGTGATTATCGCATCATTAGTGATCGCAACTTTGGGCATACGCACCTTATTAGGATTTCATCCAGAAGTTTTATGGGATGACACTACCAAATTAAACGCCGCAGCCTTGGCGATTTTAATTGGTGCTGTGATTACCAGCATTGCTTGTATTGCGAACGATAATATCCAGGATTTAAAAGTCGGACATTTAGTTGGCTCAACCCCATGGAAACAGCAAGTCATGTTGTTATTTGGTGT
Source organism: uncultured Legionellales bacterium (assembly GCA_964621215.1). GTDB lineage: Bacteria > Pseudomonadota > Gammaproteobacteria > UBA1113 > UBA1113 > CAZULF01. The sequence continues at coordinate 8,070 of CAZULF010000024.1, read as the reverse complement.
GATCATCGCTGCTGCGATTATTCCACCGATTATGCAAATACTTTTTAGTGTGTATGGCATCGGTGATGTGCTACCGCATGCCGGCATGAATATTACCGATGCATTACCTGCACCACCCGCTGCCATGATGGCGGCTGTCGTTGGTGGAGTGTTTGAGCATGATTTACCCTGGAATATGGTCTTGTTGGGTGTGGGTATAGGTTTTGTGCTTATCCTTATTCAGCACTTATTAATGCGTAAAGAGAAGCATTTTTCTGTATTAGGTGTAGCGATTGGCATGTATATACCACTGGCAACCTCAACCGCCATTTTTATCGGCAGTTTACTACAGCATTTAGTCGCAAAACGAAATAAGGGCGCAGAAGATCGCGTGGGTTCGTTAACCGCCTGTGGCTTAGTGACGGGAGCAGCTTTAATGGATGTGATGTTAGCGATTCCATTTGTATTACTCGCCGGTCCAGATAGCTTAGCGATTTTACCCGCGTCGATGTCATGGTTAACCACCGTGTTGGGTGTGATCAGCGCAGCGGCGTTATTGAGATGGTTTTACCGTCAAGCTACGGGGGTTGAAAATGCAAAACGAATTATCTAAAATCCGCGCGATAAAAAGCTACGTCATCCGTAAAGGTCGCATGACGGATGCGCAAAAACAAGCGGTGGCTTCGTATCTTGAACAATACGGTTTAAAGCATGATGCTGGATTATGGGATTTCGATGCCATTTTTGGCCGTCAAGCACCTCGCATTTTAGAAATTGGATTTGGTATGGGAGCATCGCTTTTTGAAATGGCGCAGCAATCGCCCCAGGAAGATTTTATTGGCATAGAAGTTCATCCCCCCGGCGTCGGAGCTTTATTAGCCAAGGTGGCTGAAGCGGGGTTGAGCAACGTTCGGGTTTGTATGGCCGACGCTCGTGAGGTATTAGAACGTGCAGTGCCAGATAATTCATTAGCCCGATTACAGCTCTTTTTCCCTGATCCCTGGCCCAAAGCCCGACATCATAAACGACGTATTGTACAGCCAGATTTTATCAAGCTCGTCTGGACAAAACTGCAAACAGGTGCTAATTTGCATATTGCAACTGATTGGAAACCCTATGCAGAATATATCTTGGAAGTGATGTCAGGAGTACAAGGATTTGACAATCTCTCTGAATCTGGTACATTTGTACAAAAACCGACCTATCGACCATCGACCAAATATGAAGTACGAGGTCAGCGTTTAGGTCACCCAGTGTTTGATTTGATTTTTACTAAAAAATCATAACAGTTTGTCATGCCAGCAAAGGCTGGCATCCAGGATCGCTAGGCAGTAATGATGAGGTGTACTATGCTAAAACAAGTGAAAATTGTCATCGCAATAACTACTTTATTCGCCGCAACTCTTTTCTCTTTCCCTTCTTATGCAAGCTCCAACATTTCTACGCCGATCACGGGTATTGTTGCTTTTGGCGATAGTTTGTCTGACAACGGTAATTTGCGTGCGTTAAAGAAAGGGGATGCGCTGAATCCCCCTTATTTTTTAGGTCGTTGTAGTAACAGTTTAGTGTGGGTTGAGATTTTAACTTCTCGTTTGATTTTGCCACCCAGCCGTTTAGAAGATTTAGCCATTGCTGGCGCACAAACACATAATGGGCTTATCTCGCCTCCGGGCATGTTGTCGCAAGTTCAAGATTATTTAAATCAGCATCCAACTGTGGATCCTAATCGTTTATATGTCGTGTGGGCTGGCGGCGATAATTATATTTATCATCCTTATCTCCATACTGCCGCTGAGCAGAATATTGCAATTACTCGTGCTATGCATGATATCAAAGGGGCGATTACCGAATTATCAGCACACGGCGCACATTATTTTTTAGTGCCTAATTTGCCGGATATTGGCATAACACCGTTGGCACAGAAAATGCATGATAAACACCCAAAATTAAATTTTCAATCTAACTTAACACAACTCTCAGTGAAACATAATAATCGTTTAACCAAAGAAATGTCAGAGTTAGCGACTAAACTCAATGTGACGATTGTCTCAATGGATGTATACAGTATGATGCAGAGCGCAGTGCAGGAGCCGACAAAGTTTGGATTAAAAAATGCAAACACCCCCTGTTATACTGGTGGATACAAAGGCAGCGCAGATAAAAGCAAGATATGCGATAATCCAGATGATTTTTTATTTTGGGATGTAGTGCATCCCACTTTTGCTGGACATAATGTTTTAGCGAATCTCGCATTTTCTCAATTGGAAGACGCAGGATTAGTGAAGGTTGAAGCGAACGAAAAATAAGGACCACATTTTTTATGGAAAAAACATACATTTCATTCCTTTCTATTCCAACAACCAATCCATTCCCAATTCAAAATTTGCCGTATGGAATTTTTACTACTAAAAATAATCCCCATAAACGGGTTGGGGTAGCGATTGGCAATGACGTATTGGATTTATCGCAAATCGAAGCGGCAGGTTTGTTGCGCGATTGTTACAACCCAACCGAAAATATATTTCATCAAAATAGTTTGTTATTGCTGATGCAACAAAGCAAAACCACTCAGCAAAAAATCCGTCAACGTTTACAACAATTGTTATCGACCGATAATGCAGAATTACGTGACAATCAAGCATTGCGACAAACAGCTCTAATACCACAAACTGAAATCACAATGCATTTGCCGGGAGTGATTCACGATTACACTGACTTTTTTTCTTCGATCGATCATGCCATCAACACCGGCAGTATGTTTCGTGATAAAGACAACGCTTTGCTACCGAATTATCGACACCTTCCGGTGGGTTATCATGGTCGTGCGAGTTCTATTATTACTAGCGGCCATGCTATTAAACGTCCGCATGGGCAAGTGTTACCGAGAGATGCGACTACCCCTATTTTTACTGCCACCCGCTCATTAGATTTTGAATTAGAAATGGCGTTTTTAGTTGGGAGAGGTAATGTCTTAGGTCACCCGATTCCAATTGATGAAGCCTATGATCATATTTTCGGTTTAGTGATTTTAAATGACTGGAGCGCGCGTGATATTCAAAAATGGGAATATATGCCACTCGGTCCATTCTTAAGTAAATCATTTGCGACTTCTATTTCGCCGTGGGTGGTGACATTGGATGCGTTAGCGCCATTCAAAGTATCGCCACGTGAACAAACACCATCGCCGTTACCGTATTTACAATTTTCGAGTGACACAAGTTATGATATTAAGCTCGAAGTTGCGATAAAAACGACAAAGATGCAACAAGCAGAAATTATTTGCCGTTCAAATTTCTCCAATTTATATTGGACCATGGCACAACAGCTTGCACATCACACCGTCGCTGGGTGTAACACTCAACCGATGGATTTAATGGCTTCGGGTACTATTAGCGGTTCTGAACCCGGTAGCTATGGCAGCTTACTTGAGCTTAGCTGGGGCGGCAGTAAACCATTACAGTTTAGTAATGGAGAAACACGTACGTTCTTACAAGATGGTGATGAAGTCATCATGACCGCTTACTGCCAAGGCGACGGTTATCGCATTGGTTTTGGAGAGGTAAGAGGAGCGATTGAACCGGCATAGCAGCCCCCCAGCTGACAAAAGTTTGACAGTTGTCACTTGGTAAGTTACTAAATGGTAGCCTCCTTTTAAATTTAATTGAGGTGATAAAACTACGTAAAACAGCAAGTCCCCGTCGTACTTTATACCCAGCACCAGCGAGTCTATCTAATCGAAACAATAAGTTAGATAGTTACTAAGCTTCTACCAAGTTATAGCGAAGATCAACTATAAGGCACTATAACCCACTATAAGTACCTATAACTTACTATAAGTTCAGATTAAAATGATTAATGAACTTGACAAGGTAATGCAATTGCATTACCCTTATAAAGGAAATGATTTATTCCCTAGGAGGATAAAATGAGTACAATACTACAGGCGGCATCAACATTAACGGATCGTTATCAAACTACTATTCCTGAGCCGGTCAGGGAGTTGTTGCATTTAAATAAACGCGACAAAATTACTTACATTCTTGAAGAAAATGGCAAGGTTTTAATATCGCGAGCGAATGAGGATGACCCAATACTGGGCGATTTTTTGATGTTTTTAGCGAATGATATTAAAAATAATCCATCTCACGTTCATTCCCTTAGCGCTACATTAATCAATCGTGCGCGTCGCTTGACTACAGATATCGAGATTGACATGGATGCGCCATTAGACGAGAAGGATGAATAGCCTTGTCAAAATCGAAGGAGCTGATTGTTAACGGATGGTGCTTGCTGGCACATTCTTTGTTTTTAGATCAATATGAAAGTCTAATTGAGGAAGTGGAAAGCCTTCGTGAAAGAAACCCAGAGCATTATAAAGAAAAAAATGCCACGAAACGCCTAGCTGCTATTACAAAACTGATTTTCGAAAAAATACCTCAAGATCCAACGTTGAGTGAATATCGACAGGGAGTTACTCTTGGCGATGAATATAAACACTGGTTTAGAGCGAAATTTTTTCAGCAATACCGATTGTTTTTTAGATACCATGTAGAAAGTAAAATAATCGTATATGCCTGGGTCAATGATGAAAATACAAAACGTGCTTATAATAGTAAATCAGACGCTTATCAGGTTTTTAAAAAAATGTTAAATAAAAGATGTCCCCCTAATGATTGGAATCAATTATTAAAGGAAGCAAGAAACACTCTGGAACGTTTCAATGCTAATGCTTGATCACGTTCGATATTTCAATTTAATACCCGCCTTTTTTCCCTGTTCCTAAGTAAGTGAAGTCCCAGCTCACATCAAAGGCTTCCCACCATTTGCCAACGCCTGTTTCTTTGTCAGTGTGGCGACAAAAACCGACGGCAGAGGGTGGCTCGATGTGAAAGCTAACGTGATATTTGCCGGCACCATCGAGTTTTACATTTTTTCCATAATGGGGTCCGTCACTGGCAACCATAGGCATAAGCATGCCGGATTGTTCCCATTTGCTATTGAGTTTGGAGAGATGATAGGTCACCGTGAGGTAAGGAATCCATTCACCGTAGGCGAAACCATTGGAATTATTTTGTAAAGCATGAATATCAGTTTCTAGATGAATGTCGGTGTTGCCCGTTTCTTCCATTTTTCCGTTGCATTCCATTTCAACCGCTTGCAAATACACGGCTCCCACTTCCATGCCATTTTTTTCCATGGCTTGGCCGATTAAAGTTTCAGCCGCTAGTGCAGGTTTATGCGAGAGTAGCATTAATGCCGGTAGCGTGAATAATATCAATTTTTTTTGCATAGGTTTCTCCAATAAATTACATCGCAACTAAATGCGTGCGATAATATTCCAACATCGAATAATCCACACCAAATACCGCGGGCCACCAGGCTAAAGCAATCAATACACTGCCGGCAATAGCGGGCAGCAATGCAATCACCCGACCTTTAACACTGACAGCTTGCCGTTTTAAAATTTGGTAACCTAAGTAAATGCCCCATATTAACGAACCAGCAAATAAACTAATTTTGGTGAACTCTAACACGGAAGCATTGATGCCCCATAATCCTATTTGTTTAAATAATAAATCACCTAAGCCTAGAATAATGGATAACATGGCAATCGGTGCAAATTGATAACCTAATTCAGTAAAGCGATATTTTAACGAACGATCGCCGCCATATTTACCGGCTAGCCAACTACTCAATAAATTAGCGGCAGTTAATACAACTAACGAAAAAATCATACACCCTAACATGAATCCTACAATCATCATAAAATCGAGCCAGTTATAGGCTTGATGTTGGGCTGGATGCACGCTCATCAACCAACTTGGCCCCGTGTTACCAATCCAATACCAATCGTGATTGATAAACCATTCACCCACATATTGACGAATTGTTTGATATTGCGGCAACACTAACCATAAAAAACCACCTAACGAAATGCCAGTGCCAAGAAAAATAAAGAATACTTCAGCGATATTCGGATTATGTTTTCGAATCTCAATCACTTCCTCACCAGGCTTACGAAAACGTAAAAATAATCCACCACGGGATGTGGGCTTCACACAACGAAAACATTGGATGCAATGACGCGATTCAGTTTTGTGATTGATATCGATCATAGTGGGGCAAATACCGCGTTCAGCATAACGATCATCGGTACCTTGTGGCATTTTAGGGGTGAATTGCACCATGCCAATACGCGAGAAAACACCCAATAATAAACCGATGGGACAGGCATGACGGCACCAAGCACGTTTATGGCGACCAAAGAAAAAGCCGATGATTAATGCCAAAACTAAAGTGCCACCAAAGATCTCTAACATGGCGGAGCTTTCATCACGCACATCCACCGTTTGTCCTAGAATCGTGATTAATAAAAAACTTAAGATAGGCGTGCCTTCCCAACGTAACCATCGTGGGATTTCCCATTTAAATCCGACTTTATTGGCCCATTCAGAAGCAGCGCCCATGGGACACAATACGCCGCACCATAAACGCCCTGCAAAAATAACCGAGGCAAATACTAACGGAAACCATAAACCCCAAAATAAAAACGTGCTGAATAAACGTAAATTATTCCAGAGAGTCGCGTGTGTATCAGGGTAGACAGTAAACAAAGGTAAGATCATTAGTGAAAGAAAAAATATAAACATAGTCGCATGCACAAACACAAGTTGTTTTTTATGTTTATAAAAAAACTTTTCAATGGCTAAAGCAAAAGGGGATTTTCGAGTGGTATAACGCGAATCAGTTTGTGTTGCCACAGCAATCTTTTGCAATTTCTGATTCGCATTCATCATGGTTACACCTGTTGTTGTATAGAAGGGCGTGAACGACAAGCATACCAAATTAACGTGCCAATACTAGGTATGAGAAACAATAATTGCGCATCAACACTTTGCCAAGTGGGGTAAATACCTAACCAAGTGAGTGATGGCATCCACATGATGGGGCTGATGCCAATCCAACCGGCTTCTTGCAATTCCAGCATTGCGCCACCGATGAAAAAGAACGCCATATAATAAAGAAAAATGGCGGTAATAGTAAAAAACCAAGAATAAGGAATGCGTGCACTGGCTTTTTGCATGAGCCAAAATAATATGAGCAAGGTGATGGATGCGGTTATGATGCCTAACGTTAATGCCGCATGTTGCTGCTGCGTGTTGCTAGCTAACGCTTGGTAAAACAAAATAGTTTCGGCGCCTTCGCGATATACTGCAAGAAATGCAGTCAATCCTAAAGCAAATAGACTACCCGTGGAGAGTGCCTTACTCATTTTGTTTTTAATGTAATTTTGCCAGCGGCTCGCTTCACGTTTTGAAAACAACCAGTAACTGACATAAAACAGCACGCCAGAAGCAATCAGCATAACGATCCCTTCCATTGCTTCACGATAGGCGCCCACACCATTAAATAACGTATTAAATAAAACAGCAGTCACAGCACTGGCGCCTAATGCAGCGCCAATACCGTAGTAAATCACTCGGGCTTTATCTTCATGGCCTGAGCGACGTAAATAAGTAATTAATGCGGTAACCACCAGCATCGCTTCGAAACCTTCACGCACCAAGATCATAAAGGCTTGTATCAAAACTTCGCTGAATGTGACAGCAGTAGTGCTCATTAAAATCGTCGCATCATTCATCAATTTAACTTTTAATTGATCCCAGGTTGCTTGCATATCTGCTTTGGGTGCATTAGCGCCGGCTAAACCAATTAATCGCGTAAATAAACTTTCAGTTTGAATATTCATTTGCGGAGAGGTTGCCATGACAGCAAGTTCCATTCCGTCAGCTTCGTAATGGTCGAAGTATAAACTAGAAAAGCCATTCAGTGCCGCCATGCTATTTTTAGGGGTGTAATTTTCTATGAGTTGATCGCCCGCTACATTAATTTGCTGTACGACGCGAACAAAATCAGTATGCGCGGGTGCAGGTTTGTTCTCAGCTAGAGCCTGGGTTGATAAACAAAGAGTAAATAGGAAGAGGAGGATTATTCTAATCATGGGTTTACCTCATAAAGCTGGGGTTTGACATGCTTTGCATCGAGTGTTTTGGCATCAGCAACTACAACCTGACATAATGCTTGGGATTG
>CAZULF010000023.1:23201-24311 GCA_964621215.1 uncultured Legionellales bacterium | reverse complement strand
GGCAGGGTTATATAAGGGTCCTTCTTTACTGATAATACGCACGGCAGATTCTTGCGTGGTAATTTCAATACGTTCAATATCATCTAGGCGTTGTTTAATGTGCGGATGCAATTTGATAGCGCATTCCACTGCTGTTTGTGCATGAAATTCTGCCGGGAAAGATATTTTGAATAAAATATTTTCCATGACGTAATGACCATAAGGACGCTGAAATTTAAAACGTTGTCCTTTGAAGTTAACGTCATAAAATCCCCAGGTTTTTGCGGTTAAGGCGCTTGGATAACCCATCTCGCCGCGCATCGCCATCAAGGCTAATCGCACTGCACGGCTAGTTGCATCCCCTGCCGCCCAGGATTTGCGTGAACCGGTATTGGGCGAATGACGATAAGTTCGTAAACTTTGTCCATCAACCCAGGCTAATGACACCGCATTTAACATTTGTTGTTCATTGCCGCCTAGCATTGCAGTCACCACAGCTGTCGATGCAATTTTAACTAAAATCACATGATCCAAACCGACACGATTAAAGCTATTTTCTAAGGCTAATACGCCTTGAATTTCATGCGCTTTAATCATAGCGTTTAAGACATCACGCATCACTAACGGCGTTTTACCTTGGCTTACGCGTTGACGGCTTAAATAATCAGCTACCGCTAAAATGCCGCCTAAATTATCCGATGGATGTCCCCATTCCGCCGCTAACCAGGTATCGTTGTAATCTAACCAACGCACCATTGCACCGATATCAAATGCGGCTTGAATCGGATCCAATCTAAATTGGGTGCCGGGCACACGTGCTCCGTTTGTTAATTCTGCGCCAGCAACAACGGGCCCCAATAATTTGGTGCATTCTGGATAACGCAATGCTAACAAGCCGCACCCTAAAGTATCCATTAAACAATGGCGTGCTGTTTCGTAGGCTTCTTGACTGGCAACATTGTCTTGTCGAACATAATTGACGATATCAACAATCTCTTGATCGAATGCGGGACGTGCGTTATTTTCTGCGATGTGTTGCATATTTTGCTCCAGTTAAATGTTGATGTCGTCCCGCGGCGTGTGACCCGGCGGCCAATAGGGTGGACCCCGTCGGGGTACCCCCGCCAACCC
>CAZULF010000023.1:0-23191 GCA_964621215.1 uncultured Legionellales bacterium | reverse complement strand
TTTGCCCGGGGTTACCTTGTGTTTTCGCTGATTTCTGCAGCCGGGTGAAACCCCGCGGGACGACGTTGTCGTTGGATATTTCTCTATCTTTTTTCTATTTCCACAAATGCTTTAGGTTCAGGACCGGTGTAATCCGCCGAGGGCCGAATCAACTTATTATTAGCACGTTGTTCGATAATATGAGCCGACCAGCCGCTAATTCGTGCAATCACAAATAATGGCGTGAACATTTCTGTTGGTACGCCACAAAAATGATAAGCCGATGCGCTGTAAAAATCGAGATTAGGAAATAATTTTTTCTCATCCCACATAATTTTCTCAACACGTTCTGACACGGGATATAAAACTGTATCGCCCGCCTCTTTACCCAAACGTTGCGCCCACTTTTTAATGATGTCCGAACGTGGATCACATGTGCGATAAACTCGATGACCAAATCCCATAATTAAATCTTTGCGCACTAACATTTCACGCAACCCAGTGTCTACTTCAGCAGGGCTGGAAAATTTCTCAATTAGCTCCATTGCTGCTTCATTAGCTCCACCATGCAAAGGACCACGCAATGTTCCAATTGCTGATGTCACGGCTGAATAAAAATCGGATAACGTTGCTGCAGTCACGCGTGCTGCAAAGGTTGAAGCATTAAATTCATGTTCTGCGTAGAGAATTAACGATGCATCGATCGCACTTCGATGTAATTCATCGGCTGGCTTTCCATGCAATAAATGCAAAAAATATCCCGCTAAACTTTCATCGTGTGTAACGGTTTCGATACGTTTGCCATCTTTATGAAAATGATACCAATATAATAAAATTGCTGGAAAACTGGCTAATAAGCGATTGGCAATATGATATTGATCGTTACTCGCTGATTCAGGCTCGATCGTTCCCATTGCTGCACAGGCAACTTCGAGTACGTTCATCGGGTGTGCGGCGCCAGGAATGTTTTCTAAAATCGTTTTTAACGGTGTTGGCAATCGACGTAACGATTGCAATGTGTCTTTGTATTCTGCTAATTCCTTTGCATTCGGAAGATGTCCATAAATCAATAAAAAAGCTACTTCTTCAAAACAGGATTTTTCCGCTAAGTCTTCGATAGAGTAACCGCGATAAGTTAAACCTACCCCCTCTTTTCCAACCGTACAAATGGCAGTTTCTCCTGCAGTAATGCCTGCTAAACCGCCTATTTTTTTCTCTGCCATGTTAACGCTCCTTAAATTGATCTAACTTCTTTTCAAATGCTTCGTAATCTAAAAATTCATATAAAGCTTGACGCGTTTGCATCATATCAAGCACACCTTGTTGCGAACCCGTTTGTCGAATAGTTTGATACACTTTCAACGCGGCTGCATTCATCGCACGGAAAGCGCTTAATGGATATAACACCATTTGAATACCTGCGGTTTGCAGTTCATTAACAGTAAATAAAGGTGTTTTACCAAACTCCGTAATATTCGCTAATACAGGAACTCGAACTGTCTGGGTAAAACGACGATAATCTTCCAAGGAGGTAATTGCCTCAGCAAAAATCATATCGGCACCTGCAGCAACATAAGCACAAGCTCGATCTATGCCTGCTTGCAGTCCTTCATTCGCAACAGCATCCGTGCGTGCCATGATAACAAAAGAATCGTCTGTGCGCGCATCTACTGCAGCGGTGATGCGATCAATCATTTCTTGTTGACTCACGATCGCTTTGTTAGGACGATGACCACAACGTTTAGCTTGCTGCTGATCCTCCATATGCACGGCGGCTGCACCAGCCTTAATCATTTGTTGAATCGTACGCGCGATATTAAATGCATTACCCCATGCAGTATCAATATCAACCAGTAATGGCAAATCTGTAGCGCTAGTAACTCGTCGCACATCTTCCAATACATTATCTAACGAGGTCATGCCTAAATCAGGTAACCCATAGGATGCATTCGCTACGCCCGCACCTGAAAGATATATCGCTTTAAAGCCAACCGCTTCCGCCATAATCGCCGTGTAAGCATTGATGGTGCCGACGATTTGTAATGGTGTTTCTTGTTTCAGTGCTTGCCGAAATCGCATCCCTGGAGTCGTTTGTTGAGACATATTACTCGCCTTTTTTAGCCGGTGTTGTTGCTGCACCACTACCCATATTCGGACTCGAAAACGAAACTGGCGTTGCCGCATTATTAAAGTTTGTTGGTGTTTGAGGTGTTGGTGTCGTAGTTGTATTCGGCTGCGTTGCTGCTGGAGCCGCTGGAGCAGTTGCCGTTGGTGTGTTTTCAGTTCCCTGCATCATAGTGTTGTTTGTCGTGCCCGCAGGATTTGTATTTGGTACTGCCTGAGTTGGTGTCGTTATTGGAGCAACATCTGTTCCAGAAACAGGTCCTGTCACTGGTGCTGTTGTCATTGTACTAGTATCGGGTAATGCCGTCGTTGTCGGTGATGGTGTTGTTTCTGTAGAACCTGTCGTTGCTGGCATTGATGTAACTGTATTGGTATTTTGTATTTCATTATTCATTATCGGGGCATCGGGAACTGTTGCTGTATTATCCGCTATGGTTTCCGTCGCAGTATTCTCATTTAATATTGCATCCGCAGACGCTGGCGCTGCAGTATCATCCGCATCAGAGGTTGGGGCGGTTGCTGGACTTGAGGAGTTTGTTTGAGGTGCTGGTGTTGGAGTAGCGTCAGGAGCAACGACTGCACTGGAACCTAGCTCTGGCGTCTCTGGATCGCTAGTAATTTTATTTTGGTTGGGAAACTCTTCGTTTTGTTGAGCTGATTCCATTTGCTGTTTGGAAACTACCACCGTTTTACTATTTGCAGCTGTACTAGCTCCTGACTTGTCTGTTTTATTGGATTCGTTACCTGAGTGACAGGCAGTCAACATTAACGACGAGCTAAGTAAGCAAGCTAATAGCGTTGTGTTTCGCATAGAAATCTCTCCTTAGATAATAGGGCGTGGGTTGAAGGTGAATCCTTGTAACTCTAGATTAGCAGATTATTGACTTGAGAAGAATAGGTTCTGCGGGAGATAAACGAGGTCTACGCATGAAAAAATCTATAGTAGCCTGGATGGAGCGCAGCGGAATCCGGGTTTTCTTTTCGAGAATCCCGCATTCCGCTGCGCTCCATCCAGGCTACGCTTTTTTTTTCCAAAAAAAAAGCCCCGACAAAAGTCGGGGCAATACTCAAACAGTTATATGTATTCTAACTAACTAGAACATTTATACGCGTGGAACTGAAACCAAATCCAATGGAATACTGTTCACGTGTGCTACTGGCAAACCAGCGCTTTGTAAATGTTGAAGTCGGCTATTTCCCAAAAAACTATGTTCAGAAGGAACCGCATGCAATTTTGCGCTTTCCATACCTGCTTCTTTTAAATTAGTCCGACGACCTTCACTTCCGAAAGCTACGTCATTGCCGCTTTTATTAAAAAATCTCATGATACTCAACCCCTTTAAGGTTATTAATTTTGCCTCTTATTATTAATACTACACCGTTATTCTTAACGGAATATTAAGGATAACTAAATTTGGGCACTTTTTTCATTTCTTTATCTAAAACAACGTAAAAGCCATGCCTTTACTTACCCCCATTCTGCCCGATCCGGCCCCTATACGTCAAGCAGTCTCTAAAATATTTCCCCGCCGCCCTTGACAAAGGCTGTTCTACTGCGCAAAATACCGCTCTTCTTTTCGCGGCTATGTAGCTCAGCTGGTTAGAGCGCGGCACTCATAATGCTGAGGTCGGTGGTTCGAGTCCACCCATAGCCACCATTTTTAACCTCTTGCATATTTTAATCCTCCGTGCATATTATATCTAGAACATCATTTTTATCCATTCAAAGAGGTCGCACCATGAAAGCTATCCGCACACTATTGTCCTATCTTATCTTTACCTGTTTTGCATCAATTAGCTTTGCTGAACCCGCTAATTTGCAGATTGCTAAAGACCATTTGAAATACTACGTCTCATCCGGACAATACGCTGCTGAAACCCAAAAGATAGCCGATAAGGCTAAAAAATATCTAGCACAACAGATTGCAGCTAATGCGAAAGCGCACCCTCCTAAAAAGCTAGCTCTGGTATTAGATATTGATGAAACTTCGCTCTCCAACTACCCTGATATGGTGAAAAATGGCTTTGGTGGTTCATTGGATGAAATAAACCTTAATGAAGATCGTGGCGATGACCCTGTTATTTCGCCGACTTTACAGCTGTATAATTATGCCAAGCAAAATGGTGTGGCTGTGTTTTTTGTGACCGGCCGTCCTGAATGGATGCGACACTCGACCATTAAAAATTTGAATAATGCGGGTTACAAAAACTGGGATGGCTTAATTCTAAAAAGTGAACAGTTTAAAGGCAAACCTGCAGAAGAGTATAAAACCGTTGTCCGTAAGCAACTGACTGATAAAGGCTATACCATCGTTGTGAATGTGGGTGATCAAGAAAGTGATTTCATCGGCGGCTACTCCGAAAAGAATTATAAATTGCCCAATCCGTTTTATTTTATTCCGTAGGACCTTCGTTGGCATGACAAGGCATTTGACTTAGTAAGTTTTGGTGGTATACTGCCGGCTCAAATTTCGGAGAGATGGCCGAGTGGTCGAAGGCGCTCCCCTGCTAAGGGAGTATGGGGCTTAAACCCCATCGAGGGTTCGAATCCCTCTCTCTCCGCCAGTATTATTCATATGCTCACGTAGCGATCTCTATCTCACCAATTGCAAACATAACATATTCAACTCCACCCTTTTGATGAAATCGTGTCCGATCCCCGTACCTAAGAAAACGGATTAATATGCTATGCATTCTTGACATTTAGTATATAATTTGATATCATTTATAATATTAAAATTGATTATGGAGTTAGATATGACTGCATTATCTATATCATTACCCGATAATCTGGCAATCGCAAGCCAAAAAGCCGCTCGGCAGCTAGGTATTTCACGTATTGCATTTATTCGACAAGCTATTCAACATGAACTTGAAGCATTAGCAAAGCGCGATGAGCAGCAACACTTAGCACAAGCTTTACTGGCATTACAAGCAGATCCACATTCCTTACAAGAAATACAGGATTTAGATGGGTCAGTCTTTTCAGAATTACCTGATGAAGAGGAAGAGTGGTGGAAATCTTAACACGAGGAGGCGTCTATCTTGCCAGATTAGACCCTGCCAAACACCAAGAAATCCGCAAAATACGACCGATTGTCATATTAACCGCACAACCTATTTTAGACGCCGGTGTGTCGTTATTATTTATATGCCCTCTAAGCAGTCAATCTCATGCCAATTTACATCATTTACACGTGGAACTCCCCAAACGCGATCAACTTGAAGTAACGAGTTATGCGCTTGTTGAGCATTGTCGCGCAATCACATTGCAGCGCTTGATCCAACCTCGTATTGCACAGTTAACAATAAAAGAAATGCATACGATCACACATCGTTTGCAGCGATTAATCGGTCTATAGGGGACGTAATACTGCCTTACATAATAGGAGCGGCTCTGCTGAGGGAAACTCGCGTAATTTCTTCAGAAAACAGCAGTTGTTGTGTTGGAGCACTATAGCTAAAATATAAATAACGATGAGCAGAATGAATGCCCGTCATCCTATATTTACTTACAAAAGAGGCTTGGTTATTTCCACTTTCATTCACAAAGAGCAATTCTTTGCAATTGTTTACTTTATCTGGTGCGAGATTCTGAATGAACTCAAGTATTCGATTAGCGCATTGTGAAATAATTGTATTAAGCTGATCATGAGGTCGATAATTGTTTACGTGAGAATATAATACTTTATATATATGTAAAAAATAAAGATACTTGTAATAATAATAATCCACTCTTTCTTTTGAAACCTTGTTATATTGATGAATATATTTTTCAACCTCTTCTAACATAGCATGGTTATTCTCCCTTAAAAAATCTAAATTGCTATTTTTTAATGCTTGTACCTGCGCACCTAAGTTACATATTAACGCATCCAATGAATCAATATAATGCTGATGATCTGTAAAACTATAACTATCCAATCCTTTTTTCAGCAAGTCGTAAAGGTAAGTTAAGTGATAATTTGCATTAATTCGCAGAACCAAAAAATTTTTCTGAGAAAAATTTAGCGATGATTTGTTGATAAAATCATACACTTGCTTATAACGCATAAAGGCTTCTGCAAAATTAAAGTTTATCAGATAAAATAGCGCAATAGCATTAAGGACTTCTAAACCATAAAATGATTGAAAATTTATATCTGTCAGTTGATCTAATGCATAGTGGAGGAAAAATAATGCTCCAGCTTCATTGCCTTGACAAAAATAAAAATAGCCCAAGTTAATTAAATTTGTGGCAACACACATTGGATGATGCTCCACTTCTGGTGAGGTCAGTGATTTGCTAGCGTTAGAAAAATTCGAATTAATTTCTTCAGTATTTCCATCGAGATAAAGCTGTAGACTAGCCTTTAAATCCCAAAATTTTGCCATTAAAATAGGATATTGTCGCATAAATCTATCCCTATCCCTTTCGGCAAAAGATTCAATTCGACTTTCTAAAGAAACGAGTCCTGAAAGTGCATCTTTAATGAATAAAGCATTTTTAAGAATATCAATAAAGAGCAAGTTAGATTTTAAGTACCAAAAAAATTTTTTAGAATCGTCCAAAATGCGAGAGCGCCTAGCCAAATAATAAATAAAATCAAGAAGTTTAATAGCAAGGACAAATTCACCTTGTTGATATTGAGCTCTAGCTAGAATGTAAAGATCTGAGAAATATAACTCAACCTGCAGAGAGTTGTCTTTTTTATTTAATATATTGGCCATATCTGCTCTCAAAATTGTTTTTAATGGATCATCTTCTTGAAGGCTATTGACGCCCAATAAAACCTCGTGGTTGCATAATTTACTAATCAAACTTTGATAGTGGGCTATTTGGGTGAATAGATTAACTGCACTAAGTGGAAAACCAAGTATATCTGCAATTTTTCCAGCAATATTCAGTAGCAAGTCACTCAGTTCGTTAAACCACAGTTCCTTTGAAAGTTTAGTCTTGCTTTTCTCAATCAAGTCTTTTCTAAATCTATTAACTAATTTATCAAGATGAAACACATATTCTCGTTCTGAATGATCTGTTAGACTGGCCCTAATTTCTTGTAATACTTCGTTAAAAAAATTACGTTTGATGCGGTTAGACAACAGATTTTTTAGATAACTTCTAAAAACCTCCTCGTTCACGAACAAATATTTTCTCCCGTTAAAAAATTTCTCTATTGCAACAGTTTCAATCTTACACTTGTCGACAATATCTGAACTAAGCCATGTCTCTGTTGGTGAAATGATTGTCGAGTAACACGTTCGACTAAAATTCCAATTTATATCCGAGAAACGAAAACAAGGCAAACCAATCAATACCATATCTCGTAATAAGTAGTAATAGTCCATTGCATATTCTATAGCTTCATTTAATTTTTTATTACGGACAAACTCAAGTAAAACTTGTTTATTATAACCAAACACTAAAATATAGATTTGTCTTTTTTTTAACTGGGATAAAGCTAGTTCTCTAGAAATGGTTTGGTTGCTTTGTCTGCCACATAATAACAACAAGCACTCTCTCCTAGTTTCTTCATAGGTAGAAAATAATTTATATTTCGCTCGTGTTGAAGTTGATTTTTTTGTAGTCACTTTTTTAGATAAAATTTCGCCTGAGTTTAAGTGGTTGCTTATATTGATTTTTCCTTCTTTTTTATAAAGAATCATAAAAGTTTTTTTTGTTTTATACTTGTTTTCGGATAGTGACTTTTTATTATCCGGAAGTTGCTTTAATAAAGTTTCAGCACCTTGTGCTGCGGTAATAAGAGAAATATATTTTAGTCCTTCTGACATCACAAAAAAGACAACATTCAATCCATAATTCCAATAGATATCTTTAACGTTTTCGGATTTTCCGAAATTACCTGAATAAAAATTATTAAATTTCTTTGTTTTAGCATCTCTCAAAAAACAAAACCATTGATTTTGTTTATTTAATATAATTAAACCTTGAAAGCAAGATGTTATGAATAAAAGCTTTATCTCTATTGGTGAAATAACATTTCCGCCATATGGTTTAGGCTTTGAAACAATTAGGTCGTTATATTTAATTTCCTCTACAAAACATCTGACTTGTAAATTAAAAATTTTTAGAGAGGTAACCTCCGTGCAAATTAAATAATTTTCATTCCAATTTTCACTTAAAGAAATAGTCTTTGAGAAATTAAAGTCATTATTCGCTGCGATAAGATATTCAAAAACAAATAATAGGCTATCTTGACTTTGTTCAAGATGAGTACGGTAAACCATCAAATAGTTACAATGCAATGCCATAATAAGGAAATGTGAACAATCTGTGGATCTTGTAGTATAAATATTTTTTATTTCAAACTTTTTAATAACATTCTTTTCACTGTCTGTAATATGTAAATTTTCAGTATAATTAAAAATTGCTTTTGGTTCGCCTAATTTTTGCTTACTTAAATCGTATGTGACTACAACACCATTTATTTGCCCAATAATTAAGAAAATTTTATCAAACCGTTCTATAATAGCTCCTGCACTAACATTATGAATGTCTAAATCCCTTGCTATATAATTTTCTTTCCAAATAGAAAAATAAAAAGCCTTTTTGTTTTTAGAAAAAATTAAAATATGTAACATTGAAATATTTTCTTGATAGTAAAAAACTGTTTTTTGGATCGGTTGCTTTAAAAATCTATGTTTATCTTCTATAAGCAAAATTGCCGACATTGATAATTTACCCGTAAAATCGATTAAGTACAATTTAAACTGACCACTCCACGTAGCAACTTGAAAATAAAAACCTTTTAATGCAGTTTCACTAGGAAAAAACTGGTTGTAATCAAATAAAATTTTATCCTTGTAGGAGATACCTTTAATTTGCGGCGTGAAACTAAGAGCACTTTCAATTTTTACATAAGCATTTAAGTTAGAGCTTATTAGATTCGTATATGAAATCCCTTTCATTTCTTCGCAAAAATAGCAACCAGTTATACCGACATTATCTAATATACCGCTATTATCACCATAAAGCGTATGAAGTTGTTGAACAGTATCATAATGCTGCATTATTAATGCTAAATGTAAAGGAGTAAAGCCATTTTCTTCTTTCTTTTTACATAATACCTTATTATGATCTTTTTCATTTATGAGCGTTATTAATTTATCTCTATTATCAGGATCACGACATACTACAGCTTCATGTAGGAGTGACCAACCTTCGCTAATGCTGTCAATTCCGGCAGAACTAAACTCGAGAAAAATTCTTAAAACATCACAATGTCCTCTCGCAGCAGCCCTATGTAGTGGTGACCAAGATCCAAAAAAAATCAGACTGCTATCATAAGAAACGGACAATGAGTTAAAATTCTCTACTACACATCTAGCTATATCTGAGAACCCAGCCATAGCAGCATAATCCAAAAGAGTTTCAGAATTTCTATCATAGAGTAATCCAAGAATATCATCAGAAGAAACTCTCATATCTAAAAGAAAGTTGAATAATTGCTGCAAAAATACTGTCGACCCATAAAAAATAGCATATTTAAAATATTTTTTAATATCTCTCAGCCCATTCGTAGTTAAAATTTGCCGTTCAGCTTCCCATCTTCGCAGAATATTATTCGTTTGTTGTTCGGTATGCGACTTCTGCAATAAAATAAAAAAATCTTTTTTAGCTGATTTAGATTTTATTGAATAAATATTTTCAAAGCCTTTCATAAGTCGGGCAAGGTTATCAGAAATATCATTATAACCACAGATATCTGCATATTTTTTTGCATTATAATAATAACGATCCCTCATGAACAGTAAATCAGAAAAGGGAGGTTTCTTGGCGACTGTCAAAACAGGACCTAAGACATCATCATATCCCAAATAGGCACATAGATGTACTGCAGTATATCCTCCTTTATCTGCATTGAATATACAAAATTTAAATCGATCCAAATAAAGTAAAGATATTACTGAATGCCGATACATAACCGCGACATGAAAAGGTGTATATCCATTATCATCGCGCATTGATATATAGGCGTGGCTATCAAGCAAGTATTTAGTTAAGCGCACATTATTATATGCTGCAGCTATATGTAGGAGAGTTTTTCCTGACTGAAATAGGCTCATACTATGATCTTTAAAAAATTTGTCACTTTGCATGTCCCAGGAATTTTTTTGTTTAGCTAATTTTATGGCTTGATTAAAAACGTCTTCCGATTTTTTATCAGAACTATAGGGCAATTCTATATATTTTTTAATATCCTCTGGCAAAGATAAATCAGCATGAGTCTCTTTACAAATATCACCTGGAGATGTCCATAAAAAAGCTGTTACTGCTCCTGCTTTTTCTTCTTCTACCCTTTGCTTGTCAAAAAGATTTTTTTCTAAGACATCAAGAATAGATTTAGCTTGCTTATAATAAATAAAAGTATAATTTTCTTGCGCTATTTCGACTGCTTTTTTTGCATGCAACAAGCATTTTGTCGTTTTCTTGTCAGTATTTTCGGTTATAAAATAATGCCATTTAACTTTTAATAAATGATATGAAACTTGTAAGTTTGGATATTTTTTTAATTGATTTATAAATGCATATTTATACTTATTTATTTTTAATTTCAAATCATTATCCATTTTTACAGCTTTCATTAATTTCAAAATTGATTGCACAATATTAAAATAAACTAAATAAGTGCTTTTTTCTTCTTCTAATGAAATGTTTATTGTTAATAAATAGGCATCTGCCATATGTAAAACGACGCGAATAATGTTAGTTGTGTTCCGTTCAAAATCATAATAATGTAACGCTTCATAAAAATCTTGTAAGGCTGAAATTAAAAATTTTTTCTTATGCTCGGTACCAATATTATAGGCTATTGTTAATTTTATCATAGCAATATTATATAATGCTGAACCCTTATCATCACTATTACACTTTTTAAAAGCAGGCTCGGCACATTGTACAGCCATACTAAGGTCACCAACTAACCTTGCCGCCGCCGTTCCAATATTTAAGACACGATTACTTAACATAGGAACAGGTTTTGATTCAAAATTTTGTTTCCAAAGACCATAAGCTTCTTGAAAATAGCCTCTGTATAAATAAGCAGCTACTTTTTCTATTAAAAATAGCGATAAATCTTTTGGAAATAAATGTGATATTAACGGTATTTCTTCGAAAATCATAATATAAGTTAAGCCGCTATCGTGGTATCTAATACCATCAGTGCGTTTCATGGCGGCAGCTAGAGCTTGACGCATTCGTTCGGCTTTTGGCGTATCTTGATTCAAAAAATAAAAAACACTTTTGTTAGATAATAAATCCCATATCATGTTTTCATGCTTACAAATAGAGTCCAGTAAAAATTGTTCTATTGATTCTTTGTATTTTATAGGAAGGGATTTAAGAAGGGCGGCATAGAATTCAGAGCATTCTAAAACATCTAATAATACATATTGTTCATCTTTGTTATATAAAGTTCGATTATTTTCAATAGAAAAAAATTTTTCTATTAAATTATCCATTACGTCTTTTGATAATTGGTTTCTATCTCTGCTATCTTGGCGCCAGAAATGATATACAAAAAAGTAAAGAAATAATGCGTTTGAAAAAATTTCAGTTGCTAGCTGCTCTTCAATTTTCTTCTTTTCGTCACTAGTAATTTTGTCTTGCACTATAGCACACGATAAAAACCACCAAAGCATATTTCTATCAATGAATTTTTCATCCCATGCGATATTTATGATATTTTTTTCAACCTCGCAAGGCTTAGGGTTTGGTAAATCAAGTAATTTATCAAATAAATGCTTAACTGCTAAATTTATGCACGCATCCTTTTTTTTTCGATAATTTCTTTCATCTGGTTCGCAAATCAATTTATCTTCAATTTCTTTATACGCTTCAAACAATGAAAAAGAAGGAGCCGACTTAAAGAAGGCGTCTAAATACAATTTATTAGAGAAAAAATTTTCTAATGAATAGCGCTTTTTTGCTATTTGAATTTTCTTCAGAACAAGATCAATTTCAACTTTAGTTTTTCTATCTTTAAAGTAAGGATGATCATCAACATAGCTAAAAAGCGCGCATTGAGTTAACCCCTCAATTTCTGCTGCTGGAGTTTCTACTTGCCCCAGATGCGCCCGATTTTGCGACAATCTTTCGTCAAATGCACCACTCACAATTTTCGGCTGGCAATGTGGCGAGTAAAATTCAGTCACCATATCAAATATGTCACACACTGTTTTATTATCATACTTATAGTTTCTATACGCTATTTGAATATAGTAATTTTTATAAACGCAATTTTGTGCCGTCTGACGCATAATCGCCGGATAGTTATTTTCAAAATTCCATTTGCCATAACAACGTGTATAAATCGTCTCATAAGGATTATCACACAAATTAGGGAAAGGAGCTTTAAAATATCCTACCAAATAAGGAATGAGTCCTGATAAGCTATCTAGTCTCATTTGTGCTAAATCAAATGGTCTAAACGCGTAATCGTTTCCCACCTGTATTGGTGGTACATGTGCCGTTTCCGCATACTCTCCTACGTTATCAATACGGATAAGGTACGACTCTGTTAAAATATTCCAAGTAAAAACCAAATATAGCTGATGCTTATCAGTGCCCCCGGGGATACAAATATCAAATACTGACTTTGGATTATTTTTTGCTAGAGCAACCAGATCGTCTAATAATTTTTTGACAAATTTTTTTAGTTCGGCTTCATCATAAACACATTTGATTGCCCCACATTGTATGGCAAATGCATTAGTAGCAACCCACAGTTCTTCTTCAATGGCATCGGTAACCTCCGATGTTTTTTCAAGATATTTAAATTCACATAATTTGTTAATTAAAGCCCATGTAAAAGCAATTAAAAAAGGCGTTGTTCCCCAACCTAACAAAGACTCGTGTCTGGCACAAGAACTACTAGATTGAGCAGGTCTATCAGAATATACATATAATTCTATTTCACCAATATGCGCTATCCATTTATAACAACTCTGCTCGTTTGGCTTATCAACGTTTTTGTTAAATAAATCACATAAGCATCGTAACAACTTCTCTTGTTTTAAGTAACTTATAGCCTCCTTGTTCGCTAAAGAAAACCATTTTCTTAATTTAATTTTTATTTCATCTCTTGAGTACAATATATTCATTTTGGTATGAATCTCTCGTCTTATCTGCTTTGTATATTAAGACATACTCATCCCTCGGCTAACGTTTCCTGGATTTACTTCAACTAATTCAATATCGTCTGCGCTTGAAGTTTCTAGCGGATCTTTACTGATGCTTATACTACTCATACTTGCACTATTCATATCAGCAACGGATTTTTCTTTTATATATTGTTCATTAATAGCATCAATAAATGCTTTTAAATCATCTGCTTCTCTAAGTAATTGCTCTTCAGTTTCTGGATTATCAGATTGCAAGTATTTGCTGATTGCAGCATATACTTTACCTGGTAAATTAACGTTATCCACCAACCCAGGTAAAAAAAGAGCACAAAATATTTTTAGTGGAGACCAATTATAGATATACTTAAAAGTATATGGATCTGATAAATTTTCCCGCACACCCAGTCGTTTAGTTGTTTCATCTATTTTAAATAGTGGGTAAGTTCGAGGAGATGCTGTAAAATCAATCTGTGGCAAATATTTTTCATAAGCATATTTCTTTTTTGGTTGAGCTACGCTTGTATTTGTAATTTCTGGTACATTTATATGAATTAGAAGCTCATCGAAATTAGCTAATAACATTTCATTTATTTTGTCTCTGTTAGATTTACATTTTTTTTCAAAATAAAAACCATCTCCCAAAAGTTCCCAATGATTAGGAACTGGCATCATAGAATTAGTCACCATTATTCCGTCCCGATTATCTTCATCATGCATTTTTTTTGCAAAATAACCTGCCATTTTAATAGCTGCTTCTTCTGCAGATTTCTCACTAAAGAATTTAGTAATGCCATTGAGTATACCTGCATAATTCTTAATGTATTCTACGAGCTCTATCCGAGGGGTGCGTAAATGTCCTGCGGCGAATATATCTGTTAAATAATGAGCGGCAAATAGCTCAATAGCAAATGCTTTTACCAAGCATTGTAAACGTTGCACGATTTCTTTTTTTCCTAATACAGTATTGTCGCTCCATACTTCTTGAATATTTTTTCCTGCTAATTCTTTGATTGCAAGTTTATGACCGATTCTATATACCACAGCGGCATCCGGGTGGAAGTGATCATAATTAGCAAAAGCTAAATCACTGTAATGAGAATTCCATGGCGTAAAAAAGCAATGCATAGTTGCACGATGGTAATGCCAATTTGCTTTTGATGCGTAATCTGCATGTGCTTCGTAGGGTGTTTTTCTTTTGCGTACCACTCCAGCTACAACAGTATTCATTTCTGTTTGAATTTCAGCCCTAATATGCTCAAGTTCTTTACTTTCCTCGGTATCTCTCAAAATATCGAATAAAGTATGGTATGCAGCTTCAAATCTTTCTCTTTTCTCTTGAGAATTCAGCCCCTTACTAATTGGAGCTTCCGGCATTCCATAAAAATCTCCGGCCAAAGCTACGATTTCACCTGGTTGTAAGCACAATGATTCACTGATTTTTAAAACATAAACATATCTCGCCTCATTATTGTTTATTTTTTGTTCGGTCATAAGACCATATTCCAACAATTGATCTTTGATCTCTGGATGTAACATCATAAACTCATTAAATGCTCGATTACCTAAGGCCTTATGTTCATAAGATTCAAATCTTAGTCCTTCGGGTAAACTTGCAACTGGATTTTTGACTTCATCTGTGATTTGCCTTTGTCTATTTTGAAGCAAATCGTTTACACATATTTTATATTGTTGTATATCAATATATTCTTCAAGCTCTTGTGCTAGTTCATTCAAGAATCTCTCTAATTCTTCAATGTCCTGGTATTCATCACATATTAAGATAATAGAACTATTATCTAAGGTCGGTCTCATATTTATATTAATTATTTTATTTAGGAGCTCATCTTGAAATTTATCCCAATTTTCATCGGAATTATTTGTAGAAAATTGAAGACCTGTTTTTTCTTGATTTAGAGAAAGGGTGATCGTCATGATGTACTTACCTCCGCTATCTATAGAAACAACGATTTCGAAAACTATATTCTCAAAATAACTTACCAATTATAATTTGTTTTATTTGTGATCTTTTATGAAAATATACTACACACCATAACTCGATAAGTCAAATATTGTCAGTGGGTAGGGTGTGATTGAAAGTGTAGGTTTTTGTAGAAAAAGGATAGAATGCCAGCGAGTGTATAATGGACCTAAAACTCAAATGATGATTTTTTAAGCGTATCAAAAAAACACAAAAAAAAGCGTCAAATAAAATTAACCAAACTAAATTTCCTAACAAGCTATAGCCTAAAAACGGTAACGCTAAAGTATAACAAGCCATTAACCCACTTAAATCATGGGAATAATAAGCGCTCAGCCACACACCAAAATTAGTCCAAACCCAATATACAATGCTACTAATAAAAATAAATTGGTACTGTGAGCTCGTCTGCATCTTATGTGCAGCGATTGTTACCCATAAAAAACCTGAATAAGTGAACAGCGACCAGACTCCTAAAAATGCTGTGTGATGCATCCAGGCTAATAGAAGATCAGAAATTAAGAGACTCATTAATGTGAACAATAAGGCCATAGACAAACGATAATGCCAACCCGCAAAAATGCATAACGCCATGATCGGCGTGCTGTTAGGCAAATGCGGTAAAACGCGGGCGAAAATCGCTAGCGCAAAGACGATTAACAACCCTATGACGGCTCGCGACATAACGCTTCCACTTTACGATTGGTGAGCAAATGTAAAAAACCCAATACCATCGTTGCAATGACTACACCTAAAAATAAATGCGTAGCATTGTATTTTAGCGTCAGCACACCAAATTCTCCGCCTAAATAAGCACCTAACGCCCACGAAATGAGCATATTGGCTGATACCATGGATGAGGCATACCGTCTCGGAGCTAACCGTGTTGCTGCAGACAATAATACTGGTACAGTCAATAACTCACTCAGAGAAAAAAACATATAAAACACAATTAAAAACCATGCACTACCGTGATAATTCGCATTTTGTGCTATTGCGCTGACCAACGGTAATAACACAATGCAACCGATGGACACTAAAAAATACCCGCCTGCCAATTTTTGACTTAGTGAAAAATGGATATCACGCGCAGCCAATCTGTTGTAAAAAGCCGCTAAAACGGGACATAACAACACAATAAAAATGCCATATAAACTAAAAAACCAGGTGGGTGGAATTTGAAAACTGCCAATGGTTCGATCGATGTTTTTTGCTGCATAGATGGTTAAAAGGCCATAAGGTAGCGCATAAACAATATTCCATAGAATATTGGCCACGCACATCGTTAAATATACAGTAATACGTCGTTTTTCTAGCACAGTGAGCGGTGTTTTAGGCAAAGTTTGTGAAATTAAATATTTGGTGGGTTTCAAGCCGACTGTTTGTAGACTGTGTCGGTTTGCAATAACAAAATTAATTATCGCAATCACTAAACCCACAGCACCTAATAAAAATGCAGCTCGATAACTATATTTTTCACTAACGAGTCCACCCAATAAAGGACCCAACACGCCACCAATATTGATGGCCATATAAAAAATAGTAAAACCTGACTCGCGGCGTAAATCTTTTTCTTCATAAAACTCACCTACCATCGCACTGATAGTTGGTTTTAATAATCCACATCCAAGAATCAATAATGTCAGACCTAAAATAAGGCTATATTCTGCGCGTATCGCAATGGAAATTTGCCCCAAACACATCAGCATAGCGCCGATATTGACTGAATTGCGTCTGCCTATAATACGGTCAGCCAGAAGTCCACCTAATATAGGGCTGACGTAGACGAGCGAACCATACCATGCGATCAATCGTAATGCGCTAGCATCGGCCCAACCTAAACCACCCTCCAGCACCGATGCACTGGCGTAAAGCACCAGCAAGGTTGTCAGAGAATAAAAACTAAATCGCTCCCACATTTCTACAGAAGATAATGCCAGAACACCTTTGGGTAGAGTTTTAAACATGTTTATGTATTCTTACTAAATTTTTTAAAGAACATCATACAAACTATTGCAGCCACTAAATATAACGGCAAGATAGTTAATGCATAGCGATAATTCTCAACGCTAAAATAGTGTACCCCATTTTGCATTGCACCTTCCGATAGTCCATCTAAAATACGACCAATAAGGGGATCGGTAATCGCATCAAGAATGGTATCGCTGGCATTAATCATGGATATCACCGTCGCCGTCACCGCGATGTTATTGATTTCTTTACCTAGGGTAAAGGCCAACATAAAAACACCCAGAAAAAACCCAAAGCCAAAAAGTAAGCTACCGATGAGCCACGAGGCTAGATTATGGCCATAAATGATGGGGAGAAAACAAAGTAAAGCACAGAAAGTTCCGCCCATCATTAACAAACTACGATCATCAACACGATTTGATATAAAACCAAAAAAGGGACTACCGATACCTAAGCCAATAAAGGAAAGTGAGATCAAGGCTGAGGATTGGGTTGGGGTTAACTGATAGGCCTCTTGCAAAAACGGATTGCCCCATAGACCACCCACAATCACTAACGGAGAAAAGCCCAAACCTGCATACAGTGTTAACATCCAATTGCGTTTATCCAGCAACACGGCTCGAATTTCTGACCATTTTACTTGAGGAAATTGATGCTTGACTTCAACTTTATCGGCCGGAGAGTTTCTAACGATGCAAAAGAAAAGGATCGATAATATCACACCAAAAACACCCAATGATAGTAAAGACATTCGCCAACCATACGTGTGCATAAAGAAGGATAATGGTGCCTGACCAAATACCGCACCGACCATTGCTGCCGTCACTAATAAACCCGCAACTAACGCATAATATTTAACATCGCACCAGGTTGAGGCTAATTTCATATAGGCAACCGTTGCAAAAGCGACACCGACCCCGGTTGTCGCACGCATGATACCTGCCGAGAGTTCTTTATCGCAATATGAAAAAGCAATCGTACCCAATCCACAAAGTAGAATAGCAATCGATGTTAAATAACGAGCACCCCATTTATCGAGTAAAATACCCGCTAAAAATTGCATAATAATAAATGAGTAAAAAAAAGTAGCCGCAAGGTTGCCCAGGCCCGCACCGGTGAGATGGAATGTTTGCATCAGCTCATTGGTAATAATGCTCGGGAAATTTTGCAATATATATTTATAAAAAAGAAACGCAGCACATAACAGCATTATTACTAATGCCTGTGTACGGTATTTCGTTTTAGCGAGGCCTTGGACAGTTAGGGTGTCTTGAGAATCTTTCATGTTTACGCCGACATAATATGGATCATTGCCATCATCTTAGGCTACAATAGCCCCAGACAGGGGACGGCCATTTTGGCCGAATCAGCGAAAATTGTCAAGAAAACTATATTAATATGTATAAAAGAATAGATGAGATAGAGAGGATTCGCCATGATGCTGCAATGGAACGATGATCCCGAGAAAACTTTGGAACAAAATGCTTATACCTTTTTAGAGGCTATTTCAGAATACTATAAAAACTCAACTATTTCCCCTGAGAAAACTAATTACGAAGTAACAGAAATGTTTTCCCGCCTCTTAGCTTTAACCACATTTCTAATTCAAACCCCCTCGCTTATCTGTATTGAAAATTACACATTGATTGACCGTATGCTAAAAAATATGTTGGATGCGTATGCTGATAATGAAGAAATTGAAAATGTAAAAACATGTATTCGTTCTTCAGTGCCATTACGCCGCTTATCTAACAGTTTGAGACTTGCTACTGAAAATCTACCCTTAGATAAGACCAGTATATTGATAATACCTCCAAGAATAGTAACTACGGCAGAAACACCACCATCTACGCCTCCTTTATCTACATCTTCATCTGCATTTTTTACTGTCCCGCCTCTTAAAGCTCTTAACCGTGTTAGAAAATCAGAACGTCACTCGACGCCAGCAATCACTTTTTCTCCAGCCAAAAGAGTTAAAGGACGAATTATTTTACCGTCAACGCTACGTAGCTATTCAAAAATATTACATAGCGCAATAAAATCGACGAATAATCCTCAAAAAATTGATGAACTCTTACAATTTACATTAGCGCTTGCTGATGCCGTATTTACCAAAACCGAGATCCCTGCGCCTGAAGAAATAGTGCTTAAAGATTTCGGTTTAATGCAATTAAAGAATTTGTTAGCTGCATTAGATCATGTGATGCAGGTTTTCGTCACCATAATTTATTCTATTTTAGATAATAAACATAAGCGTCGAATCAGCAATAAATCCAACATTAAATATTCCTGGCAAGTAGAGACTATAGAAATATTTACCCTTAAAAATATCAAAGCCAGCCCTATTTACAAAGATGTAAATCTAGCAAATCAAACATCGCTTGGAAAACTAATAGCTGAAACTAATCGGTTATCAGAATCATTACGAATAAATATTTCTGAATATTTATCTTTATCATTACAAATTAAAAGTGATGAGATGACAATGGTTCACACCACTCTCTTACAGAAAAGTTCAGAAATTTTTAGCATCAGTCGAGAGAAATTATTAGGCCAGTTTGAAGTGGAGATGATTGATCCTCTCGAAATGATGGCAAATACTATGCGAGGGACATTAGATTTATTTTTCATACAAATTAACAATATTGCTACAGGTGCTGTAAGAACAAACGAAACCATAGACGGACTTAAAGCAATATCTTCTACGGCAGAAGTTGCCCAGCAACTGATTCCTGTGATTGGTGCTGCAACAAATGTTGTGGCTCGCATTTTATTATTCATCAGTACAGAACAAACTCATCAACATTATAAAGCACTTCTCTCACAAGGTTACTTACCAAACATTCGGCATGCACTTGAAGAAGTCACACAAATAGTCCTTTATACCTTTCGAGAGGAAATTAACGCCCTCGCTACAGCCAAATCTGTCAACATAATATCAGAAGCTGCAGAAAAATTTGCACCCGCTCCAGAAAGATTTATGGATAAAGCCCAAGATGTGAGAAATGGTATACGACGCCATCTTTTTCATAAAGACGATTTATCAACTGTTAACTGTTTTGCTGAATTTATGGTAGAAAGAATCACGCGTTTTATGCGCGCCGAATTTGAATTTGATATAAAATCATTCCCTGGTAACAGTGTTCCGGGGCTCATAGCTGAATCTATTCGAGCATTAACTGTCGAACCGAAAACTAACATCAAGGAAGAGCTTGAAAAAGCCTTAAAGAGCACTATTTATAATTGGGAAAATGAATATAGATTAGGCACAAAAGATAAGACTAAATCACGAATAGTTACATTCACACAACTCTTTAATGAAAGAATGGAGGATTTATTCAATAATAGCCTTGATCACATCCCATCGTATGGTTCTGATTGCTCTAGCTCAAGTAGCAGTAATTTATCTTCGCATTTTTAAGCATCCCTATCTTTCTCATTTCAGTAAAAACCTCTGCATAATACAATCTATTATTACATTTTATTTTTCACCCTTTACACATCAAAAGTGACTGTTCTACTCAATCCATATTCTATCTTACTTAGATTGATGACATCCTTAAATATAAAATGACTTATCCTGTAATAAGTTAGATTTTTTTCTGTAAAAATTATTCATTTTTGTTAATTTATGCTTAACAATTGTTAAAAGTTAAGTTATAATGAAGGGTGCTAGATAGGATTTTGGGCTGGGTTGGACACCACGTTTATTGAATCTAAATATTATTGTATGACTGGTATTGTTTCATATCTATAAACCAAATCGTTACTGCCCAAGGGTAATTATCAAACGGACTGATTAGTTTCTTCCCTATCGTGCTAATAGCTGATTCTTGCTGCTAGCTCGAGCACTGCATGGAGGCAAATACGCGCAGTGACGGTTACAATAAAAAGGATACCGGAATGGGAATGTGGACTGATGATTCGTTGCAAGACGAACAGCATGTACAGCTAGTTGCTAAAAAACTCTTTAATGACCTTCTGCCTGTGTCACGGAAACAAACCTCTGCAGTCTTGGAAAGCCACACTGAAAAACTCTCTCCCAATAATCTCGATGATGAAGCCGAAGAAGAACGAAAAACATTAAATGCCGCCCAAGATGCTCTACGCGAATTAATTAAACTTACCGAATCCTGGGCCTTACGAAATTCATATGACTATAAAAAGATGAATGAAGAACTTCAAAATATAATGGAGTCGCTGAAAGCAAAAAAATCTGAAGAAGCATATTACTGGGCAACGATTTATTCTGCTCCACTCATGCAGGCCATCTTAAAATTAAGATCAGTTGCAAAAAAACAAGAGCGTACTGAAGTCGTTCCTCAAAAACGAAATCCATCATCGTCTTTCTTTTCACCGGTCTCACAAAACTCTATAAATAGCTCCTCATCATCAAGCTATCAAAAGCACCCAGTAGGTAAACATGCAGAACCGGTGGTTATCCCTGCAAGCACAATTACATTACCGCACATGCACTTGGAACTACCCAAACATTTAAGGGCTAAACCCGATCAAGATCTCTGCCACTGCTTCACTTATATTCTTACTATTGCAATTAAACTATTAACCGAAACTGTCATTCCTGCGCCCCAAAATATTAAAACTGATAACCCTGGCACTACTAAACTTTACAATTACCTAAGCTGCGTAGGCTACGTTATTAAAAAACTAGTGGAATCCGCCAAAACATTAGTGCAAGAATATGATAGTTATAAAAATGAGGTTGCAGTCCCTAATCCTGCGATACCAGAAGAAAATACACCTGCCCCAAGTACGCCAAATTTTAAAGAATATGCACAGGATATGAAGTCGAAGCTGCATGCGTTAGATAGCGCTAAAATCAATACTCGCGAGGTTACTCCTTTGGTAGATTCGTTAGCTAGCTCGCTAGATGAGTATGCCGCATTGCAGCCCAAGCTTGAGCTTGCTATTACCGAAGCTCAACAAGACAATAGATCACAACCCAATATTCTCACGCAACATTATTCTTATAATGCGACGCTTTTCAATACAGCTCAAGCAATACTAGTAGGAAAAACTAAACCATCTCAAAAGAAAACACCCAAAGAAATTATGAGAGATTCTATGAAAGATTGGGTGAGAAATTTTTTATTCCGTATACAAAATATAGCCAGTGAAGGACTAAGAGCAAACGATGCTTGTCCGCTTTTAAAACCTATTCAGTCAATGAGTGCGTTTGCTGTAACCTATATTCCCATCATTGGAAGTATTGCTGATGGTGTTTCCTCTTCCATAAACTATGTTGCTTCTGGCCAAACTACTCGACATTATAATAACTTGCTTCATGCTATTGATATAAAAACGATAGAGGAGGCTCTGCACGAAGTCATTGATATAGTTATATCTACTCTCGATGAAGAAATAAATAATCTCTCTACCGCCCTTGCAATCAATGCTCTAACAAAAGCCATTGATACTTATACAAAAGACGATAAAGCAGCCAAGTTAGCGAAACGCGCTAAGGATTATATAAGGACTGCCGCTTTACGTGAATCTGAAACATGCCCTCTTGCTGACTTCGGCCATTTTATGGCTGAGAGGGTAACGCGTTCTTTCATGGCTAAATACTACGATTCCGTTATTGATATTAAAAACAAAAAAACGAAAACTGATTTAGTCACGGATTGTTTATTTTATCTTGTCAATACGCCGGAAGATCTCTGTGATGTGGTTGAAAAAGAACTGAAGAAAATTTTTGATTGGGATACCGATTATAAATTTAGTCGCACTGGAGAAATCGTTACCTTTAAAGATCTTCTTGAAAGAAAGAAAGATACATTTTTCGAGATTGCTGTTGAGTATGTAAATTCTTCTGAACCTGCTGATGATAACGTCGAACACTCAACTTCATCAATAAGTTTTAGATAAATCTTAGTATCTTTATTTCCTGGATTCCGCTAACGCTCCATCCAGGCTACATTCAAACAGGCAAAAAAAACCCCGACCATAAGGTCGGGGTTTGAGGATAACAACTTGCGCTGTTTCCTATAATTA
>CAZULF010000022.1:0-25496 GCA_964621215.1 uncultured Legionellales bacterium | reverse complement strand
CGGCCATGTTTAACGTGCGTGGAATCGGTGTGGCAGTTAATGTTAAAATATCCACCTCTGAGCGCAATGCTTTTAATTTTTCTTTTTGATTCACACCAAAACGGTGTTCTTCATCGATAATTAATAAACCTAATTTATTAAAACGAACTCGTTCTTGTAGTAATTTATGAGTACCAATGATGATATCCACTTTACCTTCTTCGAGTTGTTGAATAATTTGGTGTTGCTGTTTAGTTGTTTGAAAGCGTGACAAGGATTCAATATTCACAGGCCATTCAGCAAAACGATCTTTGAAATTTTCATAATGCTGTTGTGCTAATAATGTGGTGGGGACTAATATAACCACTTGTTTTCCGGATTGCACAGCCATAAAGGCTGCGCGCATGGCAACTTCTGTTTTACCAAAACCCACATCGCCACAGACCAAGCGATCCATCGGTTTGCCAGATTGCATATCCTGTAACACAGCCTCAATCGCTTGACGTTGATCCGATGTTTCTTCAAAGGGAAAACCGGCAGCAAAGCGGGCATAATCGCTATCCGGTGCATTGAATTGAAAACCTTCGCGTGCTGCACGTTTTGCATATAAAGCGAGTAATTCCGCAGCCACATCGCGTACTTCTTCGGCAGCTTTTTCACGGGCCTTTTGCCAGTGTGAAGTACCTAATCGATGTAAAGGTGCATGCTCAACATCCATGCCACTGTAACGACTGATGACATGCAAGGATGACACAGGAATGTATAATTTGTCGTGGCCGGCATATTCTATGGTGAGATATTCCCCCTCAATATCACCGGTGGTGATGACTTGTAATCCCATAAAACGGCCAACGCCATGTTCGATGTGCACAATGGGCGCGCCGACAGTTAATTCAGCTAAATTGCGAATAGCAAGCTCTGTATCAACGCGTTTGGTTTTACGCCGACGTTGTTGTAATACTTGTGCGCCAAATAATTGGCTTTCAGTAATAATGCTCCATTGATTATCAGGTAATGATAAGCCTTCATCTAATGCCGCGACAGTAATTGTATAGCGTTCATTACTTGTTAAAAAATCATTCCAATTAGTTATTATTTTCGGATAAACTGCAATCGTTTGTAATAAAGAACTCAATGATTCTCGTCGACCAGCACTTTCAGCACAAAACAAAACACGTCCATTATCGTGGTTTAAAAAATACTGTAACTCAGTTAAGGGGTTTTGTAATTTATGATTGACAGGTAAAACAGGTGGAATTGCAGTCGATAAATTGACTTTGATTTGCCGATTAGTTTCTAATGGTAAGTGTTGCAGTTGGATTTGTTTAAAAACCTTGCTTTGTGCAAACAATTGATCGGGACGTAAAAATAATAATTCCGGTTTTAACAAAGGCTTAGTGCGATCGATATTGCATTGTTGATAGCGTTGCTCGACCTCTTGCCAAAATTGTTCAGCGGCATGTTGAATATCACCGACACGCGTCACAATCGTATTTTCATGGAGAAAATCAAATACTGTTCCGGGTTTGTTAAAAAATAGCGGTAAATAATATTCGATACCGCCAGTCAACATGCCTTCACTGGTGTTTTGATAAATGGGGCATTGTAGCGGGTTCCCGCTGAATTGATCGCGCCACTGTTGTCGAAATGTGCTAATACCTGTTTCATCAAAGGGAAATTCCAACGCGGGTAATAATTCAATGCTATCAATTTTATCTTGTGATAATTGAGTTTCTGGATCGAATATTCTAATGGTATCGACCTCATCATCAAACAAATCGATTCTAAAAGGTTGTTCACTGCCCATCGGAAAAATATCAACAATCGAGCCACGCACAGCAAATTCGCCGTGCTCATACACTTGATTTACACAACGATAGCCACGACGTTCTAATTGTTTGCGCATATCTTCAGTTTTTAATTGATCGCCCACCTTCAGTAAAAAACTAGCTTGTTCAATAAACTGACGCGTAGCGATGTAGTGCATTAGGGTACTGACCGGCACTACCAATACATGCTCAGATGAATGAAGTAAACGATATAAGGTAGCGATTCGCTGCGAAATAATATCTTGATGGGGTGAGAAATTATCGTACGGCAAGGTTTCCCAATCAGGAAAGCTCAAGACTTTCCGTCCGGCATCACCCAAAAAGAACTGTAATTCGTTCTCAATCCGTTGTCCTGCCAACGTATCTTCACAAATAATCAACCAACTACTCCGCGACGGCTGAATAGTATTAGCTAAAGCTAACGTTAAGCTACTGCCATAGAGTTGGCCAAACTGCAGCGGTTCGCCGGCGTGAGAAGGGAGTTGTAACTGTAAAGATGTCATATTTGTTAACCAGGAGTAGGGGAGGAGGTATTTTAGAGGAATTTGTGAGTTTAAGAAACCTTAATTATGTCTCCTGTAGAGGCATAATTAAATTAATACTTTAAAATTAATATTATCTTAATGTTTAAATGTTATTTTAGTCCTATATCTAAATTAGGTGATAAATAACATGTCCATTTATACAACACTGATACCAAACTTGATTAATAAATGGGAATTAGAAGCTGGGAGTCTGCAAATCCATTTGAATGGAACTCCAGGTCAACCTATTGATATGGATATCGTTATTCGGCAAAGCACATTAGACATGTTTATTCGCTTTCTTAGTGATTTCCTAAGGGATAAAACGCCCATCGATGTCGTAATAAATAGACTTTCAGACAAAATAAACTCAATAAACCCAACAGAACCAGCGTGGAATTTTTATCTGCAATACGCTGCAGAGATAATAGAAGCTATTCAAACAGCACAAACAGAAGAAAATGCCTCTTCATCATCTTCTTCTACATCTCATTGTGAGGCAGAAGAGCCTGGAAGTTTGAGTCTTTCTGTAGATAATGAAGAAATAGAAAATATTACTAAAATTCAAATTCCGGGGGAATATACACAAATTTCAGTTCATTTGCATAATATTATGCATTTATTTCATTGGGATGCTTCTCTTGAGCAATCCTTTGATGAACTTTATTCCATCGCTAAAAAAATACTGATAGAAACAAAAATTCCATTAGCACAAAATATTAAAGAAGAAAAATTTGGGCTTAATACATTTCATCGAGTATTAGACACATTAAATGATGCCATGGCCTCTTTTGAGGGTATGACCGGGTCAATTATAAACAAATATCCGGCGCAAGCAATGAGTGAAATCAGCTCACCATCAAATAAGTTTTTATTTTATGCAGAAGCCATGATAAAAAAACTTTCTGCATTGAGTCGAGAGGAACAAACGGTTAAAGAGATTAGTAAATTTTTACGTGTACTGGCAAAACGTCTTAATCAATGTAATCGTAGCCTTCTTTATCTAAAAATTACACCAATGGCTGTAAAACGAGAAGAAATACGCGTGACGATGCTAAAGGATTCGGAACAAAATATCTTATCTTCTGGTTATCAAATAATAACAAATACAGGCATACCACCAAAGAAATCGCCACTAGAGCTTGTGAAAGTGACTATGATCGCTAATTTGAACGTATTTTTAACCCGCGCACAAGTCTTTGCTGCAGATATCGTGGCTCATAATGAAATGACGCCAATAGTATCTCAGGCCTATGCAATGAGTAATATTGCTGGGGGTCATATTCCGCTTGTCGGCGCTGCGGTAAATGCTATTCTGGGAGGTGTAAATTGTTTAGGTGAAATGCAAACAGCAGGGCATTACAATAATTTATTAAGCGCTATCGGTCGAAAAAATCTGGAAGTGGCATTTACTAAAGTGATTGATTTGCTCACTCAAATATATTGTAATGAAATTAACGCATTGAATACTGCAAGACTAATAAGCACGGTTGTAGATACTCTTGATGTTGCTTTGCCCACAGGGATATCACTAGCAGAGAAGCTTAATCAATTTGGTCAATGGGGAAATAAAACTATTTTACATAAATCTCCGGACTCCCCTCTTCAAGATTTTGCAAATTATATGGCTGAAAGAATGACTCTTTTGTTCGCAGCTCGACACCATATAACTATCGACAATACAACGGAGTATACCGTAGAGAAATTAGTAAACTTAATTCTCATTCATTTTGTCAAGCCTGATGAGAGAGTACTTACCCAAATTATAAAAAAGGTAGGATTAACGAATCAGTATTTCATTAACCTCGAGGATGGACAACAGGCATTGACATTTGATCAAATCATTAGCAGGAAATCCGGCACTGTAATTGCCCAGACTTCAATTTTAAATACTTCAGCAAGTATTGCCCCCTGTAGTACACGAGTATCTTTAGCCCCGACTTCCTAAACACAGCCGTTATTCACAATCTCAAGCAAGAGATGGTTGAAAATTATTCACGCTCCCTACTTCTATACTAGCGCTATTTCCTATATCCTTACCGCCATACTTTAAAATGGGTAAGGATCCGTATTTATGATATTTAGCAACATTGGCAAAGCAAAGTTATTCATTGGCGCATTGATTTTAGGCTTAAGCATAGCATTAACCGGTTGTAATGATAAAAGCACCACGACCACAGCGACCATTAAAGTCGGTACCATTGCAGGACCAGAAACTAAACTGATGGAAGTGGCGAAGCAAGTTGCGGCCAAAGAGTATGGTTTGGACGTGCAAATCGTGACGTTTACCGATTACAATCAACCGAATGAAGCTTTAAATAATGGCAGTATTGATGCCAATATGTTCCAGCATCAGCCTTATCTAGACCAATCGATGGCAGCACATGGTTACAAGTTAGCAGTGGCGGGGAAAACGTTTATATATCCTATGGGGATTTATTCAAAACGTTATCAGCAGCTGACTCAAATCAAAGATGGTGATACCGTCGCTATTCCTAATGATCCTAGTAATAAATCCCGCGCATTGTTGTTACTACAAAAAGCAGAATTGCTCACATTGAAAGACGGCGGCAGTGCTAGCAGTACCCCTTTAGATATTACCGATAATCCGTATCATCTTAAAATAAAAGCCTTGGATGCTGCACAATTATCTCGAGTTTTACCCGATGTGGGGCTTGCAGTCATTAACACCAATTATGCCGTTCCAGCTGGATTATTACCGGATAGAGATGCTTTGTTTATCGAAGGCAAAGATTCACCCTATGCTAATTTAATCGTCGTGCGCATGGGTGATGAAAACAATGAAAACGTTAAGCATTTAGTGGATGCATTGCATTCAAGAGAAGTGCAAGCAGAAGCAGGGAAATTATTTCAAGGTCAAGTAGTAGCAGCATGGTAGGACTCTCATGACAAAATCAGAACTAGCAACAAAACCTATTATTGAATTTATTGATGTGACGAAAACGTTTGCTTCCGTTCATGGAGTAATTTGTGCATTAGATAAAATTAATCTAACCATCGAAGCGGGTGAAATTTTTGGTGTTATTGGTCGTAGCGGAGCAGGTAAAAGTTCATTATTACGCTGCATCAACTTGTTAGAAAAACCCACGTCAGGAAAAGTGTTAGTAAACGGACAGAATTTACAGCAATTTAACGAAACTGAACTACATCTAGCTCGACGCAATATCGGCATGATATTCCAACAGTTTAATTTACTGTCGGGCAAAACTGTGTGGGATAATATTGCCATGCCGCTAAAGATCGCACATTTTCCGGCTGAGAAAATTAAAGAACGCGTGACAGAGTTGTTGCAATTGGTGGGATTATCCGAACGTGCGAATCATTATCCCTCACAGTTAAGCGGCGGCCAAAAACAGCGAGTTGCCATAGCACGAGCTCTGGCAACAGAGCCCAAAATTTTATTATGTGATGAAGCTACTTCGGCATTAGATCCACAATCTACTAATAGTATTTTGCAATTATTACGTGAAATTAATAAGAAATTAGGCATCACCATTGTTTTAATCACGCACGAAATCGATGTGATAAAAACGGCCTGTGAGCGTGTTGCTTTATTGGAGCATGGTCGCTTGGTGCAACTCAAACAGGTCATGGAATTTTTCTCTCAACCCTTAGATGTTGATTTGCCGCACCAAACAGAAATTGCTAGCTATATTGGTGATACTAATTGGGATAAACGCTTACTTTCTATTTGTGAAAATGAAAGTGCCACGGGATTGTTACTGCGAATTCGGTTTCATGGTCATGCAGCTTGCCAACCCCTAATTGCGCATTTGGTGAAAAATTTCAATTTGGAAGTGAATATATTGCAAGCAAATTTAGAATTTATTGGTGAACATTTAGTGGGTACGATGATCGTACAAGTATCAACGCATGATCAAGTTGATGCCGGCTTAGCCTTTCTACGATCAAAAGGCGTTATGGTGGAGGAGTTAGCGTATGTCTCCTAGTTTATGGCTCGCATTGGGCGAAAGCATATTTCAAACTATCGTCATGGTGATGGCGGCAACCTTATTTGCATTATTGATTGGATTACCCATGGGCGTTACCATTTTCGTTTGTCGTCCACAATCCTTATCTCCTTGCGCATGGTTATACCGAACGCTAAATTTTATCGTCAACATGGTGCGCTCTATACCCTTTATTATTTTGTTGGTCGCCGTTATTCCACTGACACGCTTATTAATTGGCACCTCAATCGGAACCACAGCAGCCATCGTACCTTTGTCGTTAGGTGCAGCACCGTTCGTGGCACGTATTATTGATAACGCCCTGCAAGAAATTCCCTCGGGCTTGCTTGAGGCTGGATTGGCTATGGGGATGAATCGCTGGCAAGTTATCACACGCATCTTATTACCCGAAAGTATGCCCGGCATTGTAAATGGCATGACCCTGACGGTTGTGACGCTGATTGGCTACTCCGCCATGGCCGGTGCTGTCGGTGGTGGCGGTTTAGGCGATTTAGCGATTCAATATGGGTATAATATGTTTAATACCGAACTGATGATTGTCACGGTGGTGGTACTTATTATCTTAGTTCAAGGTGTACAATGGATCGGTGATTTGTGGGTGAAGCGTTTATTACATGTAAGGTAAAATGTCGATGGAAATCAACAATACAATTGCACTCATTACTGGCGGCGCATCGGGTATGGGCGCAGCAACAGCAGTTTACTTAGCCAATAAAGGCGCTAAAGTCATTATTTTGGATCGAAATATCCAAGCTGCAAGCCAGACAGCAGCAAAAGTTGACGGTAGGGCATTTGCAGTTGATGTAGTTGATGCACATTCAGTTGAAACTACCTACGCTGAAATTGTTGAAAAAATAGGTACGCCGCGTATTTGTATTAATTGCGCAGGCATTGCGCCCGCAAAACGCATGGTCGGTAAAGAAGGTGTAATGCCGTTAGCCGATTTTACCCACGTCATAGAAGTGAATTTAATCGGGACGTTTAACGTGATGCGTATTGCTGCAGCGGCAATGAGTCAGCTTGCACCAGTGAATGATTCGGAAGAAAGAGGTGTTATTATCAATACCGCATCAATAGCCGCCTATGAAGGCCAAATTGGACAAACCGCATATAGCGCTTCCAAAGGTGGTGTAGTGGGGATGACATTGCCCGCAGCACGTGAATTAGCACGCTACGGCATCCGCGTAATGACCATTGCTCCAGGATTGATAGCAACGCCGATGCTGACTGCCATGCCACAAGCAGTGCAAGATAGTTTAGCTATGCAAGTTCCATTCCCTCATCGATTAGGGAAGCCGGAAGAATTTGCCATGTTAGCGGCACATATTGTAGAAAATAGTATGCTGAATGGTAGTGTGATTCGATTAGATGGTGCTATGAGGATGCAGGAGAGATAATGCTAAAAGAATCATTAAATAACAAATTAGGATCCTTATTGGAGCGTCATGAAGAAATTGGCGCCTTGTTGGCGGATGCTGAAATTATCAATCAACAAACGCGTTTTCGCGAACTATCAAAAGAATATGCACAAATCGAACCTCTAGTTGATTGCTATAAACAATATCAAACTACGCTGCAAGCCTTTGAACAAATCATCGAAATGCAAAAAGACGACGATCCGGAATTGCGCGCCTTAGCCGAAGAAGAATATCCCACCATTAAAGCTCATGTTGAAGAATTAGAAGCGGCATTACAATTATTATTATTACCGCGAGATCCTAATGATTCGCGAGATGTTTATTTAGAAATTCGGGCCGGTGCAGGCGGCGATGAAGCAGCTATTTTTGCCGGTGATTTATTTCGGATGTACTCCAAATATGCTGAAACGGTAGGTTGGACAGTCGAAGTCATCCATGAAAGTTTGGGTGAGCACGGCGGTTATAAAGAAATTATCACCAAGATCATCGGTCAAGATGTGTATTCGAAATTAAAATTTGAATCGGGTGCTCATCGCGTTCAACGTGTTCCGGCAACAGAAGCGCAAGGCCGAATTCATACCTCAACATGCACCGTGGCTATCATGCCAGAGGTCGATGAAATTGATGACATCGACATCAACCCAGCTGATTTAAAGATTGATACCTATCGTGCATCCGGTGCAGGAGGTCAGCACGTCAATAAAACTGAATCGGCTATTCGCATTACTCATATTCCTACCGGAACGGTGGTAGAATGTCAGGAAGAGCGTTCACAACATAAAAACCGCGCTAAAGCGATGAACTTATTAAAAGCTCGTATTTTAAATGCTGAACAAGAACGACAGCAAGCACAGCAAACACAAACACGACGTAGTTTGGTGGGAACAGGCGATCGTTCTGAGCGTATCCGTACTTATAATTATCCTCAAGGTCGACTCACGGATCATCGCATCAATCTCACTTTATATAAGTTAACCGACATTATGGAAGGTGATTTAGGTCAAGTGTTAGAACCTTTAGTGCGTGAATATCAGGCAGAATTATTGGCAAATATGGCAGAAAGTAGTGTTAACGATTAATCATTGGCTACGATGGGGAAAACAAGCATTATCAGCAGAATTTTCTCCTGAATTAGAAGCCAGCATCTTGCTGGCCCATGCGATGCAAGTCTCACCTACCTATTTACGCACATGGCCTGAGCGCCTGGTATCAGATGATAAAGCCAAACTATTCCAACACTATTGCCAACGTCGCCAAACAGGTGAACCCATTGCCTATATTCTTGAAGAATGGGCCTTTTGGTCGTTGAATTTACGCGTGACACCCGATACTTTAATTCCACGTCCTGAAACAGAGCATTTGGTTGAATGGGTATTGCAACATTTTGCTAACGAACAACAGCTCACAGTTGCTGATTTAGGCACCGGCTCCGGTGCAATCGCCTTAGCTCTCGCCTCAGAAAAACCACAATGGCACATTGTAGCAACCGACAAATCTGCTGCTGCATTAGCCGTCGCATGTGAAAATGCAAAACGTTTGAGGATAAAAAATATAGACTGGCGTTTAGGAGCATGGTTCGAGCCATTAGTGCAACTTACCGAATCCTTGTCGTTCCGCGACTCCACAGCCACGTCGTCCCGCGGCTCCACAGCCACGTCGTCCCGCGGCTTGTCCGCGGGATCCATAGCGTGTCGATGCGTTCTGGATCCCGCGGACAAGCCGCGGGACGACGTGGCTGTGGAGCCGCGAGACGACGATTTCTTTTGCGAAACAGATTCGTTGTTCGGAAAAGCGCGATTCCACTGTATTATCAGTAATCCGCCTTATATTGATTCTGACGATGCACATTTAACCCAAGGTGATCTACGCTTCGAACCCGCCAGTGCATTGATTGCTAAAGAGGCAGGAATGGCCGATTTATACCATCTTATCCAACAAGCGGGTTCTTATTTGCATCCCAATGGCTATTTAGTGTTGGAGCATGGTTACCAGCAAGCCGAAGCCGTCGCCGCGGCGATGCAACAGCATGGATTTGTTGAAATAAAGACCTATTGTGACTATGCCGGGCATCATCGCTTTACAGTAGGATGTACCCCAGCCGCCATGCCAGGTTTTACTTGACCCTCATGCCAAAATACTTGTATAGTGTTTTGATAGTTTTATTAGTTTTTCGATAGGAGATAATGTTATGGCTTCAAGTAAGAAGGCCCCCGTTAAGACAGGAACAAAAAAAACTACGGGAGGCAAAAATAACGTTGTCAGTAAATCAAAAGTGCAAACTA
This sequence comes from uncultured Legionellales bacterium, assembly GCA_964621215.1. Classification (GTDB taxonomy): domain Bacteria; phylum Pseudomonadota; class Gammaproteobacteria; order UBA1113; family UBA1113; genus CAZULF01. Next base: position 15,472 of record CAZULF010000022.1, on the reverse strand, counting down.
CTAATAAGAAAAAAACTGCGCCGACAAAATCTACTGCAACGAAAAAAGTGGGATCGAAATCCACTGCTGTACCTAAAAAAGTAGCCCCCAAAAAAGTGACGGCAAAAGTAAGTAGCGCTAAAAAACCGGTTAAAAAAAGTGTGACTAAATCAGTAGCTGCACCTCCAAAATCAGCTAAAAAAAATGTAGCTAAAACAGTTGTAACTAAAAAAGTTGTGAAAAAACCAGTTGCAAAAACAGTTGCGCCTAAAAAAGTAGTCTCAGCAAAACCAGTTAAAAAAACAACGGCGAATACTAAAGCAAAAGCTCCCGTCAAAAAAGGAATAACTAACGTTACTACAGCCTCAGTAAAAGCAGCAAAAAGTAATGCAGATACAAAAGCAGGCATTAAAGTTATTGCAACATCTCCCAAAATAGCGGCAAAAAATCCAGTTAAATCGTCAGCGACTTCCTCCAAAACGGAAACGGTCGCTAAAATCGCAGTAGCTAAAACTGCGGCAAAAAAAGTTATAGCCAAACCTCCAGTGAAGCAAGCTACTCCAGCACAACCAAGTACAAAATCAAAAACAGTTGCAAAAGTTGTTCCGATAAAAGCAGCAACTAAAACTAAGCCAGCCACTGGAACAACCGATAATCTAAACAAAGAACATGCGGTGATAACTCAAAAAAAATCACCATTAATGAAATTAGTTGAAAACAAAAGCCAAAACCGAGCAAAGGAAATGAGTATGGAACTTGAGTCTCCCATTATTAGAGAATATGAGCGTTCTGGTGCAAGAAAAGAACCCCGAAATTTAGTTGCGGGTCTTGAAGGAATAGCGCCTTATAAGCCTATGGAAGGCGAGGCTTACATGAGTGAAGGGCAAATCAAACATTTCCGCATCATATTAGAAGCTATGCGCCGACAACTGATGGAAGAAGTGGATCGTACGGTTAATGATATGCGTGGCTCTGATAAAAACCTATCTGATTTTACTGACCGTGCAACCAATGAAGAAGAAATTTTCTTCATGCTGAAAACACGTACGCGTGAAGGTAAGCTGCTAAGAAAAATTGAAGAAGCATTAAATCGTTTAGAGCACCATGAATATGGTTATTGTGATGGTTGTGGTGTTGAAGTTGGTATTCGTCGTTTAGAAGCACGTCCAACGGCAACATTATGTATTGACTGTAAAACGCTTGATGAGATTCGTGAAAAGCAACGCACGCTTTAATGCGCTCACTCCTCCTTAAATAGTCCATGTAGCCTGGATGCAGCGAAGCGGAATCCGGGGTTCTCGAATAGAAACCCTGGGTTCCTCGTCGCTCCATCCAGGTTACAAGGGCTAAGGAATTTGTCCAGATAATCCCTTAGAACTGATGACCATGATGATCATGATGGTTATGATGACCAGCACCTCCGTGAGAATTATGATGATGCACCAACGCGGAATGTAAAACTAAATTCCTTGCTATGTTACCGGTAGAGGTATTAGTATCATCCATTAATCGAGATGCTTCTGTTGGTCGATATCCCTGCCGTGTGGCGTCTGCTGCTGTTGCTCGATACCTCTGCCATGTGGTGTCTGCTTCTGTTGGTCGATATCCCTGCCGTGTGGCGTCTGCTTCCGATGCGGATTTGCAGATGCAGGAGCACAAAACACTTGCAATAAAGAATACACAAACAATGAGGCCGATACTGATAAGTATTAGCACTGCGGGGTCGTTTATTTGGGCGTTGTTTAACAATATATTAGGATTAAATACCACACCGGATAAGTTAACGTAGCCGCCAAAATATTGATATACCAGAGCACGATGTTGTTCGTTTTGAGGATCGATTTGTATGCACTCACTCCCATTAGCCGCTAAGAGCATCCCCAAAAATTCAACATATTTTGCAACCTGTTGTTCTGAAAAGGTCTGTGTCGGTATGCAGTCTATTAGACTTGTATCACCGTTTCTATAAGAAGCCGTTGCACCCAAAACAGTAAAAGAACTTGCATCAGTTGTGAATGAAACATTGGAAAAAATATTGCCTGCGGCAGCAGCTAACTGTCCATTATGAATTTTTATCGGACCACTGAATAGAGAATTTTTTATATAACACTTTCCGACAAGTGTGGTATTTGTAGCCTTAACCCGGTTTATATTTACTGCATTACTCAGTTCAGCCGTTACTTGACTATCTACAAGTTCAGAATCTGCAATAGAGATAGCATTCGTCGCTGCGACGGAGGATAAGGCACTATTAGTTACCGATGTGTTTTGGACGGTTAAGGAATCTCCCTGATAATATTGTCCTCCACTCACGACAATAGCGCTATCACTAGCGATTGTATCAGCAATAGTGACACACGGGAGGTCAATTTTTTGAGCCTCGATCGGTGTGGTAAATGTTTCACAGTCATTGGACGACACTTCAGTATTAGTACTGAAGAGAGTGCTAAATAGGTTAACTGCGCCATTATATAATGCCTGTGCTCCTTCGACGAGACTATTGGTTATGCCATCAACTAATCTAGGTGTTGTTGGTGTTGTTGAACTATGATGAATATGTCGTTGGTGACGAGGAAGTGATGCACGAGCGTCGGGCTGGAGTTTTTTATTAGATTGTATGGTTGATGATTTGTGTTGTTGTGCACGTCGCTGTTTTCGATTGCTGGGAGGATTCGCCTCGTGACTGCCTAATGGAGGGAGTAATGGGAGAGGTGAGTGAGAAGAGTAAGTTGAAGGGGCTCTTACTGGGGTGTCACTGGTTGCGATCGTTGTTGCGTTTAGCATAGATGTCGGCTCTTTTTGGCTGTTATTGGAATGGTAGGGTGCATTATATATGACCATATAGGCCTTTGCAAAGATTGAGAAATTATTAGCTTATACCCTGGATGCAGCGAAGCGGAACCCGGGGTAACCTGATGTATTCTGGATCCCGCGGACAAGCCGCGGGACGACGGTCTGACCTCGAGGCATGAAAGATCTTCGTGAAGCATGTGAGGCAGGGATGCCGAACCTGAGCCTACAGGGACGTATTTACGGCGTCTTCACGAAGATCTTTCATGCCTCAAGGTCAATCATCCTGGATACCTCAGCGCTTCGCTGCATCCAGGCTACATTATTACGTTGCTGGATGATAAATATTATCTAATGCCTGTTTCAAGTTAGGATACAAAAATTGATAATCATTTTGTAGCAAGGTTAATGGCTCAACGATTTGACCCGATAACAATAACTCATCCGCCATTTGCCCATATAAAAGTTGCAATAACTTAGCTGGCATCGGTAGCACACAAGGGCGATGTAATGTTTTAGCGAGCGTCTTGGCAAATTCCGCTTGTGTGACCCAGTTCGGAGCAACGCAGTTAACTCCACCACAGATATCCGATTTAGTTAGAAGAAACTCGATAATGGCAGCAATATCAGCGATATGAATCCAGCTAAAAGGTTGTTTGCCGCTGCCAACCACTCCGCCTAGACCTAACTTAAATGGCAACGCTAGTTTTTGCAACACACCACCATTAGCGCCTAATACAACGCCAAAGCGTAAATTAACCACATGTACGCCATGTGCTTTAGCTATTTCAGTGGCTTTTTCCCACGGGCGAGCCACTTGTGAAACAAAATCGGAGAATTGACTAAAATTAATGAAGCTTTCTTCATTAAAAGTTTGCTTAAAGCTTGAGTCAAGTCCATAGACTCCGATAGCGCTGGCATTAAACAAAGCAGGCGATCTATCCGCTAAGCTAGCACAACATTCACTTAATAGTTGTGTAGATTCAATGCGGCTAGCAATAATTTCTTGTTTGCGATCGGGTGTCCAGCGTTTTTCACCGATGTTAGTTCCTGCTAAATTAACGACTAAAGAGGCGGAACGTAATAAAGAGAATGCTTGTGCTGGAAATTCATCCCAGGTAACTTCATTAACAGCGGAACCAAAGACTTGTTTAATCGTATCAGCTGAACGACCTATCACAGTCACGTCGTGTTTTTGGGCTAACCATTGTTGAACTAAATAGCGGCCAATAAATCCGGTTCCACCGGCAATGATTCGATGCATGGTGTAATCTCCCTATATACCATACCGCTCTATAACTACGTCACCGCTATAATGCCATAACCACTTCTGGGCACGCAGAAATAGCATGATAAATTTTATCGATGAATTCACGATCCGTTGCATAAACCGGGATGGTTAAGCTTAGGTATTTTCCATCGCGGCTTACACGTTTGCTAATCTTATCTTGTGGCCATTCTGGTAATAATGGCGTCAATACATCCTGTATTGCCTTCTCGAACTGTTCATTGGCCAGCCCAAAGACCTTAACTGCGACTTCACACGGAAAAATCAAGTGGGTAGTTTGCATCAAAAAATTCCACTGGATTAATTGGCGGGTTTTTCAGCAGCAGGTTGTACCGTAGGTGCATTTTTCAATTCAGTTGTTGCTTTATTTGTTGCTGACGACACTTCATTTTTTGCGTCATCTGCGACAGAAGAAACCTCGTCAGTTACTTTATCTGCCATAGAAGCAATTTCAGTTTTACTCTTATGCAATAATCTATTGATTGACATACTAATGCGATCAATCATGCGTTCCCAGAAATTACCCCGTGGATTATCTTGTAAGGCAACCAATGGAATTTGCATCATAGTTTTATCATTTAAGGTTAAAGCTAAATGACCAATGCTTTGTCCCTTAGCAATAGGTGCGTGTATAGGGCTATCAAGTTGTGATTCTGCCTTTAATTTTTCATACTGGCCTATTGGTAAAGTAATATAAACATTTTGTAGCACGCCAGCAGCCACATGCTTTTCTTTACCATCCCAAATACGCGCATCAGTAATGGTTTCACCTGCTGAGTAGAGTTTGTAAGTTTTAAAGAAATTAAAACCATAGGTTAATAAGCTTATGCTGTCATCAGCGCGTGCATTATCAGAAGGTTCTTTCATCACAACAGAAACGAGACGTTGTCCATCTTTTTTGGCAGAAGCCACTAAGCAAAATCCTGCGTCATCCGTATGACCGGTTTTCAAGCCATCGGCATAAGGAAAACGCCACAGCAAACGATTGCGATTGGATTGCGTAATATTATTGTATGTAAATGTTTTATCAGCATACCACTTATAATATTCCGGGAAATCATTAATCAGATGTCGCGCCAAAATAGCTAAATCATGAGCTGAGCTATAATGGTTAGGATCAGGCAAACCATTACAGTCAGTAAAATGACTGTTTTTCATGCCTAAGCGTTGTGCTTCCTGATTCATTAAATTAGCAAAGGCATCTTCACTACCTGCGACATATTCTGCTAACGCAACAGAAGCATCATTACCCGAATCCACAATTACGCCTTTCAATAAATCTTCAACGGTGACAAGCGTATTCACTTGAATAAACATACGCGAGCCACCAGTTTGCCAAGCTTTTTGACTAACTCGCACTTCATCCTTAAGGTGAATTTGTCCGTTTTTTAAGGCATTGGATACCACATACAGTGTCATGAGCTTAGTTAAACTTGCGGGTGCTAAATGAGTATCCATATTGTTGCCCGCAATAATTTTACCGCTATCAGCATCCATCAACACAAAGGCAGCTGCCGTAGTTGCTGGCGCATTAGGAATTAACATAGTTTGACCCGGTAATACCGTTTTATTAGCCGGGGCGGGGGTGAGGGAATTCATAGAATCTAGGGTTGAACTGCCCGAAGCAGCCAAGCTAGTTAAAACTAAACAAGAAGTGGTGAAAGATAGGGCAAGTTTGCGCATGAATACAGATCGGTTGTCCATAATTAAAATACCTTTAAAAAACGATGTAATTAGAATACTCTACCATAACCAATTGGTTAATTGAATATTTTTGTAGCCTGGATGTAGCGAAGCGAAATCCAGGGGATTGTACGTCAGAGTAAATTAAATGAACACAACCCAAGCACCTACTCACAGTTCCGATTTACTGGACCTTACAGCCATCCAGACGGCTATGGCAGGCACAGTATTATCAGAAATTGAGCTTCTGCCTATTATTGACTCAACTAATACCTATTTGCTGACAAAAGCACGGGCATTAACACAGCAACATCTGGTTTGCCTGACCGAGCAGCAAACCCAAGGCCGAGGACAACACGGCCGCAGTTGGGTAACACCTGTAGCAAGCTCTTTGGCGATGTCAGTGCTATGGCCGTTTCAATTAGGCGTGACTGATCTAACGGGTTTCTCTCTGGTGATTGGTGTAGCGATTGCCGAAGCATTAACGCAATTAGGCTTTCCCGATATTCAATTAAAATGGCCAAACGATATTGTTCATCAACAAAAAAAATTGGGTGGAATATTAATCGAAACTTTAATTCAAGGACAATCTTTACAAGCAGTCATTGGGATAGGATTAAATGTTTCTAGCGCACCACCGTATGAGATCGTGAAGCAACCTGTCACGTGTTTGGCAGACATTGCCACAGCTACGTCGTCCCGCGAGCTCATAGTCTCGTCGTCCCGCGGCTTGTCCGCGGGATCCAGAATACATCGACAGGCCATGGATCCCGCGAATAAATCGCGGGACGACGGAAAAAATCATTCCCGCAACGCCATCGTAATTGCGCTATTGCAAAGTATTATAAAACACACACAAAAATATACTGAAAGCGGTTTTGCAGCATTCTTGCCTTTATGGGAACGCTATGATGTTTTATATGGCAAACAGATCGTTTGGTACGAGAAAGATAAAAAGCATGAAGGTGTGGCTATGGGAATAGCACACAATGGCGCACTTCAAGTTGATACTGTAAATGGCTTTAAGCAACTCTATGCCGGAGAATTGAGTGTGAAATTGACCGGTTGATTTCTAAGCCTCTGCCTTCGGCCATGCATGAATAATTGCTTTAACTAAACTAGCTAATGGAATGGCGAAGAATACGCCCCAGAATCCCCAGATGCCACCGAAAAATAACACCGCCGCGATGATGGCGACCGGATGTAAACTGACAGCTTCAGAAAATAATAACGGAACTAATACATTGGCATCTAAGGTGATGATTGTAGCGAAAACAGCAACCAGCCAGGCGAAATGTACGGACCAGCCCCATTGTAAAAAGCCAATGATTATTACAGGAATAGTAACGACTAAGGCACCGATGTAAGGAATTAATACGGACAAGCCAACAGCGAAAGCCACCAATAATGCATATTGTAATTGTAATATAGCAAAGGCAATGTAACTGACAATACCAACAATGATGATTTCTACTACTTTGCCACGGACATAATTGCCTAATTGCAAGTGGGCTTCCTTCCAAATTTTATCGAGTGCACCACGATGACGTGGCAAACAGCGATTAAACCAAGCTAATAAACAATCGCGATCCATCATGAAAAAATAAATTAATAACGGAACTAATACTAAGTAAATAACTAAAGTAATCACAGTGGGAATACTGGATAATGAAACCGATAATACCACTTGACCATAGTGCGCAAGACTGCCGCGAAATGCACTCATGGCGGAGCTAATTTGCGCGGCGGTTAATATTTGCGGATAACGATGTTGTAAATTAACAATGATATGTTGTCCGCGACCCACCATTTCAGGTAAGGCATTGAGTAAGTTAACAGCTTGTTCCCATAATAATGGTACGAGAAATATGGCTAAAATAGCTAATATACTGAGGAAAAGACAAAAGACTAATAATACGGCACCCCAGCGTTTCATCCCGAGTCGTTCTAAGCGAGAAGTTAATCCTTCCAATAAGTACGCAATAATCAAGCTGGCAAAAACAGGCGCTAACATACTGCTCATTGTATAGAACACGAAGAGGGTGGTGATAATTAAGAAAAATAATACGCCCGCTTCTGGCTCAGAGAAATAACGATGAAACCATGCTTTTAGTACACTAATCACAATTTGCTCCTTCTCTCATCTTCTCGTCGTCCCGCGGACAAGCCGCGGGACGACGAATTTTTTGTGCAGCATAGAATTATTCGATCTGTTTCAACACCGATACCATTTCAAAAGCGGCATCCGCAGCATCGCGGCCTTTATGTCCATGTTTACCACCAATACGTTCTTGTGCTTGCTCGTCATTATCCGTAGTTAATACACCAAAAATAAGCGGAATATCATATTTTAACATGACATCCATACAACCTTGGCTGACCTGATCGCACACATAATCGAAATGGCGCGTGTCGCCCTGGATTACTGCACCCAAGCAGATAATTGCCGCATAATGTCCCGTTTGAGCTAATTTTTGTGCAGTTAACGGGATTTCAATGGCGCCGGGTACCCAGGCAACCGTCACATGTTCTTTAGAGACGCCTAATTCATACAGTCGCTCAATAGCGCCATCACATAACGGCTCAGTAATTTCAATATTAAAACGGCTGACAACAATAGCGATATTGAATGTGGCTTTGATATCTTCAGCTTGGATCGTACGCATAATTAGTCCTCGTTTTTCTAAATCAGTCGAGGTATAGTATCAGAAATTACGCGTGCTGCGAAGGTGAGTAATGAATCGGTATTGGGTTGTAATCATACTAAGCATATGCTGGAGCCTACCCGTTAGGGCAGACGAATTGCCTGATTTAGGCGATGCCAGCCGAACCGTTTTGCCGGTAGCGGAAGAACAGCGGCTGGGCGATATTTTTATGCAGCAGTTACGGGCTACTGGTGCAGTTATTACCGATCCTATCGATTCACAGTATATCAATGATCTTGGACAAAAATTAGTCGCTAGTGCCAAAGTGGGCAAACGGCGCTTTTTCTTCTTTTTTATGGCTGACCCAACAGTGAATGCGTTTGCCGGTCCTGGCGGGTATGTTGCGATGAATAGCGGCCTAATGTTAGCAACAGAGAAAGAAAGCGAATTAGCAGCAGTTATGGCTCATGAAATTGCACATGTGACCCAAGGCCACATCGCACGTAAAGTCGCTGATGCATCCAAGATGAAATACACTACTTTAGTGGGGGTATTAGCCGGAGCAGCATTGGGTGCTGCCACCGGTAGTGGTGATGCTGTACAAGCGACTATTGCGGCTACAGCAGCAGGTACACAGCAACGCATGCTGAATTTTAGTCGGCAATTAGAGCAAGAAGCGGATCGGATTGGTATTATTACCTTGCTTAAAACGGGTTTTGATCCCAACAGCATGCCGGGATTTTTTCAACGTTTATTTCAAGATGAACGTTATAATTTACAACCTATAGCTTTATTAAGCAGTCACCCTTTGACACCCGATCGTATCGCTGATGCTGAAAATCGGATTGCACAGTATGGCGAAATTAACAAGAAACCCAGTAGCTTAGACTATTATTTGATAAAAGAACGATTGCGGGTGCAAACCGCAAGAGATAATCATGCTTTAGAAGCGTATTATCAGAAAATTTTAAAGAAACACCAATATCAAAATCAAGCGGCAGCAGAATATGGTTATGCGCTAGCATTGCAAGCATCTGCGAAATATGCCGAAGCTTATGACCGATTTTCTGCATTAGTGCAGCAAGATCCCAAACAAATTTTGTATCAATTGGCATTAGCCGATGTGTTATTAGATCAACATCATACTAGCGAAGCAGTGAAAATATTAAGTGAAGTCGCGGCTAATGTTAAGGGAAGTTATCCAGTTGTGGTAGAATATGCGTATGCTTTGCTGAAAGATGGCCAAGCGAAACAAGCCGTGCAGGTATTGAATAAATATCATTTATATTATCCAGAAATGCCCATACCCTACGGATTGTTAGCCGATGCTCAAGCAAAATCGGGTTCTTTGGCGATGGCCTATCAAACCCGTGCCAAAGCACTCGTGCAAATGGGTAGGAATAAAGCGGCATTGACACAATTAGAGATAGCGTTGAAACTGCCCCATAATGATCCCGATACAATCGCACGTATTAAGGCCCAAATTGAAGAGATCAAAAAATTGCAGGTAAAAAACAAGTGATTATTACACGTTATTTATTTAAAGAAGTGCTTACCACCATGTTAGTGGTGCTTGGCATTCTATTATTGATTTTTATCAGCAATCAACTTATCCATTTTCTTTCAGCTGCGGCATCCGGCAAAATGAGCGGGATGGTCGTTCTAAAAATTATGGCCATGGAAGTTCCCTATCTGTCAGGCTTATTATTGCCAGCTGCTTTATTTATGGGGTTTTTGTTAGCGTATGGTCGGTTATACGCAGAAAGTGAAATGACGGTCCTAACCGCCTGCGGCATGAGTCAAAAACGCTTGTTGGCCATTAGCATGATGATGGCATTGGTAGTTGTGATTATTGACAGTTTTTTAAATTTTTCTGTTAGCCCTAAATTATTGGATTATAAAAATCGATTGTTGGCTGTAGCAGGTCCAGCAACATTGATTCAGACGGTGCAACCAGGACGTTTCATGCATACGCCCGATGGTAATCTTATTTATTATGTGGAAAGCATGTCACGTTCACGTGAGAAAATGGAAAATATTTTTGTAGCACAACATGATAAGCCAGCAGTTCAACAAGCTGCTCCTGGCGGAGATAGTTGGAATGTCACTACAGCCGCTCAAGGTTATAGTCAAGTCGATGCGAAAACGGGTGAGCAGTGGTTAATAACGCAAAATGGTTTTCGTTATTTTGGCCAACCGGGTAATCCACAATATCGTATCGTTCAATTTGGACAATATGATGCACGTATTGGCACGGTGATGAACCCACAAAAACACACCTACGCGGGGATGAGTACAACACAATTATGGCAGAAGCGAAATGAAAACGGTAAAGCTCAAGCTGAATGGCAATGGCGTATTTCAGTGCCATTATCTATTCCTATTTTAACATTACTGGCTATTCCATTAAGTCGTGTGCGTCCGCGTGAGGGGCGATATGCCAAGTTACTGCCGGCGATTTTGATTTATGCTGCTTATGCGAATACCATGTTTGTTGCGCGCGATTGGGTGGAAAAGGAACATCTTGCGCCTTATATCGGTATGTGGTGGCTACATGCTTTATTGTTATTAACAGCGGGAATACTGTGGTTAAATAGAGCTTGGTTATTTTCCTGGATGAGCAAATGGAGACGAGCATGAATTTAATTGATCGTTATATTTGCCGCACTATTATTGGCACAACGGTGATTGTCATTTTAGCTTTATTAAGCATGGATTTTTTTATTCAGCTGATTAATCAAATAGAAGATGTAGGCAAAGGTAATTATGGCATTTTGCAAGCTATGTTTTACGTGTTATTGGAATTGCCACGTGATGTTTATCAATTATTTCCTATGGCAGGTTTAATTGGTTGCTTAATGGGCTTAGGTATTTTAGCCGCAAACAGTGAATTGATTGTTATGCGTGCTGCGGGTATTTCGTTAGGACAAATTACCAAAGCTGTCTTATTTGCAGTGATTGGTATGGTCATCATCATTACGTTGTTAGGCGAATGGGTGGGACCCAAAACTATTTTTTATGGCGAAAAATTTAAAGCCATGGCGCGAAGTGGTGGTCAAGCAGTAGCAACCCGTCAAGGCATCTGGTTGCGTGATGGTTCCGATTTTATTCATATTTTTACGGTGGAATCAACGAAAGAATTAACTGGCATTACGCGTTATCAATTTGATGCCGCAGATCGTATGACGGAGATGAGCTTTGCTGCCCATGCCTTGTATCAACAACATGTTTGGCAGGTAGAACAAGTGAGTCAAAGTCAATTTTTGCCTTCAGGGGAAGTAAAAACCCAAACGATACCGACAACAGAATGGAAAATGCAATTGAATCCAGACGTGTTGAAAATAGCCCAAGTTGATCCAGAAGAAATGACCTTACCTAAGCTATATAAGTTGATAGAATATCGCAAACACAATGGTTTGCGTTATAACAATATCGCATTAAATTTTTGGCAACGTTTGATTCAACCGTTTGCAACTTGCGTCATGATGTTATTAGCCATCCCCTTTATTTTTGGACCACTTCGCAGTGCAACGATGGGTTTACGTTTAGTGGCTGGAGTGATAGTCGGATTCAGTTTTTATATTTTAAATCAACTATTCGGTCCGATTAGCTTAGTTTATATGTTCCCACCGATATTAGCCGCCATCGTCCCTGTCACGTTATTTGCTTTAATTGGCGCGTGGTTTGTGCGGAAAATGGGGTAATATGTATATAGAATGTTTAGGACAAACTTTGCATAAGGAAGCAATATGAACAGCAGACACTTTATTAATAAAATAATGGTAGGCATCTGGTTGATATTCGCCATGAGCGTGGCGCATGCCGGAATGCCTTTATGGACGTTTACGCCTTTAACCGCAACAACCATCAGGGTTGCGGCGAACGACACCGCTACTGTAAGTTATCAGCTCACCAATCAATCCAAAAAGTCACATACTTTAGTGATGGAATCCATTCCTGGCGTGACACAAGTCACCACACCAGGTAATTGTCCTAACCCCTTTGTTTTGGGCTACCAACAATCTTGTATTTTGAATTTATCCATTAACGGCAGCGCGTTAAAGGGGGATATCTTCGGTGGGCCTGTTGTTTGCGATCAAGGCAATGCAAACCAATGCTATCAACCCAATGATGTAGATATCTTACACATTACCACTAATGCAACGAGCTTGACAGCGAGTATCAGTGAGTTGGCGTTAAGCGTCACAGGGTTTACCGAATATGGCGTCACGGGAACACCAAGCTCTGGGGTTGCTCGGGTGATTACGATTACTAATACAGGGAGTATTGATGCAGTCAATTTAGCAGTCGCAGCACCCACTTGGCCTTCTGGAACCTCCAATACTACCACCTGTGGCAGCACCTTGGCGGCAAGCAGCAGCTGTACAATTACCATAATACCAGGCACCACAGCCACCTCTAATGGCATCAATCCCTGTTCAACTGGAACAGCGCCTGTTCCTGACGTAGTTCAAGTCAGCGCAGACAATGCTAGCCCCGTTTCCATTGATGTTGTCGTATTGAGCTATGGTTGCATTTATCAAGGCGGTTATGTGTATGCGTTTGATGATACTACCCCAAATACCGGTAATGTTGGTGGCAAAGTCGTCACCACAACTGACCAGGCCGCTGCTTATCCTAATGGCGTAATTTGGAGCTCGAATGGGGTTAGTGGCAACCCTAGTGATGTCGTTTATAATTCCATTTATGGAATTTCAGAGACCTCCACCACGTCATCTGCTAACCCAAGTAGCGGGCAGGTATCAGGACAAACCGCATGTGACGGTGCAACCAATGGTCTATGTGATACCAATAATATTTTTGTATATTATCAAAATAACGCAACCAATGCTCCAATTAACCTCGCTTATTACGCTGCAGGATTATGCAAACAAACCATTAGCACTTATTCCGATTGGTATCTGCCTGCGATTTGTGAGATGGGATATGGAAGCAGTGCTTGCGGCACTTCAAGTGTGCCGACGTTGCAAAACATACAATCCAGCTTGATAAATATTAGTGGTTTTAGCGCTCCGGCAGGTCTCTACTGGAGTTCTACCGAATACTCGAGTGTTCCCCAATTCTACGCGTGGTATGAGTTCTTTACTTCCAGTGGCGGCAGCACTCAGAACGGCCTTATTAAGGCCTTTCAGTTTGGGGTTCGTTGTTCTCGGGCTTTTTAATAAAGCCCCGGTTTATCGCCGGGCATTTTGGAGAAGCGTTTATATATCCATAAATACTGGGAAGGCTTCACCCGAATTAAGTCTTCTACAGTTTTATTTAATAACGTCGCATCTTTCTCCTCATCGTCTGAGGGAAAATTTTCTAATGGAGGATGGAAGATAACGTCGTAGATATCTTCATTATCACGTCGATAGAAAGCGATGGGGATGTTGACGGTATCAGCCATTTTGGCAATGCGGGCTGTGGTGGTGAAGGTGGCGGTAGGGATGCCGAAGAAGGGGGCGAAGATGCGATGTTTTTTATTCGGCTCCAGATCCGGGGAATACCACACTAAATTACCTTCACGTAAGTGCCTTACCATCTTATGCACATCACGGCGTGTGAAAACTTGATTGCAATGTTTTTTTAAATTCACATCAAAAAAACGCTTTAAAACCGCATTGCGAGGACTGTGGTACATAATAGAAAATGGCACACTCACCTTGGATAAAAGTAAATAGCCCACCAGATAAATGGCAATGAAATGGGAAAACAATAATAAAACGCCACGCTTTTCTGCTAGCGCTTTTTCAACGTGTTCGAAGCCGGTGATAGTACCAATCGTGGGCAAAATATTGGATTTTGACGGCCAAACTGCATTCAAACCCTCAACTAACATCATTCCCAGTAAATAGAAATTCTCTTTCAACATCGCTTGTCGAGCTTCAACGGATAATTCCGGAAAGCAATGTTCAATATTCACTTGCGCAATATGGCGCATTTTACTGTTTATGGTGAATAACGACCAAGCAATAAATTTACCTAATGCACGCTTACAACTTTTTGGTAGCAGAGCTAATAAACGAACTAATCCAAAGCCAATATGTAATGGCCAATTAGCAGGATGATATAAACCTTTTTTAGCTTTTTTTCGACGTTTTTTAACGGTCATCATTGTGCCTTGATCGTCCGTTCAATTCCTTCATCCAATGACACCGTGGGTTGCCAACCGGTTGCCTGGTAAAATTTAGCAGAATTCCCACAAAAATGCCGTTGTTCGCTCGCTGTTTCGTTACCATCACCCGATTTCACTTCAGCGTGTAACCCGTGCAAGTTAGCTAAACTAGCTACAATTTTTTCTACCACTTGATTGACAGTATAACTATGATTATTGCTAATAATAAAACGCTGATTATTGACTTTTTCCGGCACTAAACCGGCGGCTAAAAATGCACGCGAAACATCATCTAAATATAAATAGTCTCGTTGACTCTCACCTTCGCCATGAATCAAGATAGGCTCGTGTTCAATGCCGCGACGAATCGCATGGTTAATGAGCCCAGCATTGATTTTGCCAGAGGCTTGAATACCAGGACCATACACATTAGTGAGTCGCAAACTACAACCACGTACATAACCTTTACCTATAAAATAATGCAAATACTCTTCACAATGTAACTTGTGTAAGTCATATATGGATTGTGGTTGGTTAGGAAAAGTTTCATCAACGGGTAACTTATGAGGGTTTCCATAAAGGCTGACATTGCTAGCTAAAATAATGTGAGGTTGTAATGCATGTTTACGGCAAGTTTCAAGCAACAATAACAAAGGCGTGATACTACGCTGAATATCCGCTACTGGTTCTTGATTGGCTTGCACAATATTGGATTGCCCAGCGAAATGAAAAATAATATCCGTGTGTGGCAACACTTGCTGCCATAAGGTTTCTTGTGTGAGATCACCGATAACATCTTCTACTTTGCAGGCGCCATTGACTAATGTCAGTATTTTACCGCTGGAAGCGATACGAGTAATATGGCACTCCACATCTTTGAGCATATGCAGTAAATTATTGGCTAAATAACCATTACTGCCGGTAATAAGGATGCGTTTGTGGCGATAATTGTCGAGTTTAAGTTCAGAA
>CAZULF010000021.1:6457-25975 GCA_964621215.1 uncultured Legionellales bacterium | reverse complement strand
TTCGTCCATTGTTTCTTCTTTGACATATTAATGCATACTCCTGGTCTCTCGACCGTTAGTATACCCCTAAATTTTGGTACCTTGAGTGGTCTGAAATGTGGGGGTCACTATAGGTGTAGACGGAGAAGAGGTTGAAGAGTCACTACTTAACGAAAGTGAAGATGTTAACTCAAAAAATCTACTATTACTACCTCTCAAGCTTGGCTCTATCTTTTTAGACTTTAATTCAGCTAAAATATCTAACAGGTCTTTTTCTCCCGTAGGTAATAATATACCACAATGTATACCTTCATCGTCACAAATGAAAATCGGCATTCCTGTCTGATTTTCAATTAGTTCGGGATGAACCAGCATACCATTTGTATCAACTATTGCGATAGGTCTTTGAAGAGCCTTCATTAATATGGCAAGATCGAGGGAGTTACTCTGTTCATATTGCAGTTGAATAGATTCAATATACTCGACTATAGATTGCCCTTTCAAAAGATCGGTATCACTACTAAGTTGCGCTGTATTACTAGTTAAATAATCAATGACCATCTGTCTTAGTCGTGACTCAGGTAATCCTATATAACGGCTAACAGCACAATATAAACTGTCAGTAATATCGGGAATTTTTTTATATTTTAGTCCGTGTATTTTTCCATAATCGTCTACAGTCCCAATTCTATTCTGCGTATTAAGAGCACATGATTTACGATATCTTTCCAAAAATTCTTGAGTTATCTCCCTCTCGAAGGGATTAACGTCGTTTAGTATATACAAGAATCGTGCTATTCTTGCCATAGATGCTAATTGTTGCTCTATATTATTACGTTTGGCTTTACGCGATTCAAGACGTTGGTTTATTTGTGTAATTTGATTTTGTGTTGTTTGTATATTGCTCTGGATACGTTCAATTAATGCATTAGCATCGCAAATTCCTTCATCGTTACCTAGGATATTAATCTCTGCTAATCGAGAGGTAATTCTTTGCTGTTCTTGTTGAGCGGTATGTAACTCTGCTTGTAGATTGCTAGATGTTTGTTCAAGATCAGTTAATTGTTGTTCATTAACTATTTTTTCTTGCGCCCATAAAAGAAGGCTATTCTCATAACGTTGTCTTGTTGCTACATAAATATGTACACTAGCAGTAGAGTCAAAATATGGGTTTGCGATGAAAGTAATACTATATTCCTGAGGCTCGCTTTTGGGTGAAATAAACCATCCATGGTTAGCGGAAAACTCAACCTTAGAATAAGGTGTTGTGGTTGCATCATATTCAAACTGATGTTGCTCAAGATGCTTGGCTATAAAGATAAGCAGAGATGTGGCAGCGGTGACTGAAAGCGTAGAGCCGGCCGCTAAGAGTCTACTGAGAATATTAGTGAAGCTTAAAAGCGTTGCTGCTGTAGCAACAGTTCCAGCGCCCGCGCCCGCTGCTACTCCACCCACTGCTCCAGCCGTTGTTGCCGCAGCAGTTCCAGCGCCCGCGCCCGCTGCTACTCCACCCACTGCTCCAGCCGTTGTTGCCGCAGCAGTTGCTCCAATACTTCCCGCAGCCCCTGCTGCGGCCTCCACGGCAGCAGCTCCTGTTGCACTCACTGCCCCAGTAGCAGCAACAGACGACGTACCTACCGCACCAACAATCCAGACGCCCGTTGCAGCCAATCCTGCAAGTATTGCTGCTGTAGCTAATCCAACACCAAAGACAGTAAGCCCAACTACTAATTTATTTTGCGGAAACATTCGTTCAAGTATAAGATGTAGCAAAGGATCGTCAGTATCATGAGTCTCAATGTCTCGATTTAATCGAATAAGTCGTTGATTTATACTGCTTATAAGTGCCTGCTTTTGGTTAAGTTCACTAGAAATAGATCTCATTCGCTGTCGCACTTGAACCAAACCATGCTGTAAGAGGTCTTCTTCTGTTTTTGCTGCACGAACTTTTTCTAAATATGTTTTTAAATTTGGTAAAGTATCTGTTTCTCTTACTTTTAAGTCTGAAATTAATTGTTTAATGGATTGAGTTAAGTTATTCTTTTGATTTATAAGCTGACACCCCGCCGCCGCCGCGTCTTCTATTAGCGTATTAAACTCGCTAATCGCCGCATCATTAGTCGCATTTGCTAATCGAAATATTGCCTTTTCAATATTGGGTTGAATACGCAAATGCTCAGAAAATGCTTTTAAAATTACTGTTCGAGATACACCATTATCATCAGGATGTAAGATAAAAAGACGCTTACCATTCTGACAGTCAAGAACTTGCTGATAAAAATTAATTTTATTTTGTAAGTTTTGGCGATCTTTTGCCACTCTGCCGCCATCCTTGGAAATCAGTTGCCCAAACTGCGTCGCCAATTGATAAGTGCTGTCCTCTGTTAAACTAGTTTCGGTACTGGAGGAACTTGATGATTTTATTGTTTCAATAAGTTTTTTTGCTTCGTCGTCAATTATTTTCAGCGCAGCTTCCGCGCTTTTTTTTAGATTCTTAAATGTATTTATGATATGCATTGGCGTCAGTGTTTTGCTTGCTTTGGTAATCAAAAAGAATAATGATGGTGTAACCTTATTTGGTTCTTTAAATAAAGCCTGCGTCGTTGCCATCAATGATTCTATATCTAGCGCTCTAGCTTCAGCACTATTCCATGGAAAACAAATAACAGCAGCTCTGACGGTACTTAGAGCTCTAACAGCTTGTTGTCGTAAATAACCTTCACAGATATTTTGCTCTGTGGTGCGATTGCCATTAAATCCTGGCATATCACAAAAAACCACTCGGTCACGCCAGGCCACGCCTTCTGGATAAAAAGTTTCTGCACTATATCCATGTCCTTCCTCAACAAAAACAGTTTGCCCAGGTTTCAACAGCATCATTTTTTTATTAGTATCAGGATCTCTTGCTTTTTCGTAATTACAGCCCTTTAAATAATTGATAGCCGTACTTTTTCCTGTACCTGTCACACCAAGAAAAAGAATTCCCTCTTTATTTCTGATTGTTCCTAAACAACCATAAGCGGGATTTAAAAGTGCTTCGATTCTTGGAAGATTAAAAGATGATTCAAGTTTACTATGATACATAATGAAAGCTCCTTTGCTGTATACCTGATTTACTGCTTTCGTTATAATTTTTAGTTTGAACAACTAAAGTCGTTATTGATAATTTTATGCGATCATGTCCAAAAGGACAATTCTGAGCCAGCATAGCAATTTTTTGGCAATAAAACAATAAGAAAAAATTACACGAGTTGACTCGTATTTTAGGTAGCCGAAGAAGGGAGCCTAAAAATGACGTTATCCGGGCGATGAAGCTATATTTTCATCGATCTGCATGCAATTTTGCGATAACCGTAAAAGGGATACTGCTCCCATATATTACGTATCTCATTAAGTAGCTCAACCTTATCTTCAGCAATTGACTGTGCTTCGTAATACACGTTAGAACGATTCACCGACAGTAACGCGCACTGGCGACGTACGCTTAACGCCTCGTTATCCTGCTCTACCAGCTATTGTCGTCGTCCCTTGGGCATTTTCCCAGTGCACGCTGTAAAAAATCCCGTTCAACGGTAAGCTGACCTATCTTTGCGTATAACCGTTCTGCTTGTTTAGTCCCGTCATCTGTTTTGTTTCTATGCTTGGACTTGCCAGTGAATAACTCTTTCTTCCACGCATAAATCTGGCTTGCCGTAACGTGATAGCGTTGGCATAGCTCTTGGATCGTGACCTCATTTTTTATCGCCGATAGGGCTATGACAAACTTTTCTTTATTCGTCCACTGTTTCTTCTTTGACATAATAATGCATACTCCTGGCCTCTCGATCATTAGTATACTTGACGTCCTCCTTACAGTAATCAACAACTACCATTGGGGTATTATGATGAAAAGATCATTTAGTAGATTGATTTCAAGTGCAACACAAACACGGACTAACAATTCTGGCACTGCACAAACCCCTGTTTATTATGCCGACTGTCAACGTTCGCAAACAGATTGGCTCGAACGTCAGCGCCGGCGTTTAGAGGCTCATTTTCCAGCGGTTCCTTTTGAAAATATTGAGCAAAATTTCACAAGTTTCTGCGAGGAGCTAGCGTTGGCAATGCATGAATATACTTGTGAGGTTATTAATCCACAGGAGGACGTCAAGGACATTACTACTTTGCTCCTGTAGAGGAGGCTTTACACTTACAAATTGTTATAGAGTTGTGTTAAGGTATCGAACTCATTTCTATAAATATTTATAATATCTTTAGCTTCGGTATTAAAAAAATCATGTATTAATTCAGCTGATTTAATAAATATTTCGGTGATTATTGCAATATAAAAAATGATATCAACAGTCTTGGGGGTTTTATAGAAAACAACGGATATGTCATCTTCTTCAGATCTGAGATGTCTTTTTCCTAACGCGCTTAGATTATTATGCGAGTCACAACATAGGCGATTATAAATAGAATTATACTCCGTCATCATTCCTGCCTTTTTAAATTTTTGTTCATTTGTTAATAACTTATATCCTTTACTTTTAAGCAGATCTTTTTCCCTTTTAAAATTAAGGTGATTTTCATCGAAATTAGGAGTTGTAGCAATGTCTTCTAATAAGTCATTGCCATTTTGTGCCTCGTCAAAAAGTTTCAACGATTCGTTAAGAAAACTAAATCTCAAAGTATAACCATACTCAGGATCGTTTATAAGGTTAACTAAATCAACCTGTGCTTCTAATATAGATCGTAATACTATAGGAATACTTATAAACAACTCATTCTGAATTAGGGAAATACAACTTCCTGTTAACTCAAAAATTGAGCCATAGTATGATATTAAAGTAATATGCAGCGAATGTTTTTTATCAAATTTAATTTTCAATGAAAGTGGTTGAAAATCATCGTGTATTTTCTGTAAAAAATTAAATGGTTTGCTAGGATAGGGTAGATGTTTTCCGCTCACTTTGCTAACTCCAGTGAATCAAGATACGACTCATTTTAAGTATCTAAGTTTATATAAAATCTAATTAATTGTACATGACGAGGTTGACTTTCAAAATACCGACTACACTTGCTGGATACTAGTACGTACCTTTTTTTAGGCAGATTTCAGGACCCCTTACATTGCGCGTTGTGGAACGCAGGTTACATCGACTCTTGAAACATATTGATATCTTTTAAAAATTGAATAGTATTTTGAATTTTCTTGTCATCGTTTTCAATAAGTTTATTATGCATTTCAAAAGCTTTTTTTACACTCTGCTCGTCCATTTTATCTTGCGTCCAATTAAGCACATACATAGTAGAGACGAAGTTTGTGCCGTTGCAATTAGTCTTAGATGCTGGAGATTTCATAGGGACCTGATATTTTATTACTATTTTTCTTTTTTCAAGATAAGACAAAGTAGCTATATCGTCGTCTTCGCCGTGATTTTGCGTTTCTTGCTCATACTGCTGCACAGCTTTGTGATCGATAATACATCCTGTCCAAATTTGATTCCGCTCTAATTTAGCAGCTTCAACTAAAGGTTTGCCTATTATTTGTTGTTCAATCATAAGTGCACCGGCCTGAACTTGTCTTGAAAGGTAAAATAAATTTCCATATGTAATTGCTCCACGCAGAGGTAACCCCGCATAGAACATCCCTAGCATAAAAGTTTTTACTGTTACAATAAGATCAAATAAAGCTTTAGCATTACGGTTGGATGTCCACAAAATAATTGAATCAGAAACGACAAGAGAGTGAATATTTATCTGTTCAAGATTTGCGCATGCAATCGCTCTTCCAGCATGATCAAGCGAGGTTTTAAACCAAGGGGTGTTTGTAGGAATATTGGCAACGTGAGCTAATGCTTTTTGTAAATGGATAGAAATGATTTGATATTTGCTAACTGCCTCTTTATGAGACGTATTTTCAATAAAATTTGAAAATCCTAATATATCTAAATAAGCAACAAATACTTGGTTGGGTAGCTGCTGTTCTTGGGTCGTATGCATTTAATCACAACCTATTTGGTCTAACTGGTGGGCCGTGTTGGGATCGAACCAACGACCCGCTGATTAAGAGTCAGCTGCTCTACCAACTGAGCTAACGGCCCGGGCTTTTTGATGGCTGTGATACCTACCAGAGGGTAGGGTACAGTTTATAAGTATAATCTGGCGAAGTAACTAATAAATGGGGTGGACGATGGGGCTCGAACCCACGACAACCGGAATCACAATCCGGGACTCTACCAGCTGAGCTACGCCCACCATTTTTAACTTAAAATACACAGAAAGGGGCACGAGATGGCGCGCCCGGCAGGACTCGAACCTGCTACCCCCGGCTTAGAAGGCCGGTGCTCTATCCAGATGAGCTACGGGCGCTTTTCCCCTTAGCAAGGAGTCCTAACACTGAAAAATGGTCGGGGCAGAGGGATTCGAACTCTCGACCACCTGCTCCCAAAGCAGGTGCGCTACCAGGCTGCGCTATACCCCGAAATCAAGGACGCCATAATAGCGCATTTACTGTAATTTCGTCAATACTCATGTTTGTTTTGTAAAGACTTACAATTTGGGGGCTCTAGCTCCGATTAATAGCCATAAAATAGCGCCTAAGAAAGGTAATAATATGATTATGACAATCCATAGCACTTTGCGTCCTACGCTGAGTGAACTACCTAACGTATTCACAATAGCCCAGATATCGATAATTAAAATAATAAGACCTAATAATCCGTGATAACCCGTCATGATAGCCTCCTTTGCTTTTGCATATGGCCCGATAGGGCCTCTTCATTATGCTGGAAACCATCGATGTGAGCAAGGGATGTCATCCTAAATATGAATTTATAAACAATTTTTTCGGGATCGGACCTAGTTTGCATGTTAATTTATCCTGTAGTAGACTAAAACTGGTTTCTACATAATTTTCAAAGGAGTGAATATAATGTATCCAACAGTTCTGATCGCTAAATTTTTAGGTATTTTATTTATTGTATTTGCATTAACGGTTTTTACCCGCCCAGCACAGTTTAAAATAGCGTTGAAAGAAGTTATTTCTAATCCCGCTCATTTTTTATTGATTACATTTATCAATTTAGTTGGCGGCACTTTATTAGTGTTGTTTCATAATGATTGGGAATGGAGCTGGGCATTATTAGTCACGCTCATCTGCTGGATTCTATTTATTCGTGCCATTGCACTGATGTTTTTTCCAGAAAAAATTTCTGCAGCATTAGTAAAAGTTATAGAAAATCCATTACATTTTCGCATGGTTGCGTCGATTCATCTTATATTAGGTCTTTTTCTAATTTATATCGGATTTATTTGGTAAGTATCTTAGAGTCTATATATGTAGCCTGGATGGAGCGCTAGCGGAATCCAGGTTTTCTATTCAAGAATCCCGGATTCCGCTAGCGCTCCATCCAGGCTACAAGGATAATCAGTCTAATCTCTCTGCTTAAACACCAACACACACGCCGGTGGCAAATTTAACCAAACATATTTCTTATAAATTAACTTAAACTTTTTCATCAATGCGGTGTTATTTCCGCGTAAATTATAAGTAAATTGAATAAACTTGCCATTGTACGGCAAGAGTTTATGAATAACATAAAGAATTTTATCGACTTCTTCGGGTTCCATTGATCGCAACGGTAAACTGGAAACAATCGCTTGAACAGGTTTTATCTCTGCAGGAAGCAATTCAAGTAAATTAGTTGCATTGCCAGTTAAAACTTTCAGTCCAGGATAGGTCTCTATTAAGTGTTGAGATAATTCCTCGGAGGATTCAATGACGATCAGTTTTTCAATACTCACGCCATGCTGCAACAATGCTCCCGTGATTGCGCCAGTACCCGCACCAATTTCAATAACATAATCGCTAGTAGTGCGATTAATCGGCTTTACCATTGCGTCGGCTAAATACGGCGAGCTAGGTGCAACGGCACCCATGCGTCGCGGTTGTTGCCACAACGCTTTTAAAAAAAGTCCAATATTTTTCAATGATTTTAATCCGTCCATCATACTTATAGTGTAGATGGCAATAGTAACCCTGTCATTAAACGATAATAAATTGATTGAAGTGTATAAATGTCTTTAATTGATACACATTCATTGATTTGATGAATTAATTCGTTGCACAAGCCGAACTCAATCACTTGAGCACCAGTCTTGGCAATATAGCGAGCATCCGATGTGCCGCCAGAGGTAGATAATTCAGGTTGCACACCACATTTCTGTTCAATTGCGCTACTCAATACCTTGATTAAAGTTCCTGGTTCAGTAAGAAAAGGTTCGCCAAAATGGGTCCAATCGAGGGTATAAACAATATTTTCTTGTTTAAGTATCTCTTCCACCATGGATTTTAATTGATCAACAGTTACTGCGGGTGAATAACGGAAATTAAATAACACTTCGAGCTGTCCTGGAATAACATTACCGGCTCCAGTGCCGCCATGAATATTGGAAATTTGGAAACTAGTGGGAGCAAAAAATGCATCACCACGATCCCATTCTTGTTGCACAAGTTTATGTAAAACGGTAGCAAAGCGATGAATGGGATTTTCTGCTAAATGCGGATACGCGATGTGTCCTTGCTTACCATGCAAAATCAATTTGCCGGTTAATGAACCGCGTCGTCCATTTTTAATGGTATCTCCCAATCTTTCCCCACAAGTAGGTTCACCCACAACACACCAATCAAAGGTTTGTCCCTGCTGTTTTAAATAATCCAGCACAATAGGTGTACCTTTTTCTGCCGGACCTTCTTCCGCACTGGTGATTAAAAAAGCAATACGGCCAGGATGTTGTGGATATTCGCGAATAAATTGCTCAGTTGCAGCAATCATCGCCGCCACACCCGCTTTCATATCCGTAGTGCCACGCCCATACAGCATGCCATCATGCTCGGTGGGTTCAAAGGGGGGAAATTTCCACTGAGCAATATCGCCAGTGTGAACAACATCCGTATGACCCGCAAAGACCAAAGTGGGTCCAGATTCACCTTTAACAGCCCAAAAATTACTAGCATCTTGGTAGGGAAGTGAGGTAATATGAAAACCTAATTCTTTTAGTAAAGAAATTAATATGTCTTGGCATCCACTATCATCAGGTGTGATAGAGGGTTGTGCAATTAATTGCTTAGTGAGAATTAATGGATCAATCATATTTTTCTGCAGTGTAGTGAATATATTTTCATGATTATACATAATTTTTCACTTTTTTGTACCATACTAGATATAATAAGAAGCTCCGATTTTAATGGATTAAGCGCAGGGGAAAATCAGATTGCGTAGGCTGCTAAAAATAGTATCACTCATAGTGCTTATGTTACCCGCGCTCGCCTGGGCGATCGGATTGGGCGATATTCAAGTAAGCTCTGCATTAAACCAGCAGCTCAATGCTAAAATCGATATTGTGGATTTAGGGAGTCAGCCGCTACAAAGTTTGAATGTAGTCTTAGCTCCAGAACAGCAATTTGAAGCGGTAGGTTTAAAACGCGATCCTGAATTATCCGTATTACAATTTACGGTTGAACGTGATGCAAACCAGCAACCCATTATCAACATTACTTCTACACAACCCATCACACAGCCCGTCCTGACTTTTTTAATACAATTAAATTGGGTGAATGGTCAAGTGCTGCGTGAATATACGATATTTTTGGATCCGATAAATTACGCGGCGAGTTCACCCGTATCCGCACAACCAGCGGCAACAAAATCGACTTCTGCAGCAGTTAAGCCATTAGCAAGGCCCACACTCTATGGTCCAACTAAGGCCAATGAAAGTTTTTGGCAGATTGCACAAAAGACTCGCCCCAGTATGAACGTGACGACGACGCAAAATATGGTATCCATGTTTCAGCTGAATCCCACAGCGTTTGTGCGCAATAATATTAATGGATTAAAAGTGGGTGTGATGTTAATCCTTCCGACGGAATCCCAAGCGTTAGCTATATCTAACGATAAAGCGCGCGCTATTTTAGCTGAACAGAATCAAGCATGGCAAAGTCAGACGGTTACAACATCTTCATCAGGCACAGCACCCGCACCGGTGGAGCCATTAGTATTGCCACCTACTGCAATTGAACCTACGACGACTGAAACAACAACAGAGACTGAATCTGAAAATGAAACGACAATCGGAAATCAAGCTGCGAATGTATCGTTATCTGAAGCCAACGCATCGCCAATGTCAACAGAAAATAATTCATTATCGCCAGCTTCATCATTAGAACAAGAAACAGAAACGTCAGCTTCATTCTCAGCGCAAAATGCACCACAAAATATGCAAGAAGTATTAAGTGCATTAGCTGCAACCAAGCAAGCAATGCAAGTATCCACTCAAGCGAATATTATTTTGCAGAGTGAAGTAACCTCGTTGCAGCAACAAATTAAGAAATTAAATGAGCAATTAATTACGAAACAAAAAGAAGTTGATACGCTAGAAAGGCTCTTAGCCAAAGAGCAGCGAGATCATGCAATTAATACGCTGACCACGCAAACAGTGACAACGCAACCGGGTGGAGCAACAGGCGGAGCGATTGTGCCTCCGGAAACGAGACCTTGGTATGTTTATCCCTTAATTATTTTGTTGCTGATAATGGGATTACTCGCGGGTATTTTTGTACCATGGCGTAATTTGCGAGAAAAGCTTAATCATTTAAAATTATCTTCATTCTCGATAGCATCAATTCACAAAGCGTTAACTGATTGGATTGAAGCTAAGGCAACTAAAGCGAGAAAAGTAATCCCAAGAGAAACCGCGATAGATCTACCGATCGAAACCAATGTTACATCAGCCCATGTTACATCAATAGCAGAGGCCACTGAACCCACATCAAAATCGCCGACAGAAAATCAAGAAAAATTAACCTCAACAAAAACTGAAGCAGCATATGCTCCGCCTATTAGTTTAATAGATGAAGCAAGTGTTTATATGGCTTATGGTCGTTATGAACAAGCTGAAAGTTTATTGAAAGCAGGTTTGACACAAAGTCCGGACCAACCTGACGTTTTGCTGAAATTATTGGATGTGTATGTCAATCAAAAAAATGCACCGCAATATGAAGCGACCTTAGCCAAATTAACTTCTTTAGCATCGTTGCCACCATTTTTACAAGAAACGTTAAACAACCTAAACGACCAGTGGCAATCTCAAGTGGATGTCGCAGAAGCAGCCATAAAAACAGAAAAGAACGCTGAAGAAGCGCTATTGAAAGAAGCCAATAGAAAGGAAGAATCCCGCGTAATAGAATTTGATGGTGATTGGCTAAAATCAAAAAGTACACAAGTTGAAGAACCTCCCAAACCAGCAGAAACCGTAATGCCATCTAGTGCGCCATGGGAAAGTTTATTGGATAATTTAACATTGGAAGATAATGTAACAATAGAGAAAGCATCAGTTCAGATATCTGTAGCAAAAGACGCGATATCGCAAGAAAGTGCAGCTGATGATGTTTTTCCTGAAGAGACGACCAATGAAACACGTTTAGATTTAGCAAAAGCGTATATCGATATGGATGATTTTGAAGAAGCCACAAAAATTCTGCAAGAAATAGTGCAAGAAGGCAATGACAGTCAAAAACAAACAGCTCAGAATTTAATAGAGCAAATACAGAATAGTAAAAAATAATGCGCTACGCACTCGGTATTGAATACAATGGAACACACTATCACGGCTGGCAAAAGCAAACCAATGCGCCATCCGTGCAAACCACATTAGAACAGGCTATTTCTCAAATTGCTAATCATCCAATAGAAACCATTTGTGCTGGCCGTACCGATGCTGGCGTGCATGCATTAAATCAAGTTATCCATTTTGATACTACAGCAATGCGAGATGCGCATGCATGGTTATTTGGAATAAATCGATTTCTCCCATCAGATATTAATGTAAGCTGGATACGCCCCGTTTCTGATGACTTTCATGCGCGTTATTCGGCGACAGCGCGACGCTATGGTTATGTGATTTATCATGCGCCAGTGCGTAGCAGTATCTTGGGACAGAATGTAACTTGGATACACCGTAAATTGGATGTGGTTGCCATGCGTGAAGCGAGCCATTATTTAATTGGCACACACGATTTCACATCTTTTCGTGCGCAGGAGTGCCAAGCTAAAACCGCCATACGCACAGTCCAGCATTTAAACATTATTGAAAATGGCGCCTTGTTAGTGATAGACATAAAAGCTAATGCATTTTTACACCATATGGTGCGAAATATCGTTGGCGTTTTGCTAGCAGTAGGGCGGGGCGATCAACCTCCTACCTGGGTCAATGATGTATTACTGGCGCGAGATCGTCGCAATGCGGGCGTCACCATGCCCCCCAATGGACTTCATTTTATCGGTGTTGATTATCCTGACGAATTTACTCTACCGGCAGAACCCGGGTTTGTGTGGTTTTTGCGGTAATCTCTCTCCCCAAAATCCTCTCACTACTGTATAATATCCCTATCTTCAACCCCCAAGGAAAGAACCGCTATGACATTCGTTGTGACCGAAAGTTGTATTCGCTGTAAATATACTGATTGTGTGGAAGTGTGCCCAGTAGATTGTTTCTACGAAGGGCCCAATTTCCTGGTTATTAATCCTGATGAATGTATCGATTGTGCATTATGTGAACCAGAATGTCCAGTGAATGCGATTTACTCAGAAGATGAGTTGCCGGAGTCGCAAGCAGATTTTAAAGAAATTAATGCTCGGCTATCGCAAGAATGGCCCAACATCACCACCAAAATACCGGCGCCGATCGATGCGGATGATTGGAAAGATACGCCCAATAAACGTCAATATTTAGAAGAGTAACAACGTTTGCAATCAACTGCTGAATTAGATAGTGCGGCTTTGCTTGATAGTAATAGCCCACTCACGGTGCATATTGACGGTTTTTTACCGCGCTTTTCGCAACAACAATTGGCCATGGCAATTGAGAAAGCCATTGAAGAGGAATCTATCTTAGTTGCAGAAGCAGGCACGGGAACTGGTAAAACCTTTGCTTATTTAGTACCAGCCTTGCGGGCCAAGAAAAAAGTCATTATCTCTACTGGCACCAAAAATTTGCAAGATCAATTATTTCATCGTGATTTACCGCTTATTCGTAAAGCATTGGGAATTCCGGTTAAAATCGCTTTGTTAAAAGGACGTAGCAATTATATCTGTCTGCACAATATGGAAAAAAGCAGTCATCAAAAAACTTTCCACTCACGCCAATCCGCATCGTATTTACGCAAAATTAGTTCCACAGTTAAACGTACAAAGCATGGAGAGATAAACGAGTTTGAAAGTATTCCTGAAGATGCAGAGATTTGGTCACATGTGACAAGTACAGCAGATAATTGTTTAGGTACAGAATGTCCACAATATAATGACTGTTATTTAGTTAAAGCACGACGCAAAGCGTTAGAGGCAGATATTATTGTTGTCAATCATCATTTGTTTTTTGCAGATTTAAATTTAAAGACGGATAAGCTCGGCGAGTTGTTACCACAAGCTCAAGTGATTATTCTCGATGAAGCGCATCAATTACCGGAAATTGCGGGACAATATTTCGGACGCAGTTTAAGCAGTCGACAGTTGATGGAGTTGATGCAAGATATTGAATATGAGCAATTGATCGATGCTAAAGATACGCCTAAATTAACAGAGCTAGCTAATGCAGTAGAAAAAACCGTGAAAGATATGCGTTTGGCCATGGGTGAAGCAGGGCAGCGTGCGCCATGGCATCGAATTAGTAACAATGCTAGCGTTGAGTTGGCTATTCAAATGGTGGTGGATGCTATTGCTGATTTAGATCCCTTGTTGCAGTCTATGTCTGAACGTGGCAAAGGTTTAGAGAATTGCTATCGCCGTTTTGAAGAATTACAACAATTATTTTTATTATTGGTTGATGATAGCCAACCAAGTATGATCCATTGGTATGAAACTTATAGTCATAGTTTTATGATTCATCACACGCCACTCAGTATCGCTGAAGAATTGCAACCGCATTTGACGATGGATTCACGCACATGGATTTTTACCTCCGCTACATTAGCAGTCGATCATCAATTTGATCATTTCATTACACAAATGGGACTGCAAGCAGCGGAAACATTACATTTAAGCAGCCCATTTGATTATCAGCAACAAGCATTATTATATGTCCCACGTTATTTGCCGGATCCTAATCATCCAAGTTATACCGCAGCAGTGGTGAATGCTGCCATTCCATTAATTGAAGCGAGCCAAGGTAGAACGTTTTTTCTTTTTACGAGTCACAGTGCATTGAGACAAGCAGCAGAGCTGTTAGAAAATAAAATACCCTTTCCATTATTAATTCAGGGGCAAACATCAAAAGATAAATTACTCAAAGAATTTTGTCAGCTAGGTAATGCAGTGTTATTAGGGACAAGCAGTTTTTGGGAAGGTGTGGATGTACGCGGACATGTATTATCATGCGTGATCATCGATCGTTTACCGTTTGGCATGCCGGATGATCCGATTTTTCTTGCACGCGTTAATGCCTTAAAAAAACAAGGCAAACAACCTTTCGCCGATTATCAACTTCCACAAGCAGTGATTGCGCTAAAGCAAGGAGCAGGGCGTTTAATTCGTGATGTAACAGATTTAGGTGTGTTAATGATTGCTGATCCACGCTTAGTGTCACGTGATTTTGGTGCGGTTTTTCTCGAGAGTTTACCGCCGATGACGCGTACACGCGATCAGGAAAAAGCAAAAGCATTTTTGCAGCTGATCCCGTAGCCCTCTCCCCTAACCCCTCTCCCGCACTCACATCCCGTTCTCATTTTAAAATCATACGCGGGAGATGGGAACCAAACCGATTTTATCTTATTGATTTTATTTGATTATTATCCAGGATGCGCAAAAGCATCGATAAAACGCATTCATGGTGATATAATGCGCCTGATTTGAATAAACCGAGATAGGTTTATTATTATGATTGGAGAAAATCATGAAAAGAATACCGATGACTGTCGGCGGCAAGCATAAGCTGCAAGAGGAATTGGAGCACTTAAAAAAGGTTGTACGACCCGAGATCATTGCTGCGATTGCTGAAGCGCGTGCGCATGGCGATTTAAAAGAAAATGCTGAGTATCATGCAGCCCGTGAACGTCAAAGCTTTACTGAGGGCCGCATTGAGCATTTGGAAGCTGTGTTGTCGCATGCTGAAGTCATCGATGTCAAGCGCATTCCACATACAGGACGCGTTATCTTCGGAGTGACGGTTGACTTAATTAACACCGATAATGATGAAATATTGATCTATCAAATTGTTGGTGAGCAAGAAGCGGACATTAAAGCAGGAAAAATTTCAATCTCATCTCCTCTAGCACGTGCTATGATTGGTAAGGAGGAAGGTGATGTTGTTGAGATTCACACTCCAGCAGGTCTGCTTTCTTATGAGATTGAAAAAGTACGTCACGAATAAGTAATAGGTAAATGAGTGCCTGCCAAATTCTGACTAGGGTTTGGCCTCTCCCGCGCATTAGGGAGAAAAAGTAGAGGGAAGGACTAGGAGCTGCTAACAGTTCCAAAAGTAACTTAACTAGGAGGCAATAATAATGCAATTTAAGAAAATAGGACTACTCGCTATTGCAAGCGTGGGTCTCATGGCTTCGGCTAACAGTTATGCGTTTTGGGGTCTGGATGATTTAGTTGGTTCAAGCTCAAGCGGTAAATTTGATACTAAAACGGTCAACACCTTAACCTATGACAAATTAGCAGGTAACAAAAGCCAATTAAATCCAAAAGTATTTGATTTGGGTATGAAGGCTTACACGTGTGCTTCAAAGCGTGGGGTAGCTCAAAAACCAGTCTTAACTATTATCGATTATTCTAAACCCTCGTCTCAGCCACGCATGTGGGTGATTGATTTAGCCAAGAAAAAAGTGAAATATCAGCAGCATGTCGCGCATGGTAAAAATAGTGGCGATTTGTATGCGAAACATTTTTCTAATAAAAGTAATAGCCTGGCATCTAGTTTAGGCGTGTATCAAACTGCAAGCACCTATAATGGTAAAAACGGTTACTCATTACGACTACAAGGTTTAGAGCCAGGATTTAATAATAACGCGATGTCTCGCGCAGTCGTCATTCATGGTGCTAACTATGTTGATGATAGAAGCGGACGCGTAGGTCGTAGCTGGGGTTGCCCGGCGGTGAGCAAGAAAATGCTGAAGCCAACGATTAATACCATTAAAGGTGGAAGTTTAGTGTTTGCTTATTATCCGGATAGTTCTTGGTTGCGCCGCTCGTCTTATTTGCATTGTTGATGAATTGAACTGGATGCCAGCCTTCGCTGGCATGACAAAGTCAGAGAAGTTGTCATGCCAGCGAAGGCTGGCATCCAGTCAACATTAATCCTAAAACGAATCCGCTCTTGCCGCAGCCCAATCACGGGCAAAAATAGTATTCTCAGGTTGCGTCAGTAACGCGCTATCTTCCATAAAGGGAAATAAATCCGTGCACGATCTCGAAGGACCATTATCCATCATACGTAAATAAATGTGTGAAGGAGTTAAATCATCCAGTCTTTTTACTCCCATTGCTCCGGCAAGTTCAAGACAACTATGTAGCGTCGCCTTTTGATAATTAGCAACACGTTTATATTTATCTTCAACCACCAGGCCGCGCATTAATCTAGGATTTTGCGTGGTAACACCCGTTGGGCAAGTGTTTTTATTACATTGCAATGATTGAATGCAACCTAAGGCAAACATCATCGCGCGAGCTGAGTTACAGGCATCGGCTCCGATAGCAACTTTAGCGACTACATCAAAACCAGTCGCGACTTTACCACTAGCAAGAATACGGATTTTGTCGCGCAAACCAACGCCTACTAAAGCATTATTAGTAAAGTTTAATCCTTCATTTAATGATTCACCAAGATAGTCTGCAAATTCAAAAGGTGCAGCACCGGTACCACCTTCACCGCCATCTACCGTGATAAAGTCCGGCAAAATACCTGTTTTCAACATGGCCTTACAAATACCGAGAAATTCTTTACGTATGCCAATACACAATTTAATACCGACAGGTTTTCCTTCTGCTAAGTCACGTACTTTAGCAATAAAATGCAATAATTCTTCGGGTGTTGAAAATTCTGGATTGGTCGGCGGAGATAAGCAATCCTCACCCATAGGAATGCAACGAATAGCGGCAATTTCGGGTGTGATTTTAATGGCGGGTAAGATACCCCCATGCGAAGGTTTAGCACCTTGTGATAATTTTATCTCAATCATTTTAACACTATCTAAACTGGCTTTCTTTTTGAATTCTTGCGCATCAAAGAGTCCATCTCGCGTTCTGCATCCGAACATAGCTGTACCCAATTGCCAAATCAGATCGCCACCGTATTGTAAATGGTAAGGACTTAAGCCACCTTCGCCGGTATTAAGGGCAAAGTTTCCTACTTTTGCGCCTTTATTTAAAGCTAAAATGGCATTGGGACTGATCGAACCATAACTCATGGCGGACACATTTAATCGCGAAGCAAAATAAGGTTGTTTGCAATCGGGACCACCAATCATAATGCGTGTATCTTCAAACGGAATAACGGTTGGGTTAAGTGAATGCCGCGCCGAAACATACCCTGCTAAGTTAAATGCTTGCTGACTGCCAAACGGAAGGGTGTCTAAGGTGTTTTTAGCGCGCTGATAAACAATGCTACGAACCTCACGATTATAAGGACGTTCTTCTTGATTGTTGGCAATAAAATATTGGCGAATTTCAGGGCGAATGGCTTCAAATAGATAGCGCAAATGTCCCGCTACAGGGAAATTGCGTAAAATGGTACGTTCAGTTTGAAAGTAGTCATAAATTGCCAGACCAATTAAAAAAAGTGTGATGAGCAGTAAAGCTAGTAGTGAACGGAATTGGATCATGAGTCCAATGCCAAAGATAGCAAGAATCAGGCCAATCATAATTAATAATCGTTTCATACATATTCCTTGTATTCAGTTCGGGTATACCTTTACCTTGGGGCTAGGTGTGGGTACAATTGCGCCCATGAATGAGATAATAACGTAGTTTTAGCTTTATCCCAAATAGTTGGGATCAGAGAGGAAGTCATGTCAGTATATTCAGTTGCACAATTATTAGCAGGTATTGCTCAAGCGAATACACCAGTCACAGTACGAGGGTGGGTGAAAACCCGCCGCGATTCTAAAGCTGGATTTTCATTTATACACGTCCACGATGGTTCAGGCTTTCATCCACTACAAGTGGTTGCGCCTAATACCCTCCCTAATTATGCGGACGAAATCTTGCAACTTACCGCCGGTTGTTCCATTATTGTGGATGGTGTATTAGTTGCCTCCCCAGCGCAAGGGCAGCCTTTTGAACTGCATGCTAAAACAATTAAAGTGTGTGGTTGGGTCGATGATCCTGACACTTATCCTATTTCACCCAAGCACCATACAATGGAGTATTTGCGTGAAGTTGCGCATTTGCGTCCGCGTACTAATGTTATTGGTGCGATAACCCGCGTACGGCATGCTTGCGCTCAAGCCATTCATCGTTTTTTCCATGAATATGGTTTTTTTTGGATTAATACGCCGATTATTACCTCGAGTGATTGTGAGGGTGCCGGTGAAATGTTTCGTGTCAGCACACTGGATATCACACGCTTGCCTCGCAAAGCAGATGGCTCTGTAGATTTTAGTCAAGATTTTTTTGGACGTGAAACTTTTCTCACCGTGTCGGGCCAATTAAATGCGGAAGCTTATTGTTTGGCAATGTCGAAAGTATATACTTTTGGCCCCACCTTTCGCTCGGAAAATTCCAATACCAGTCGTCATTTGGCGGAATTCTGGATGGTAGAGCCTGAAATAGCGTTTGCGGATTTATATGACGTTGCTAAACTAGCTGAAAAATTATTAAAGTTTATTTTTAAAGCGGTATTGAATGAACGCGGAGATGATTTGGCTTTTTTTGCTGAACGAATTGATCCAGAATGTATCAAGCGGTTAGAGCTTTTAGCGAATTCTAACTTCGAACATATAGAATATACCGATGCGATAAATCGCCTGAAAAAATCAGGTGAAAAATTTGCTTATCCTGTCGAGTGGGGTATCGATTTACAATCAGAGCATGAACGCTATTTAGCAGAGAAACTCGTAGGGCGCCCAGTTGTTCTCATGAATTATCCGAAAGATATTAAAGCTTTTTATATGCGTTTAAATGATGATGGCAAAACGGTCGCTGCGATGGATATACTGGCCCCAGGCATTGGTGAGATCATCGGCGGTAGTCAAAGAGAAGAGCGTTTGGATGTTCTCGATAAACGCATGGCAGAGATAGGATTAGATACGGAAGTTTATTCTTGGTATCGTGATTTACGTCGTTATGGAACGGTGCCACATGCAGGATTTGGGCTAGGCTTTGAACGTTTGATCAGTTATATTACCGGAGTGAGTAATGTGCGCGATATTATCCCATTCCCACGTACGCCGGGTCATGCGGATTTTTAGCTTGATTTAAACGCTTTTAGCATCTATATTCTTATCACACCCATTGTCGTGGGGGAGGGGGGGGGGGGGGGAGGGGGGGGTGAGGTGGGGGG
>CAZULF010000021.1:3280-6447 GCA_964621215.1 uncultured Legionellales bacterium | reverse complement strand
CAGCGCAGGCTGGCATCCATTGCTCAAGGTGGATGCCAGCCTGCGCTGGCACGACAATGGGTGTGGATAGTTAGTTTATTTCATTGCAATCATAAGGATGAATACCATGACGACGAAGGGAAACGTATTAATGTTAAGTCTCTTATTAGCAGGTGCAACCGCTGCCTACGCTGATAATATGAAAGAGGTTGGCAACCAAGTTGGGCAAGCATTTGATAACTCCGTACAAGCGGTTGGCGCAGGTTTAGATGATGTAGCGCAATCCGTTGGTGTAGTTGTTGGTGATAGCGCTATTACCACCTCTATCAAAGCACAGTATGTTAAAGATGCTGATTTAAATGCCTTTGATATCAGCGTATCAACGACTGATGGCGTTGTTACTTTATCTGGCAATGTGCCAAACTCTGCACAACACAAAAAAGCGATTGATCTGGCCAAAGCAACTAGCGGCGTAAAAAGCGTGAACGCGGATGCTTTAAAAGTAGTACCTAAAGCGGAAGCTCCGGTTGTAAATGGGAATGCGAAGTAGGTGTGCTAAAAATTTAAGCCTTGAGGCATGAATGTCTTCGTGAAGCATGTGAGGCAGGGATGCCGAACCTGAGCCTACAGGGACGTATTTACGGCGTCTTCACGAAGATCTTTCATACCACAAGGTTACTCATTATTTTGAGTCAGTATTCTAACGCCCAAAACCACGATACAGCAGGAATAACCCTAAAATAGTATCAATAGCAATAAGAATGTAATAGCACTTAGTATCTGTTAGCACACAATTACTAATTTTAGCTAAGGCTTGTGGATAAAATAAGTTCAAGCAACCTTTGAACAATATCCACCAGCATAAAATTGTCACCAGTAATCGCCAATCTAACACCCACACATTATGGAATAATACCAAAATTAACCCCATCACAATCGCCATCATAGAGCCGTAAGCCATAACAGCGGGACTTTCAATGATATTTCCAATTAATTTACGCATGTGGATAGGACGAATAAGCATAGCCCCGACAAAGATGAGCAAATAAAAGCCAAATAATTTAGCAATAAATAAAGAAGCATCCATAACATTCACTCCTTGTGATTAATAACAAAGTCCATCCAACTCACAATTATTCTATGTGAAAGCATCTAGTTTGTAAATGTATCGAAGTCATACATGGTCAATAATAGACCACCGAAAGTGCCAATACATCGCCATTGTCACAGCTAATATAAAATCCATCAGAACACCAGCGCGTATTCGAGCGTAACGTTACAACCTTACCGTCAAATGTTATAACCCCTCAAGAAGCATTTGATGAAGGTGTAAAACTTTATCGTAAGACTAAATACGCCGAGGCATTTTCTTTTTTAAAAGAAGCTGCTGAGGCAGGTTATGCAGACCGATATGCTAGCACTTTATCAAGATTCGAGCATAACTCATTTTGAAATTAGATGTTCCTGCTCTGGCAAGGAGGATTTTAGGGGACATTACTACTTCGTCCCTGCAAATAAATTGTCCATACTTTACTTTTGAAAATAAATAATGTTATCTTTTCTTACTTGAAATAAAGAAGGGGTAATGCAAGTGATAAAAATGAACAGACTATCTTTTGCCACATCAAAATACCGCTCATTTTTTAGTCTTTTATCAACGAGGCAACTAAGAAATTCAACAACATCAACTGTTACAACGGATACTATACAAACTGTGCCACCTAAAAAAATTGAAAACGGTGATACGCTAGAAGCAGGTTCAGGATTTAATTCTAGTAGTCATGCATATTCATTAAAAACAACATTTAGTATTGATGATCAAAAGAGAGTTGTGGTTGTGGGCATCCGTGGTCTTATTACAAAGTCTAGTGGCGGAATTGGAGGTTTAGTAGATTATATGCGTGATCGATTGACGCCTTATGGAGTACCAAGCAATAATTTTTTTAATACCAAATGGCACCATAGTGATTCTGGTTCTGACCCTGAAACTTCGCGACACTGGAATGAAGTAGTCCAACGTTCCAATAAACCTATTTTATTTATTTTAGGTCATAGCTTAGGAGGGTGGTCAGCTGCTCGATTAGCGAATAAAGCTCATGAGGAGGGAGCAGATGTTCGCTATGTAGGTCTTATTGATGCTCGTTATAATATTACTACACCAGGTGAGCCGTTTGCTATGCAGGCTGGATATGTTGAAAACTTCTATCAGAAAAGAGGTACTTCAGTTTTTAGTTATTGTTTGAAGGACATGCTTGGCGATTTAGTAGGTCATCATAATCCACATGCGCATTATAACGAAAAAATCTCTTTTAAGCATATTTGGGATGGTGATAATAATGTTAAAAAAGATAGAGAAGATTGTTACACTTATGACCAGGAAAAGTGGACAAGTCACACTGATATTGATTCTGATAAAAAAGTTTGGTTATCAGTTAGACGAGCTATAATGAGCCGTTTAAATTTCGCTGTAGTAACGGGAGAAATCAAAAGAAAATGGGAAAGTCTCGGGGGAGCAGACGGTATATTAGGTTCTCCTACAACAAATGAGATGATAACCCCGGATAAAGTCGGCCGTTATAATCATTTCCGAAGATTAGATGGAGCAGAAGGCTCAATTTATTGGACGCCGAGTACAGGTGCATATGAAGTGCATGGGCAAATTCGAGATAAATGGATAGCTCTGGGTTGGGAAAACGGCTTAGGTTATCCAATAACAGATGAAATGACGACGCCAGATGAAGTCGGCCGTTATAATCATTTCCGAAGATTAGATGGAGCAGAAAGTTCAATTTATTGGACGCCGAGTACAGGTGCATATGAAGTGCATGGGCAAATTCGAGATAAATGGATAGCTCTGGGTTGGGAAAACCGCTTAGGTTATCCAATAACAGATGAAATGACGACGCCAGATGGAGTCGGCCGTTATAATCATTTCCGAAGATTAGATGGAGCAGAAGGCTCAATTTATTGGACGCCGAGTACAGGTGCATATGAAGTGCATGGGCAAATTCGAGATAAATGGATAGCTCTGGGTTGGGAAAACGGCTTAGGTTATCCAATAACAGATGAAATGACGACGCCAGATGAAGTCGGCCGTTATAATCATTTCCGAAGATTAGATGGAGCAGAAAGTTCAATTTATTGGACGCCGAGTACAGGTGCATATGAAGTGCATGGGCAAATTCGAG
>CAZULF010000021.1:0-3180 GCA_964621215.1 uncultured Legionellales bacterium | reverse complement strand
GCCGTTATAATCATTTCCGAAGATTAGATGGAGCAGAAAGTTCAATTTATTGGACACCTGAAACGGGTGCATATGTAGTATATGGAGTACATACAGCTTCTCGCTCGAGTGATCTCACAAAGCTGTCATTTTTTAGGAGTGCTTCCTCAAATATAGTTCAAAGTGCTACCGAAAACAGTAATAATACTACAGCACATACTCCTTTACCCGAAAACAATAGTTTTAAAAGATAATAGGAACCGATACGATTATTTAACATTAGCACAAAGAGAATGGACATGTCGTTGCGGCGCACTCCATGATGGAGATATCAATGCAGCAATCAATATTGAACGTATTGCGAGGAGTACGGTGAGTTCCACCGGAATTTACGCCTGTTGATCGGAAGGCTCTGGCATAATGGCTCCTGCATTATGCGAAACCATGCCGAGTTTGAAGCAGAAATCTAATTTCATGTAACCGTTCAGGCCTTACTCACTCACAAACAGGTAAGGCACGGCCGCCAAAGAAATCAAATACTGCATTTTGCAGTAACTCCAAGATAGGTATTTTTTGCTGCTGGCATGTCATCACTGCTGTGAAAGCGCGCTCAATAAATCGGCTGCCTCTATCAGACTGCGTACCAAAAGTTAATTTTTTAGAAATAACCAAAGGTCGTAACTGCCTCTCCGCCTGATTATTCGTAGCCTGCACGTCTGAAGCCCAAAAAGTCCATAAAGCGGGCCAGATATCTAAAAGATTTTGGCATGTATTTTGCGTTTGCTTATGACCACAGTGCGAACCAGCTAACAAAGAGTGCAACATGCGAGATTGGAAACGTCGGAACCATTGTTGTGTTTTTTTATGCATTAAACGTCTTTCTAATGGCTCGGTTTTCCATAAGATAAAAACTTTGTGGTAATATTTCAGCAATTGAAAACCGATGCCTCCCACTTTACCGTCTCGCTCAGCTATTTTAGTAAAATCTCTTTTTAGATGCGCCCAACATACTTGTCGATTTTGATCAGGCAAAAAATTATAGGCGCCCTATCTATCAGTAATATAGGTTTTATTGGCATAATTACCGATAAGTTATTGTGCTATTTTTTTACCTCGCGAATGCTTTAACGTAAAGAGCGTTGCTTCATATTTACACGCTAAGATCTTCGCAAGTAGTAGCGAGGAATCTCGTGCTACGAAGAGCGATCTTCGTGCCATCAGATCCCTCGCCACTACTACTCAAGAGCCTATTTGCCAAATAAAATGGTCAGTTAAACTTGCCAGTACAGGGAATCAAGTGCTCGGGATGACAATGCACGAACAGTGACAACCTGGATTCCGCTAGCGCTCTATCCAGGTTACAAGGATATTTAGTTAGATGGCCGTTGGAGTTTATCGTTTGAGCGAGTTTGTTTTATGCAGCAACTTTGTTAATTCATTTTCTGGAACAGGTTTGCTGTATAAAAACCCTTGTATTAAATTGCAATGATGCGTTTTCAACAGTTCTAATTGATCTTGGTGTTCCACACCTTCAGCAATTAATGTTAATCCTAAACTTTCTCCCAATGCGATGATGGTATCTACAATGGCTGAACTACCACCAGTTTTAGCAACGTCATCAATGAATGATTTGTCAATTTTTAACGTATTGAACGGGAAATTTTTTAAATAGCTTAATGAAGAAAAACCTGTACCAAAATCATCCAAAGCAAGTTTTACCCCTAGATCTCTTATAGTTTTTAATAAAGGAATATTGGAATCAACGTTTTGCATAATTAAGCTTTCAGTAATTTCTAATTCTAATGCAGACGCAGGAATATCATTTTCTTTTAGTATGCTTTTGATTAAATCTAATAATCCAGGATAATTAAATTGTCTTGTGGTAAGATTGACGGCGACAAATAAGTCCGTAAATCCCTCTGTATGCCATTGTTTAATTTGCTTAGCCACTTTTCGTATTAACCACTCTCCAATTGGAACGATCAACCCTGTTTCTTCACAGAGAGGCAAAAAATCCATCGGCGGAACTAGTCCCAGAGTAGGGTGCTGCCATCGTAAAAGCGC
The DNA here is from genome assembly GCA_964621215.1 of uncultured Legionellales bacterium. Taxonomy (GTDB): domain Bacteria; phylum Pseudomonadota; class Gammaproteobacteria; order UBA1113; family UBA1113; genus CAZULF01. Next base: position 1,137 of record CAZULF010000021.1, on the reverse strand, counting down.
TTCGACGCTATTAACTTTATTAGTGTTTGCATCAAAAATTGGTTGGTAATAAATTATAAATTCATTATTTTCTAAGGCCGAATGCAAATCTGCTTCTAGTATTAACTTAGTTTCAGGAACGAAATTCATTTTTGCATCATAAACATGATAGTGATCTCCACCCAGTGTTAGGGAATAATGTAACGCATTATTGGCATTTTTCATTAATATATTAGAGTTATTTCCATGTTGTGGATACATACTCATGCCCATGCTATACGTTAAATACAGAGATCCGTTTTCTATTTTCATGGGCTTCTTTAAAATTTGAAATAAATTGTCAAATAGTTTATCAACATTTTCCAGAAATTTTTTCTCAGTGACGAGTATAGCAAATTCATCGCTTCCCATACGAGCAATCACAGATTTTGGTCCCATGGTCCTTTTTAGTCGATTTGCCACATTTTTTAAAACTTTATCTCCAGTTTGTTCACCTGCTAAATTATTTACATTAGAAAATCTATCGATATCAATGCAAATGACAGCAAAATTATCGTGTTTATCTTCAAATTTTTGTATGGTTGTATACAAGCTTTCATTAAATGCTAAACGATTCTGTAATCTCGTGAGGCTATCATAATGAGCCAGTAAGGCATCTTTCTTTTTCCCATTCTGTCTTTCTTCGAAAAGGATAAATGCTTTTCTAACAGAATGATGAAATTGTTCGTTGTTCCAAGGCTTGCTGATAAACTTATAAATAGTTCCATTGGTGAGATAGTCTTTAAATATTGGAAAATCTTCATGTCCACTTAAAATGATTCGAATGATGTCAGGGTATAAGTCAGCGACCACTTTAAAAAACTCAGTTCCAGTCATATTTGGCATACGCTGATCGGAAATAATGACTTGAACAGAATAATTTTTTAATATCTCTAAAGCCTCTTGCGCATTTAATGCTGTTAATACGTAATAATCGTGAAACATTCGCTTTAGAGCATTTAAAATATTAATTTCATCATCAATAAATAAGATGGTTTTAGACATTGCTACGTTGCACTTTTTTCAATAGTTTGTAATAACTCTGTTAGATCTAAAGGTTTTTTTAGACAGCTAACAGGTTCTTGATTAATAAAGTCATTTAATTTGGCCTCATAATCG
>CAZULF010000020.1:0-26145 GCA_964621215.1 uncultured Legionellales bacterium | reverse complement strand
CTCCCTTGATGGTCGATGCCTACGAAAAAGCTCAATTCCCCATGCACTTAGTTTCCCGCCTGGCTGAGTTAGGATTATTTGGAATGACACTTCCAGAAAAGTTAGGCGGATCGGAAGCGGGCTATGTCGCCTACGGCCTAGTTTGCCAAGAGCTAGAACGCGGCGATAGCGCCTTACGTAGCTTTGTCTCCGTGCAAAGCTCTTTATGCATGTATCCCATTTTCAAACTAGGCAGCCCAGACCAACAGCAACGCTTTTTGCCTGACATGGCCAAAGGTAAAATTATCGGTTGCTTCGGCTTAACCGAACCCGATGGCGGCTCTGATCCCTCCCACATGAAAACCACTGCTAAAAAAACTCAAGGCGGCTGGATACTTAATGGCAATAAACAATGGATTACTAATGCAACTATTGCTGATATCGCTATCGTGTGGGCACACACCGAAGAGGGTATTCGTGGTTTTATCGTTGAAAAAGATTTTAAGGGTTTTGATACTAAAGAAATTCATCACAAAATGTCATTGCGCGCGTCGATCTCTGGCGAATTATTTTTTAACGATTGCTTTGTGCCCGATGCGAATTTACTCCCAGGTTCCACCAAAGGTTTAGGTGCAGCATTATCCTGTTTAACACAAGCTCGTTATGGCATTGCTTGGGGCGCGATGGGCGCTGCTGCAGCTTGCGTCGATATTGCGTTAGATTATTTAGGATCGCGTAAGGTATTTGGTAAACCACTGACAGGATTTCAATTGATACAAAAAGATTTAGCGGATATGTACACAGAAATTTGTAAAGCACAGTTATTAAATTTACAAGTTGGTCGTTTGAAAGAGCACGGTCAACATGAACCAGCGCTAGCATCCATGGCGAAAATGAATGCCTGTAAACAAGCACTCCACATCACACGTACAGTACGTAATCTATTAGGCGCCAATGGTATTACGTTAGAATATAACGTCATTCGTCATATGATGAACTTAGAGTCCGTATTTACCTATGAAGGGACAGATAATATACATCATTTAATTTTAGGTAAGTATCTCACTGATATTAGTGCATTTACTTAACAATTTGTTATTAATTGACACATTTGTTTGTTTTCCAATACAATGCCATATGTTACACAAAAGGAGAAATGAGGGTGACAAAAATAAAAGGATTTTATGCTTTAGTAGCATTACTTATAAGCGCGTTGGTAACACCCCCAGCTGTAGCAACATCAACCAGTGTATTTACATTAGTTGCCACCACTCCAGCACCCAGCTCAATCCCATTCGGCACCACTGTAACAGCAATATACCGTGTAACGAACTCCAGCCCAACAACATTAACGGGTAGTGGTGTAGTAGACTTACCAACCGGCGTTACTCAAGTAACCGGCGCAGGTTTATGTGGAACCACTTTCACACTAACTCCAGGACAAAGTTGTAATTTAGAATTATCCATCGATAGTACCCAGCTGGTTGGTGGTCGCCTGACCGGCGGCCCTACAGTTTGTAATACTCCATCCAATCATGTTTATTGCTCAACTCCCTGTAATGATGAAGCCCTGAATGTAACTGTAACAGACGCACCGACGGGTTCGGTCTCTGTCACCCCCAATACCGAGCCCGCCAATCAGCATTTAGGTTATCGCGCTATTAATGTACAAAATAATGAAAATGTTGCTGTATCGATAGATAGTGTGACGTTTACCGGATTAAATAGCGGTCAATTGCATTATTGTCCTGCAGGAGATCCTACCTGCTTCTTGCAATCTACCTGCCCTAGCCCTATTCCCGCCGGCTCTAGTTGCTTGATATGGATTAAGGCAGAGGCATCGGGTGATTTGGTCAGTGGCCAGAGTGGAACGATTATTGTCACTATCGATGGTGTAGCTTATCCTCTGCCTGTGACATATTCTCTTCGCATTATTGCTAGTGGTGGAATTTTTGGTTAGTACGGAAAAAGGAAAAATGATGAAGTCAACAATAAAAGGATTTTGTGGTGCAGCCGTATTACTTACGAGTTTAATTGTAGCACCTACAGCTAAGGCAGTAACTATCTTTGGTGTAGCTGCATGGGATGGGACGCAATGGACACAGCTTTTTGCTACACCTAGTGTTGGTGGAGAATTTTCCATGATATTAGATCAAGCCGGTGATGTCATCGCTGGAGGGTCATTCACATTTACTCAGGGAAGTACCACCTATAGGAGGATTCTGCGATATACCGGGGCCGGACTATCTACCCTAGGGGGAGGGCTCAATAATGCAGCATTCGGAATAGCTGTTGATGCAGATAACAATATCTATGCTGTAGGTCTTTTTACTGCTGCTTTGGATGCGGGTGGCGGAGCGGTTGCCAACACCCATTGCATAGCAAAATGGGACGGTAGCGCTTGGCAGACAGTAAGTGGAAGTTTACCGGCTTGTACCGGACTCATTGCTGACCCTCTGACGCACTCGGTCGCAGTGGATTTGGCCACTTCAGATGTGTATGTTGCAGGAAAATTCACCCAAATAGGAGAATCCTCAACGTCTGCCAACAATGTTGCACGGTGGGATGGCTCACAATGGTTTGCATTAGGGAATGGTGTGGTAGCTCCTACCCTCGCTCGTTATAAATTGAACTTTTCTAATAATAATTTGTTCGTCGGTGGTCGAAATCAAGTTGCGACCGACTTACCTGCTAGCCACGGTGTATCACAATGGAATGGTAGCACGTGGAGCACCATGAGCGGCGGGGTCACTGGCAGTGCTGAGCAAGCATCATCCTTTACAAGTCAAAATAGTCAGCTATATGTAGGCGGGCTATTTACGACCGCAGGAACGGGAGGCGGCGCCGTGCCTGCAGCTAATTTAGGGGGCTATGATGTAAATCTTAGCACGTGGCGAGGTTCAACTGGTGCCACAGCGGATGGCGTCGTCTCCTTAGCCTTTGATGCTACGAACCATATTTATGCAGGTACCGGTACGAGCAATGGCGTTGTCTATATAGGTGATGTCAGTATCCCTGGCTCAGTTACCATGACACCATTACCACAACAGTTAGATCTGACGGAAGTAGATAGTTTGTTACTTCTGCCTCAGATCGTCATTGGACCGTAATTAGCTCATGTAGCCTGGATGGAGCGAAGCGGAATCCGGGCTACGAAGACTACAAATTCTCAGCCGCAAAATCCGCCAACCTTGAACGTTCGCCACGTGTTAATGTCATATGTCCACTATGGCTCCATGAACTAAATCGATCGACTGCGTAAGTAAAACCCGATGTGACTTCAGTTAAGTACGGTGTATCAATTTGCTTGATATCACCCAAACAAACAATCTTCGTTCCTGGCCCTGCACGCGTAATCAAGGTTTTAATTTGTTTGGCTGATAAATTCTGTGCTTCGTCGATAATGATATATTTATTTTGGAATGTACGGCCACGCATAAAATTCATCGAACGAATTTTAATTCGATTACGCAGTAATTCATTGGTCGCATCTTTTTCCCAATCTTCACTATCTTCATTGCAATGCAATACTTCCAAATTATCCATTAGTGCACCCATCCACGGCGTCATTTTTTCTTCTTCGGTACCCGGCAAGAAACCAATGTCCTCACCTAACGGCACAGTTACACGAGTCACAATAATTTCACGATAAATTTTTTGTTCTATCGTTTGCGCTAAACCAGCTGCCAGTGTTAATAAGGTTTTACCGGTACCGGCAATCCCTAATAAAGTAACAAAATCAATCGCGGGATCCATTAATAAATTTAACGCAAAGTTTTGTTGGCGATTTCGTGCAGTAATGCCCCATACGGCATTGCTTTTATGCGTGTAATCGGTTGCTAACTCAATTAATGCATCCTCTTCACCAACCTCTTTTACTATGGCAGTAAAACCATTTCCCTCACCATTTTCATCGGGTGTATACAAGCATAAGTTGGGACTCCATGAGTGGATGTCTTGGCCACCTAAACGATAAAATGTTTTATCTTTTTCTTTCCAGGATTTCATTTGTTTGCCATGATCTTCCCAGAAATTATTGGCTAACTCACGTTCACCCGTACGCAATAAAGAAATGTCATCAATAACCTGATCATTAAAATAATCTTCAGCAACTACGCCTAATAATGTGGCTTTAATTCGTAGGTTAATATCTTTTGAGACTAAAATAATAGCGCGATCAGAATGTTCTGCTTGCAATGCTATTACAGTCGCTAGAATGCTATTATCCGGCTTGTTTCCAGGTAGACTGTTAGGTAAAGAAGCTCTTAATTCATGGGTTTGGAAAAATAATCGACCTTGTGCTTTCGCATGCTTAATAGTTGCTTTAGGATTATGTATCAATAATCCTGCATTGATTTCGGGTGAGCTCGCATTTTCCAAAATTTCATCGAAATAGCGACTAACCTGTCGTACATTTCGAGCAACTTCAGAAAGCCCTTTTTTGTTATTATCTAATTCTTCTAATACTTCCATTGGAATATAAATATCGTGTTCTTCAAATCGAAAAATGGACGTGGGATCGTGCATTAAAACATTGGTATCAATTACAAACAGTCGTTTTCCTTGACCACGGTCTTTCGTCATATTTTACATCCTTTCAGGTTCAAGATAAGCATCTACATTTAACGTATCACACATTGCAACAAATTGCTCGCGCAAATCTGATAGTTGAATGTCTGCTGGAATCAGAATGCGCATAGCTAATGAAAACATGGTAATTTGTTGCGGATTAGATACATAACTATTATTTTGCATTTCATAAATATACGCGCCAATATCAGTAAAAAAAGTACTGATTGTTTCTGTCAGACCACTGCCGTCATGTGCAATTAACTCCACTGAATAAGGAATCCATTGTTGGTTATCAATTTCTTTAAGTTGTGTACGCTGGTGACGCACTAAAACATTGTGCTTTTGCTCAAGCAGGGGTAAATGCGTTTCTAGTTTGGCAATTTCACTCCAAGAACCATGCAATAAAATTAATAGCGCGATAGAATTGCCCAATGCCAACATGCGACTGGAATGAACTTGACAGTGATAGGTAGCAAAAAATTGTGTGCATTGAGCTAAGATATGCGGCTGATCCGGCGCCAATATCGTCAAGGCAAGGTATTGATTCATTTCCATATGATCCATTTTTTTTTCAAAACACCCTTGTGTAGTGTAACATGAGATTGCGATAATGCCATAGGTAGGAAACAGTAAGGAACAATATTATGTTTAAAGGCAGTATGGTAGCGCTGGTTACCCCCATGCAGGCCTCGGGTGAAGTCGATTTTGATAGCCTCAGTCGATTGGTGGATTTCCATTTGCAACACCATACCACGGCGATCATTGCCGTTGGCACCACCGGCGAAGCTGCGACCTTAAATCCCAAAGAACAACAATCCATTATTCGTCACGTAGTAGAACACGTGGCTGGACGTGTGCCCGTCATTGCCGGAACGGGCGCCACTGCAACCAGTACCGCCATTACCCTAACTGAAGCCGCAATGTCTGCTGGTGTGGATGCGTGTTTATTAATGGCCCCCGGTTATGTAAAACCCACCCAAGAAGGCTTGTATCGCCATTATAAAACGATTGCTGAAGCTGTCGCTATTCCGCAAATTTTATACAATGTGCCTGGTCGTACTGTCTGTGATATCTTACCCGAAACGGTGGCCCGCTTAGCTGAATTGCCCAATATTGTGGCAATTAAAGAAGCAACAGGAAATATTGAACGAACAAAACAGATTTTGGCTCTTTGCGGTGATAAAATGGACGTTTACAGCGGCGATGATGCGACAGCCAAAGCTTGTATGCTCGCCGGCGGCAAAGGCGTGATTTCTGTCACAGCTAACGTCGCGCCGCAGCTCATGTATGAGATGAGTGCTGCAGCCTTAGCAAAAGAAGTTGCGAATGCGGATAAAATTGATGCATTATTGCAACCTTTGCATCATAAATTATTTGTCGAAGCTAACCCTATTCCCGTAAAATGGGCCTTATGGCGCATGGGATTAATCCCAGAGGGAATACGTTTGCCATTGACGCCGCTGTCTGAACAATTTCATGCGGAAGTCATTGAGGCGTTACGGCATGCTAATATCAGTGTTTCTTAACTGGTACACCACATTGTCATGCCAGCGTAGGCTGGTATCCACTTTGTGCTATGGATGCCAGCCTACGCTGGCATGACAATAGAATGGTTACCTTAACTGGAAGAGTAAAATGAGAATAGTAATAAAGAATTCGATAGCAATAGCCGCTGCGGTAATAGCCACAGGCTGCTCTACGGTGACCGATTCATCAATCGCTAAAAAGGCGGGTTTATTTCCCGATCGTGAAAATCAATACTTAGAAAGTCACAGTTTACCGCCTCTTAAAACACCTGCGGGCGTACCGGCGATACCTAACGATCCTTATTTTGCGATTCCAGACAGCTCGGCTTCACAACTTAAACCGGTCTCTTTACTTCCCCCTGGCAGCTTAGCGGCAAAAGAGAAGAAATAGCGTAGGGGTACCTCGTCGTCCCGGGTCCTTCGGACAAGCCGTAGGACGCGGGATCCATTCAATTCGATATCGGCTGTGAAGTATTAATCACAAACATTCCCGTTTGCGCAGTCGAGCTCGTCGCGGGCAAAAAGCTGCTGCACGTGTCATTCGGGAATTGTCCGTCGGTATAAGTATACCCGCCATTATCGGCATCAATAATTTGAATATGACAGTTGTCGATATTCATACCATTAGAAACCGTCACCAGCAAAATATCACCGGAATTTATTGGTCCAGCCAATCCTTGTGCCCCACTGGTAGGATTCGCCGTTGCTAAAATACGCCCACTCATAGTTTGCACTGTAGCTGAATCACTGGCATTGCCGGTAACGGTTAAAGAAAATTTACTGGATACTGCTGCAGTGGTTGACGCTGCCATAGTCGTGTTTGCAGGAGCAACTCCATTGGTTGGTATTATCACTGCAACTCTTGGAGTAGAAGCGACTGCCTCGCCGGGATTAATGGTAAAACTATTAGGTTGATTCGTCATGCTAACGGGAGGCAATAATTGACTACAACTATCTTTTTCATACTGCGTATCATCGTAAGCATATCCACCATTTTGTTCGCTAGTAATTCTAATATGGCAGGTTGACGTATTTTGTGGATCCGTCACGGTAATTAATAATATATCTCCCTCTTTAGGCTGCGGATTCAACGCAATTGCTGCTGAACCACCATAACCTTGAGCAACATTTTGACCTGCAGTATTGGTGATGGTGGCTACATTAGAACCGGTACCGCCCACCGCGAGAATAAAGTTATTGGGTCCCGGGATCGTGCCTCCATTCGGCAACATATTGGTGGTCGCAGGAGCAAGTGACGATGTGGTTGGAGTAGGATTAGCCGGTGTAGACGAAGTCGTCGTTGGACTACCATTATTCGCCGCAGGATTATTGGGATTCATTTGCGTGTAGGTCGTCGAAACATGCGGTGCTGGCGACGGCGCCACAATCGTGGTACGCGGCGGCGGATTCTGTTCAGCATACGCAACCGTGCTCATACCCAACCCCAAAGAACCCAACGAAACAATAGCCAATAATTTACGCATATTCAATCCCTTCAGTGGTAACTCTCTTGATAATACAATTAGATGATATAGTTATCAATCGATTGAGAACATCTTCCTCCCATAAACTCGTCGTCCCGCGCTCCCTAATCCCGTCGTCCCGCGCTCCCTAATCCCGTCGTCCCGCGGCTTGTCCGCGGGATCCAAGATAAATCAAAACTCTTGCAATTAACCCCCTGCTCGTTTATTATAACCCCCTTGTCGTTGAATCGTACTTGTTATGTACTACCCGAAACAACGACAAACCCACAAAAAACGTCAAGCTGGCGTAGCTCAGTTGGTAGAGCAGTTGATTTGTAATCATCAGGTCGCGGGTTCGATTCCCATCGCCAGCTCCAAAATTTTAATAAAATCAATAAGTTATCCCAGGTTGTTAAGGTCGAAAAATAATCACTTTCTAATACGAATCCTCTCTTTCTAATAAAACTATCATTTTAACGGTTTAACTTTTTGCGTCCCACTAATATAAATGTTTGTAGTCTTTTGATCTGCATGCCCTAATAATTTACGTGCGTTTTCTCTACCCATAGTTTCCTCCATATCACTTGCTGTTTTACGCCGAATATCATGAAAATTAAACCTCTCTTCAATTATTTTATCTTCAATTGCTTTGACTATTAATTTTTGCCATATCGATTGGAACCCTGACGAAGTATAAGGCTTACCGTTTTTGTTATTGAATAAGAACTCACTTTTATGTCGTGATTTAATTCTCGAGATTCTACGTACTAATGCCCTTAAGCGAGGCGACCATTCGATCAGAATTTTATTCCCTGTTTTATTAATTTTTACAAAAATTCCATTTGTGTGTAGATCAGTATGTTTGAGCTTCAATATATCAGCCTGCCGCATTCCCGTTAAATAGGCAAACTGAATGATATTTTTAATGTGATGCGGGGCTATTTTACAGATACGCCAAAACTCTTGATGTGTTATATAACGATCTCGGCTGACTTCTTTTAAACGCTTTACATTGCGACATGGATTATCGCTAACAATACCCCACTTAATAGCCATGCTAAAAACATGTGAAAGCAATGCTTTCTCCCGATTAGCTGCGATAGGAGCTATCTTGCCTCGCTTTTCCAAAAACTGATATACATGTACGGGAGTAATGGCAGAAGGAGGCAGCTCGCCAAAAGGTTCATATAAATTTCTAATTTGCATCTTGTTCGTATGATATGTAGCAGGTGCTTTATGCGGCGCCACCTCAAGCATATAACGATCAAAAAGTTGCTGCATAGTCATAATAGCTGTTACTGGCTTCGCTATTTTTGCCCATTCCGCCATGGCCTCAACAAAGTCTTTACCAAGTAAGTACCACTTATTTTTCTGATCAACATAGTAATAAGAGCCTGACTTTAGATAAACCCTCGAAGGTAGATGTCTATCTTTTTTACGATGTTTCATTTTTAACCAAAAATACGTTTATTACTAAAATCAGGTTCATAATATTGACGACCTTGTTTGATTTGAGCGCCAAGACGTGCTTCTACGTGTGTTTTAAGTACTTTTGGCTTGCCATTACGGCTAACTTCAAACTTATATCCGTGATCAGCTAGCCATTTAATTTGTCGGCTACAATATAAATACCCCGTTAATTCTTCAATCTCGTCTACTGTTAAAAACATATTCGATCCTCTTTATTTGTGATTCTTGATAATTTTGTTCTCTTTGTTCTCGTTTGTCAATATTTTTTGAGTATTTTGAGGCTTTTTATACAGGTGTAAGCAATTTACACCAGTTTTAGCATATTTTGGACTGAAATATGGATGTTCTTGGCTGCTCGTGGTAAGCTTGCCCAAATTGTATTCATACCCATTATCGTCAGTTAACGGTGAGATCATGGAAATTGCCACTCCCCTTCCTTCAACCAAACGCTCGTCTTTATTAGGCTTCCTTTTCTTTATACGAATGGGAGCTGTCGCTAGCTATTCAGTCATGTTCTCGACGTTATCCCTATACCTAGTAAACTACTTTGGATTTCCTAAAGCACTAGCAAGCAATATCGTCGGTATTTTTGTCGCATTCGTCTATATCCTCCCTTTATTGGGCAGCGTCATGGGGCAAAAACTTTTGCCGTTTCGAACTTTGTTCGTATACGGAGTCATTATACAGATCGTGGGGGCCCTGTGTCTTGCAAAAGAAACTGTAGACCTTATGTATTGGGGGTTGGCTCTATTTCTCATGGGAAGCATGGTAAGTTCGCTTAGCGTCAATATGCTGATTACTCAAGCTTATCGGCCTGAAGAAAAAACTGAGCGTAAAGCCGCCTTCTTGTGGAACTACAGCGGGATGAATGCCGGGTTTTTAATTGGTTATTTATTTTCAGGAATGTTTCAGCTCCAACAAAATTATACCGCCCTATTTCTTTGGGTCGCGGTATTTTCATCATCCGCAGTTGTATTGATGTTAATTGCATCAAAGGTTTTATTAGCAGAAATCGAAAAACGTAAAACAACGTTATTAAATTCCGCCCTAACCTTCGGCATCATGTCCATATTGGTCTATGGTATTCATTTATTACTGAAACATGCCTATGTTTCTAAAAATTTATTATTGAGCTGTAGTGTGCTGATATTCTTAGGTTGTTTTTCATATTTGTATAAACAAAACAAAGCATCTCGACAAGCAATAAGAATATTTTTCTGCTTCGCTATGCTTTCTATTAGCTTTTGGTCAATCTACATGTTAACGCCCACTTCCTTAATGTTATTTATTCAAGATTATGTCAAAACAGATTATGGCACTATCCACATTCCACCTCAGTGGTTAGATATCGTGGATGCAACCGTTCTAGTCATATTTACACCTGCCCTAGCTTGGGGACTTAAATATCTCACTACAAATTATAATTATAAATTAACGACCGAACGTAGCTTTCAGCTGGGGTTTTTAGTTTATATTATTGGGATCGCTCTAGTCTTAATGGCCATATACTTTTTTTCAACGCCGATAGGCATATTTTGGATCGTTATTTATATGGCCTTGCAAGCTATGGCTGAAGCATTTATTGGACCGAGTGGTTATGCTCTTGTAGGCGATATTTTACCCGAAAAAATCCGCAGCACTGCAACTGGCCTATGGATGATGACTTTAGGTATTGCTGGACTATTTGCTAGCGGGATTTCAAATATCGCTTTTTCTCATATCGCAACCCAACAATATACTGGCATAGTCAGTTATCAACATACATTTGCTTTTATCCTCTTTCTGGCTGGATTCGCATTTTTATTTTTAATAAAAATACAAAAATCATTACAACATACGGAGGAACCATAATATGAAAACATTATGGTTACGTTCTGAATCCTCCTTGCTTGAAAAGCGAACCCCAATCACCCCGGAAGATACAAAAATATTAATCGAGAATGGAATTAATGTAGTTGTAGAAAAATCAGCACAACGTGTATTTGATGATATTGAATATCAAGCTGCCGGTGCACGATTAGTTGAGCCAGAAAGTTGGTATCACGCCGATCCCAGTAAAACGGTTATTTTAGGTTTAAAACGTTTCCAACCAATTCCTTTAGAAATTCCACACACTCATATTATGTTCGCCCATGCTTATAAAGCACAACCAAATTCAAAAAGATTACGCAAGGCTTTTCAGAAAGGTGGTGGTCTTTTATATGATATAGAGCAATTAGTGGAGAATAATCAAAGAACGGCTTCGTTTAGTGAATATGCTGGCTATTGTGCCGCTGCAACAGCAATTTTATTAAAATTTGGGAAAGAACCATTAGAAAGCTATCGCACACAAGAAGAACTGATAAATAATATTGAACAACTCAAACTGAAAAATCCATTACCCGCCGTTCTAATTCTAGGCGACGGCCGCTCTGGGCAAGGTATAGTTCGATTTTTTAAAGAGTTAAATATTCCTTTTGTTTCCATCAGTAATGAAGAAATAAAACGAGGGATTCAACCCGCCTTAATCCTATCTAGTGATATTATTATCAATGCATTTATATCTCGTGACACCCGCTATTTCCCGTTGTTGTCTTCCGATCTCCTAGCAAGAAGTCAATGTTCTATGATTGTCGATTTAATCTGTGAACCATTCTCGCGAAATAATCCGGTCCCTATTTATGAGAAAGTCTCTAATTTCGCCTCACCGATCATTCCTATAGATTTACAAGGAAAGTCACTCTCTGTTGTTGCGATTGAAAACTATGCTTCATTATTGCCGAGAGAGAGCAGTATCCATTTTTCTGCTCAACTTTTACCTAGTTTAATTAACTTATTTTCTGGAGATGTTCTTTTTAATGAATGGCAGCATGCATACGATAAATATCTTGAGTTTATAACCACCGAGGACATATCATATGAATAGCAAACCAACTATAGTTATTGTTTGTGGGTATTCCTCTGGAGCGACGCTAGCAAACATGTTTAATAAAAATGGATACCAATGTATTCATGTTACTTTGGCACGTCTAGTAAAAAATGCTTCCTTTATTCATGACGAAACACAGTATATTAAAAATATTGTTATCTATCATGAAAATAACTTGACTGATTGTATTCATCAAATAGCAGAATACTCGCCTATTGGGATCGTTGCTGCTTCTGAAAGCGGTGTGTTGTTGGCTGATAAATTAGCTATTAATTTCAATGTCCCCAAGAACCAATTTGGTTCTACCCTCGCTCGGCGAAACAAGTACTATATGATTGAATCTTTAAGGGCACAAAATTTACCTGCGCAAAAGCAGATAAAAACAAATTCACTAGAACAACTGCTTGAATGGTATCAAAAAAATCAATTTAATCGTATCGTATTAAAACCCCTCATGAGTGTGACCTCTGATAATGTTTATTATTGTAATTCTATATATGAAATTAAAAATGCATTTTTAGCTATTATTAACAGTAAAACTGCATTTAATGAAATTAATGAAGAAGTACTCGCACAAGAATATATAGCTGGTGATGAATATATTGTTAATACATTCAGCTTTGAAGGAAAGCATAAAGTTATTGATATCTGGCTGGGTTATACTAAAACTCCCGATCTTGTATCAAATGATTTGCATGCTGATTTACTTAGTCAAGCTGATCCGATACATAAAAAATTAACTGACTACATTTATCAGGTGCTACCCGCGCTAGGTATAGAAAACGGTGCGGCACATTCTGAAGTTCGTATTACTCCTCAAGGAGAGCCTTATCTTATTGAAACCGGAGCTCGATTAGCGGGAAAAATTTCACCTATTGATATTGAAAAAATTTATGGGGAAAGTCAGTTTTCACTATTGCTTAAAATGTTTTCCGAACCAGAAACAGTGAGACGGTTTATTTCTACGCCCTTAATACCAAATTACAAGGCACGATATGTTTATTTTAAAGCCGATGTCGAAGGTATCATTAAAAAAGAACTCGATATGACACCATTCCAACAAATTCCATCGCTAAGTTATATTGAACTTGCTCTTGAAAAAGGCAAGTTTTTACATAAGACTTGCAAAACAAATAAGATTCCTCGACCAGGTTTTGCTTATTTATTACATCAAGACATGTCACAAATAGAACACGACTATAACCAGTTAACTGAACTTGAAAAATCCACCTATATTGATTTACTGGAATGAAGACAAATAACACTCTAAATATTTTCTTGTTAAGCCGTAATCCATGGTTTTTGGATTTATTAACATTTGAAAATAACAATAATATCCTCATCCTTTTTGATGATGTTGCAATTAATGCAAACATAAATAAATGGTTTAAAAATATCTATATTGCAAAAAATGTTCTTTCTGCCAAGAATCAAGCTATTTGTCAACAAGAAATCATCGAACTGCTAACACCTATTTTAAACGAGTATCCCGACCACTCTATAAGAATCATTACATATAACGAAAATCTTGTTTACTTAGCTTCATTAGTAAGACAACATTTCTCTCTTGATGGCTTATATCCCGAAAAAGCTAGCTTTTTTACCGACAAAGGGAAAATGCGGGAACATTTTTCCACGCTCGGCATTGCCATGCCGAAGTATCTGCTTTTAAAAAATAATTTGACTGATGAACATTTATTTGAAATATCATCAACACAGCTGGGGATACCTTTTGTAATAAAACCAACCACCCTTTCCGGGTGCCGAGCCTTGGCGATCATTAACTCATTTAAAGAGTTTCAAGCATATTACTCGCAATATATGGCGAATGAGAAAGATCTAAACTTTATAGCTGAAGAATATATACACGGTGATTTATACCACTGCGATAGCTTGATAGACGACAAGGGAAAGATACTTACTTTTGTTTCTAAATACAATTATCCCATGCATTATTTTCTAGAAGGAAAAAATGTAGGGAGTATGATTCTAGAGCCTGACTCAACCGAATGGATGACTCTATCACGAGCGAATGAAGCTTTATTAAAAAAATTAGATATGCCTAAAGGGATATATCATTCAGAGTTCTTTATGAATTCGGCTGGAGAAGTGATATTCCTGGAAGCTGCGGCGAGACCCGCGGGAGGGTTCATACAAAAAATGATTATGACAGCTTTTGAATATAATTTGTTACAAAGTGATTTGATGCCCCTAAATATCGATTTCCTCCTTTCATTGAAAAAGTACGCGGCGTGGCTTTGTGTTCCTTTTAAAGGTACAGAACGAAATGTACTACCACTTTATTTATTAGCTTCAGAGTATGAAATTTTTGAAGGTATATCCGACATAAAACGTTGTTCGACTAATTTTAGTGAAGTTAACTTTTTTCTTTTTCTTCAATCACAAGATCCTGCAAAAGTTCATAAGGACTTTTCATTATTGTCTTGAAAATATTATTTTAAAAATGAACTTTAAACTAAAAATTCAATTTAATAGTATATGGAAAGCTGGGAGGTAATTGATGGCAAATATTTTTGATGTAAGTTTATACATAATTAAATTTGATCGAAGACTCACTGACTCTGACCTTAAAACAGCACTTCTACAGACTCATGCGTGGTATCACTTTTGGACAAAAAAAGACTTATTTCACTTAAATGATATGACTTTGCTTTTACCTGTTCATCCTCTACCTTGGCAATTCTTTTTTACAGAAGAAGAAAAGTCTTCTGTGCTAGATCCGATAAACTCACTTTTCCGAAATGAAGGTGAAACTTTATATGAGTATGTTAATGCTAATGATTATCTTGCTCGAGGAGGAAATCCTGAAAATTTAACCTTAGAAGAGAAAAACCGTATTCGAAAAGTATATGCATTTTATCATGGTCGTTATGAACCTACATCCTTTTTGCGAGATGAAAGTCCAGAATTACCGCCATTAAATAGCTCGTCATCTGTTATAGAACAATTAAATATTGATGTAAGAATTGTTCTTAGTCATCTACATCATCGTTTGTCGAGCCTTTTTTCAATCTTAGAGTTAGATAAAACACTCCGTAGTACCTTTGATTTTACTAAATTAAAAGCAGTTTCTTTTTCAGATAATATGCGAAATATCGAACAAAGTCTTGCTGCATTTGCAGCGCTTTTTGAATTTTGTGCACAATTATTTATGTCGGTTGACAACCCGGTTGTTGCAAAAGCAATAACAAAAGTACATTCTGCATTGGCAATTTGCTTTAATGGAGCATTCGAAACTATTGTAGTAAAATACGAGCATGTCACTAGACCATTTTTTGATAAAGATATAGTTTTATTATCTCAGGATTGCTTTTCACCAGGCGGTTTTCAGGAGTCTGGATGGGTAAATGATGCAAGTCTTCGAGAATTTTATCGTCAATCTTTAATTGGGTACGGTTATTCAAGACCACCCATTCTAATTACTTTCCGAGATGAAGCTCGTGGAATGGGGGCTTACTTCGATCATTTCAATATACAAAGAATTACGGGTAGAAAAACAGAAATCAGCTTGCCCCCAAACTGGAGCACTCAAATATTTTACGATGCTATAAATAAGCAAGAACTTAAGCTTCCTCAAAATAATGACAAAGATACTTACCCCGCAATTTCTAAAAATCATCCAGATGAATTTGGGTTAATGATTATTCCTGGATATTCAAATATAACACCAGAAAAACGTCCGCAGGTTCATCAATCCAGAATTGAGCATGAAAAAGCTATGATTAACCATGCTCGGCAAACAGGTAATCCTGTCTTAGCAATTTGTGGCGGATTATGGACATTGGCTGAGGCAATCGGTGGTAATCTGAAGCCCTCTCAAAACCATCGCGGATCTATGCCAGAATTACTTAATACAGGTGAAATTCATTTAGGAAATAGACCCCACATACATCCATTATTTGTGATTCCACAGACAAAGTTAGCACAACTTATGGGCTACCCACAACTTTCAGCGCAATTATACCAAACAAAAGCTTTAAGTGTTCATTGGCAAGCAGTTGCCGAACTCCCTAAGGGATTCAAAGCAAGTGCATTCGCCACACGAGCTGGTACTGAGATTGAAGCTATCGAAAATGAAGATAACCACTCGACAATTATTGGTATACAAGGACATCCAGAGGCAATGCGGGAAAATCATCCAGGCTTGACAGAACCAGCGCAAAGACACCATGCTTTAATAAATAATTTAGTAGCCGAAGGAGATCAGTGTCATCAGAGGCGACTTGATAATAAAGCAAATGAGGTTGCTAAATATTCATATACTCAAATATGGCAACAATTTGGGATAATGCACGCTTCCCACTTAACACAAGCAGAAGAACAGGAAAATCGTAGCGGTATATATGAGATATTGAGGGGCACGGGACTAAATATATTAGATATACCCGGTGATGGAAATTGCCTATTTAATGCTGTGGCAATTTATTTGAATGTAGAACAACAACAATTAAGAAATTTTTGTGCTGATATACTTATACAGTGCAGAGATGCCTATGAAGTATTAGTTAACGCACTGTTATTACCTGGACAAACTTATGAAGACTATATTGCACACGTTAGAAAAGATGCTTGGGCAGATGATATAGAGATAACAATATTGATGCGTTTACTTAATAGGCCTATTATTATACTGAAACCTGATGGGAGCATTGCTCATGCAGATGCTGCTGAGCAGTTCACCGACGATCCTGTTTTTGTTTTATATAATGGACACACCCATTATAATGCATTGTCTCTAAGTCCCACTATACCCGCAAGCGAAGCTTTAGATCAATTAAAGAGAAATAGTTATTATTTTAGTTTTTGTAAATATGGGTGAACGCTTACGCACTCGAAATGCTCTACTATTATGTCATTTGTATTAGTCTCAACTTAATCTTACAATACTCCTTTCGCCTTCAATTGATTATACGCTACCAAGAAATTATCAACCTCTTGGTAAAAAGCATTATATTTATCGTCAATAGTGTCAAGCTGATCAACGTTGCGTACTGCGTCGTGTAACTCATTTCGTGTTAGTTGCAATCGAGGAACAATACATGAGCGAAATGTTCCATCAAGCCGATGAAGAATTTTTCGCGTTTCTGTAATATCATTCTGGACATATAAATCTTTAAGTTTTTTCACATCTTCGGCTAGGCTATTTTTTAGTATAGAAAAAATCTCTTTAAGCATCTCTACATCACCAACTAATTCTAACGTTGCTTCAATATCAATAGACTTCTCATTAATTATTCCCTTTAGTTCAATATGCATTGGCCTGGTTTCGTTATTTATCTTCTCGGAATTATTGATAATCTCTGTCTTCTTATGCACATACTCCTTTAAGATTTTTTCCGCTAGGCTAGTAGGTAAAGGTTTTTGAAACACCCCTAGAAAACCGCTAGCTAATGCCTTTTCTCGCATTTCTTCATCAGCGTTAGCTGTCAATACCACAAAGGGAGTATTTTGATTCGGATGGGTTTTATCACCCTTTGCCCAAGTCACTACATCTATACCAGTACCTTCAAAAATCCCTAGGTCGCAAATAATTAAGTCATATTCCTGTGTTTTTATAGCCTCACAAGCTTTGGATACACTATCTGCTTTTGCAGCAATATGACAGTCAAATTTTTGGAATACATTACCAATAGTCAGTTGTAAAACGGGATCATCTTCAATGATTAATAGTTGATGTTGATGTTTATTTTCATTGGCATTGTCTATTGTTTTCATTTTTCTTACATTTTTATGAACTTCATTTTTATTGAAGCGTGCGTCAGGAAGCTTTTGAATTTCTGATGAAATAGCTTCTTTAGAGTCAAATTCTTCTTCGTCTGCGGTATAATGCACTGCCTCATCTTGTGTTGGTACTGACAGTGTTAATATTACGCGAAATATTGAACCTTTTCCTACTTCGGTTTCTACTTCTAATTTACCACCTAAACTATCAACTAATTTTTTTACGTTATATAAACCCAACCCACTTCCTTTATATTTTCCTTGATTAGACGGATTAAGCTTGACAAATTTTTCAAAAATTAAACCGGTCTTATCTTCAGGAATGCCCATACCTGTGTCTATAACTTCAAAAGCAATTTCTACTTCATTATTTTTAGTTGTTGATAGTAGACAGGCATGCAAGGTAACAGAACCTTTGTCCGTAAACTTCAGAGCATTACCAACCAAATTGACTAATACTCGATATAATTTTTTCTTATCTACTTTTAATCGCGAAGGCACCTCGGAATCAATATTCAAGTGAATTTCTAATTGTCTTGTAGTGGCAGCGACTCGATTTAAATCAATTATTCGAGACAAAAAACGCTTCGTTTCGATAGGTTCAACTTTTACATCATCATTCATATAAGCTGCACTTTCAAAATCGACCATCTCATTACACATAAGTAAGAGCTGGCCGGTACTTGCAACTAAGTGATCTGCTAATCTTTTCTTCTCTGGCTCTGTTTCTTCTTGAGCTAGCTCTTGCATAGAAGCATATACTGCAGATAATGGGGTACGTACATCATGTTGCATATTTTGAATAAACTTAGTTTTAAGTTCATTAGCCTGTTCAGCTTTTTCTTTTGCTAAGAGCAATTCCTGTTGTGTTTTTTTAAGCTCGGTTACATCTGTAGAAATACCCAAAACTCCAATAATCTCACCTTCTTGATTTTTAAGTGGAATTTTCCCACTTAATTGATAAACTGTTTTTCCCTCTGGGCTTGTAAATGCTTCCTCCTGATTATTAAGAAGACTTTTGCCTGTTTTGATAACGCTAAGATCGTCTTCACGAAAAGAGTTAGCCACGCCCTTTGGCAATCCCCATCTTTTTTCAAAATCATAATCTGTTAACCCTGCTATTTCAGAGGGATCATTAAGGCCTGCCAATGACGCGCACATTTTGTTACAGCCTAAATACGTACTATTTCTATCTTTCCAGTAAACACTTTGGGGTATGTTCATTATAATGTATTCATAATGACATTTAATGTCATTTGTCATCTGTGCGATACCCATACCGGTGCGAGGTGGGCGTTTGAAAACCTCTTGATATAACTTTGAAACGGCTTCCCTTTCGGATTCATAGGATATATCTGACATGTTTTGTCCATTAAATATTCTTTACCTTCTTAGTATAGAATAGCTGACAAAATGCGCTTTGCCTTCCTTTTTATATAAATTATATTAAAACTTGCGGCTTTTTAGTGCTCTTTTTGATTCGGCTATTTAATAAGTTCAAATATTCGTCAAATTTTTTGGATAAAACTTTAATGTTTTTATGTGAAAACATCGAATCATGATCACCTGGAATCCTATAGGTCATAATTGCTTTAGAAGTATACTCTTGCCAGTAATTTTGGGGGTCATCGACCCCTTTTAAGGCGGGCAGTAAATCTATAGCTTTAAATAAAGCTATTTCTGGAAAATTTTGTTTTGAAATTTTATAAGCTTCTAATAATTTAGCTCTTTGTCTATGTACAATGAGCTGTGGCTGGGGAATCTTCTTAAAAACATCCGCTTCTAATACTTTCTCTAATTGAGCATATTGTGTATTGATATATTGATCGACATATTCGACTGAATTCACCTCTGGAGGATACTTAGCCCATGCATCAAATAAAATGACCGGACCCACTTTATCGCCTTGTGACTTAAGTTGCACGGCCATTTCAACGGCAATAGTACCTCCTATAGACAGTCCGCCGAGATAATAGGTGCCTGATGGCTGAATTTTTTTTATTTGTTGAATATAAAATTCTGCCATGGCTTCAAGAGTACTAAAAAAATATTGGTTACTATGGAGCCCTGGATCCTCGATAGCATAGATGTTCCAGTTTGCTGATAAATATTCATTTAATGCTTGAAAACGATATATTGTGCCGCCAATAGGGTGAATCAAAAATAAATTAGGAGCGCCCTTCATTTGTCTAATTGACGTGACATAATGAGTGACTTTTTTCATATCCATTTTTATATTAGGACCTTGCGTTCTTTTTTGTGATACCAGATAAGCAAAATCACGAATAAGGGGATGATAAAAAATATCACTTACATTGATTTGAATGTGTATTTTGCTTTCAATTAAAGCCATCAATTTCAGTGCTGTCAACGAATGTCCGCCTAAATCAAAAAAATTATCATCCCAATCAATATGCTCAAGCCCTAATGCTATTTCACACAGTTTTTTTACTAATTCAGTTATTGAAGTAGATACATGAGCTTCCTTTATCATCTTCGTTTTTTTAGGCAACAAACTGAGTAACTCTTTTTTATTGATTTTACCGCTTTGTGTAAAAGGAAGATGCGTCAGGCTAATATAATAGTGAGGAAGCATATAATGCGGTAAAATACTAGCTAAAAATTTATTATAGGTTTTTATTTTTTTTACTTCCTCTGTAATAGGCGCTTTTTCAACAATGAATGCGACCAATCTTTCATCGTCTTCACTAGCATCATAGAATACCGCGGCTAAAGATATATTGTCATGTTGCAATAGCGCTTGTTGAATTTCACCCAATTCTACCCTAAAACCCCTAATCTTAATTTGTTCATCTTTTCGACCAAGATAATAAATAAGTCCTTTCGGATCCATGCAAGCTAAGTCTCCCGTATAATACACTCTACTCTTTTCATAGGGATTTATATCAAACCGTTCATTTGATAATACTTCATTATATAAATATCCATTTGCAACGCTATCTCCAGAAATTACTAATTCGCCTATAACACCTTCTGGCAGAATTTCCCTCTTTTCATTTACAATATAGAGTTTTGTATTTGAAATTGCTTTCCCAATTGGAACTCGCGTAATGACCTCTTCTTTAGGACATTTCCAATATGCGACCTCTATCGCAGCTTCTGTTGGCCCATAAAAATTATATAAAATTGCATTATCAAAAACTTGATTAAACGCATTTGCTATCTCAGGAGTTAATGCTTCGCCGCTACATATTACCGCACGTAATGAAACACAGTTTTGCTTAATTAAATGTGCATCGAGGGTTTGCAAAAACATTTTCAACATAGAGGGAACAAAGTGAATAATTGATATTTTTTGTTCCTTAATTATATCTACTAAATAAAAAGGATCGTTTTGTCTGTCTGGCTCTGCTAAAACTAGTGTTCCACCAACTAATAAGGGCTCAAACATTTCCCAAAGTGATACATCAAAACTAATGGTTGTTTTTTGTAAGAATCGATCCTTATCAACAACGGGTAGATATTTAATCATCCACCATAATCTATTAATTAGAGCACGATGGCTACCCATGACACCTTTGGGTTCGCCGGTGGAACCAGACGTGTAAATGATATAAGCAACATCTTCTGCACTACTATGTTTAGGTTTATTTAATACCATTAAATTTGGCGATACTTCTTCTTCGAGCTGCTGTAGAGTTAATACCGTGATATTCAAGTTATTAAATAGATTTTTATGTTCTTCATCAGTCACTATTACTTTAGCTTTAGATAAAGTTAATATTTTTTCTAATCTTTTGGGTGGTAATTTAACATCAAGAGGTAAAAATGCCGCTCCTGTTTCTAGAATACCCAAAATCGTTGCAACCAGTTCAACGCGGCGATTCAATGCAACAGCAATAATTTGAGAATCACCTCTCTGGCTAAGATGTATTGCATATTGTTTTATTTTTTGTTGTAACCTTAAATAGGTCCATTGAACAACATTATCAACCACCGATATAGCATCCGGTGTTTGCCGTGCTTGAAGAGAGATCAATTCTTCAAGTCGAGAAGAAGACGGATAGGAGGATGTTGGTTGCGCTGATAAGGTAACAAGTCGTTTTTGTTCATCTTTAGATATTTTTTTAACTTCACTAATTTGCTTGTAAGCATCTGACATTAATTGTTCAATATAAAAAATATACAAATCGACTGTTTTTTCAATAAATTCTTGTGGGTAAATAGGCTTGTGACTCATAGCAGAAACGGTATACTCTTCATTTTTTAATTTTTTTATACATATGGTTAATGGTATATCCAGTTCTTCTATAGTTTTAATATCGCCAATAATGTTTTTATTAGCATCTATCTTCTCTGAAGGGTAATTTTCAAATACAAAAAGGATGTCAAAAATTCTATCCTTCTGAGCCAAGCTGCTTGAATTTTTAATTTGATGAAGGGGATAAAATGCATGATCTAAATGAGCATGCAGTGTACGTTGGATATCTTGATAAAGCTCATTTAAGCACTTGTGGTTATGTATTTTGAACTTAAATGGCAATGAATTGATATACAAACCCATTGCGTTCATACTACCCACAATTTCAGAGGGTCTAATAGCGGTAACAACTCCTACGAGAAGCTCATCTTTACCTGTTAAATATTGTAAGAGCAACCCCAATCCTGCGAGCATAACTGTATTTAATGTAATCTTATTCGTTTTTAACGTGTTTTCTAGCTGTTGGTCGGATATATACAAACTTTTCTCAACAGAATAACGTTCATTTTCCTGTGAAAATAATTTAAACGTTTTGTCAAGCTCATGATAAAATGGGATGGTTGTTATCTCATCCACTCCTTTTAAATAATTTTTCCAGTAGGTAGTGGCAAGATAACTATCTCTCGATTGTGTCCAGTCTATATATAATTTATGGTACTTTTCATCATCTTGAAGGGAAAGGGTCTCGCCCGTCAATAAAGAAAGGTACGCTGCGTTGAGATTTTTTAGAAATAATGAGACACTCCAACCATCAAGAATTAAATGATGAAAACTAAGTAGTAATTTCAGTCGGTCTTCTTTCAGAGAGAAAAGCCTTATTCTAAATAAGGGCGGCACTTGAATATCAAATCCCTGCTCCCTATCTTCTTCGAGTGCTTTATCGACTTCCTGTTTTTGCTCCATTTCATTGGACATACTCAAATCTATAACTTGCCAAACTAGTTCGACTGATTTACTGATTGCATAGCTAAACTCACCCATATCATTCTTTTTGAAAAAAGCGCGTAACGCACTTTTCTTTTTTGTCAACTGAATAAGGGCTTCTTTCAACGTGTTTAAATCAATAGACCTATTTATTGATATAATAGATTGAACGATATAACATCGACTACTTGATGATGAAACCGTATGAAACAACAAGGACGCTTGCATTGGAAGTAGTGGATATAGCGTGCACGTTCTTCGATTTAACCTCATGATTCTTGATTTTTTATTCACAATGTGATGATTGTTATAGCGAATTATTTCTTCATGAGGGAATGCTTTAACAATATCACTAATCCCTGAAATAGCTTTCAAATAGGACTTAGACAATTTTTCAATTAGTGTTTGTTCAATATGGCTCGCATTATATTTAAAAGAAACTTTTAGTTTTTCATCCACAATAGACAACTCAACATCTAATAAATAAGGCCATACATTATTTTCTGCCAATTGTGAGATTGTATTTTCAGTATCAAAAGAAAATAAATTATTTCTATCTTCCTGAAATCTACCCAAATAATTAAACTTTACTTGCGGCTGCGGTTTCTTGGATAAAAGACCCGTGGACTGTAATAATAAATAATCGAAACCTCGCAGAGGGATGGATGATAAAAAATGATGTTTTTCTTGTAAAAAAGTTATTATTTTTTGTTTTTCATTAAAGTCAGCATCGTATTGGAAGTAAGATGACGAGGTTAATGTCACCGGATATAAGGTAGTAAACCATCCTACTGTACGAGAGTTATCTATTTGATTAGAAATAGACTCGCGGCCATGTCCTTCAATATCTATAGTAACTTTCTCGAGCCCAAAAGTTTCTTTAATCGCCATAAATAAGGTACCAATTAAGACTGCGTTGATTGAAATATCTAGATATGCCGCTGCTTGAACAATGAGTTGTTTTGTTGTCCCCTCGTCTATCAGGCTAGAAAGCGTCAATAAATCACCCTCTACCCCAGCCATACCGTCTTTAATCAAAGGGGCCCATTCTGACTGTGTTACATCCTTCCAATAATTTATTGTTTCGGTAGGGATATGATAGTTTTTCAACGCAGCGATCCAGCCCTGAAAGGAACAACTTTCTGATAAAAAAGAAGGTTCATAATGATTATCTATGGCATCGTATGCAATAGATAAATCCTCAAGAAAAATTCGCCAAGATATTCCATCCATAATGACGTGATGTACTGCAATGAACAATGTGGGCAATGACTGGTTGTCTTCTTCAAAAAAAATGGCTTTAATCAATGGTGGGTTTTGCAAATTTAGTTGGTTTTGAATTCGTAAGGCCTGTGTTTTAAGAAAAATCTTTCTATCTTCGACCGATAAACATGACGGAACCCTCATCTTCTCTATAACTGTTTTTTCATTTAAATTTGATGGTATCAGATATTTTTGTTGATATTCACCACGTACCTCAGAAAAATTCATGAAGAAAGCCGGATGATTTAATAGGACCACCTTAAACGCTTTTTGAACCACATCAAAACTAACCGGTCGGTCACACTTAATATAATATGACATGGTGAAAAAGTCCGGGTTTGGCAATGCCATATTAAAAAACCATTTTTGGATAGGAGATAAGGAGAAATATTCTGACCCTATCACACTGAATTGTTTTTCATTGCTAACAGGCGCAATGATTGCTTTGTTAAGCAAATCATCTAACGAATCACTTTCTAATAACAGAGTAGGTTGAAAAATTATTCCTTTCTCACGAGCTGCGGAGCTAATCTGAATTGCGGTTATTGAGTCGCCACCTAGTGAAAAAAAATTATCATTTTCATTGACCCTAGGAGCTTGTAAATAATATTCCCAGATTGCTTTCAACATTTCTCGAGGGTGTTCTAACGCAGTGACTGCTTGAGAATTAGAAGTATTACTTTCTGCCAACGCCAAGGAATGTAATTGCTGGATATCTATTTTCCCCGTAGCTGTCAATGGAAATCTTTCGACTCGATAATATCGTTTTGGGATCATATAGGCGGGTAAACGATTAAAAAGATATGTCTGAAAATGTGATTCATCGAAATCTAAATTTTCTGTACAATAAAATAAAACTAATCTTGAATGATGATTACGTCCTTCAACCACTAATGCCACACATTGCTGTATTTTAGGATAAGATAAAACTTGCTTTTCTACTTCAAAAAGCTCTATTCTGTGACCTGCTATTTTTACTTGACGATCTTTCCTTCCCCAGAAAACATAATCCTCATTTCTGTCAACATACACTAAATCGCCAGTTTTATAAAAAATATGGCTGCTTTTTGAGCGAATAATATTTGGAATAAATACTTTATTTGTTCTCTCTACTGCATTGAGGTACCCGGCACTAACACCTAACCCCGTAATAAATAATTCTCCTATCAATCCTCTTGGTAATGGATTTCTAAATCTATCCAACACAAATAACTGAGCATATGGAAGTGCTTTACCAATAGGAATAACGTCATTAGTATGTGCAGTAACAAGAAAAGTCGTTGCGTACGTGGTGCATTCAGTCGGTCCATAAGCATGGAGTAATTTTTTAGGCAATACTCCATCCATTTTTTGTATGACATGTTCTTGCAATTGTTCTCCACCGACAAACAACATATCAACAGATGAAAATATATTCGCCCTATCTAAAACTAATTGATGAAATAAAGATGTTGCCAACATGAATATGGTGACTTTTTTTTGCTTTAATATGAGTTCTAACTCTGCCGCATCTAATAACGTGCATTTAGAAATAACCACATACCTTGAGCCATTCAATAAGGCACACCAAAGATTAAATAATGAAGCGTCAAACGTCACATTTGCACTATTCAAAAAACAATCTTTTGTAGTAAATTTATTTGGAAATGCATATTTTGATAAAGCTAAAATGTTTTTGTGGGTAATACATACGCCCTTAGGCCGACCTGTAGAACCTGAAGTATACATTACGCATGCTATACTGGATTTATTTGAAATTGCTTTTAACTCCAAACTATTGTCCCTCTCACTGTACAATAAATCTATGTCAATAAGAATATGAGGAATACATAAAAAGTTAGATATCTTATTTTTGATTTTTGTTTGAGAAATAACAGCGGATGCCTTTGAGTCATCTAGAATAAATTGAATTCTTTCAATAGGAAAATCGACATCTATAGGGATAGATGTACATCCCACTTTTAAAATAGCTAGGGTAGCGATTACAAACTCGAGATGATCATCTAAAATAACCGCAAGATATTGCCCTGCAGACACGCCTTTGCTTGCTAGCTCCAATGCAAAACTTGTGCTTAA
>CAZULF010000019.1:0-26543 GCA_964621215.1 uncultured Legionellales bacterium | reverse complement strand
CATCGCATCTTTAAGCATATTTTCCTTATGTATATCTTCCTGTCGTTTACTTATTGCTTTTACAAAATCAATCCACACCTTCTTTAATTAAATGCGAAATACTTTCCGCATGGCAGCAAACGGCAATCCTGCCGTTTTGTTCACCCGCTACGCGGGTACTTGGTTACAGCGCTGCGAGCTTAATAAATGAACCGTGTATCTTTTTCAAGATGCAAGACCAATAATTTTCTCTATTGTGCCTAAAACGATATTTCTTGATCGCTCATGTCGAGCAATCGCTTTTATCGCATCTAACCATTTAGGATCATCAACGAGTTTTTTGAAGTATCTTGAAATAAACAATACTACATCTTTAGGAGCAGCTATTAATTCACCTAATAATTCAGGACGGCCGTTAATAACATTAATAATATCTTCTAAATCTTTACAATCCCAATAATTATTATCTTTATAAGCTCTATCAGTGAAAGCTTCAAGTTTTGTGGCAATGAAGTAAACTGCGTTGAAGATTTTTATTGTTTTATCCTTAATTTGGATCTTAATTGCATTATCGAAACCGTTTTGATACCAACTTGAATTGATCCCTTGTAACACTCCATCTGTATACATAACATCAATCATGAAATCATTTAATATATATCGACAATTAATATCTTTATCCGGCTTAAAACCAAAACTTTCTAGTTTTTTTTGTAAAGAATAATGAGCAACTATATCAGCAGAGCCTAAATCCAGCGCAATATCAATATCATAAGTTGGGCGTATGTCATCTTCTATATAATCAGTGACTAATAACCCAACAATTCGACCACCGACATAAACTACTTGTTCGTTAAGATCTTTTAAAAGTGTTGCTGCACGATAAAGTGCTTCGTTATTTTGCGTAACTCTTACCGATTCCATATGAAATCTTCCAATATGTCTTTTGCAATTTTGTTCTCTCGTTTCCCGCCTAATCTGATCAGATCAAGTGCGCTCATGATAACATAAAAAATATCATCAGGACTTCGAGCTAAAGCATGGGGTAAAGTTTTATATATAGGATTTAATGCCAGCCCTTTGGTATCACCATGAATATAAGGCCATACATAAATCTCTTCGTTCAAGATTATTTTTTTAAAATAAGGAGAACTATATGCTGTAGGTATGCCACGAGTTGCTATATTAACTTCAGCGGGGAAAAAAAATTTCATACTATGGACGAATAACTCTATAAGCTCATGTTTATGCAACTCAATGCTATCATCCGAATAACGCGACAATAATTTTGCTTTTTCCAGTCGTTTAATACCTTTGGTTACTTCGGATTGGCTAATGTTAAGTTCGTCGGCGATATTTTTAAACTCAACTTTTGCTTTAGCCTTTTGTTTTATTAGTAACTTGACGAGTATAGCTATATCTTGTCCCTTCAGCATGAAAAGCTCCGGTCTGTTTGTAAATAAGAGTATAGCATATCGATTTCCAATTTGGAAATTGGAAATCGATATTGAGGGAGCACTAATTTAAACAGTGAATTATCTTTAAAACGGCGGGAAGTGGGCTCGGCGCATCCCTGCGCCTCGGACTTTGCCCGGCCTGTGGCCGTCCAAAACGGCAATCCTGCCGTTTTATGAACCCGCTACGTGGGTGCTTGATCACAGCGCCGCGAGATTAATAAAAAAGCCACCCAACGGGTGGCTTTTTTATTAATTTGGTGGAGGCGGCGGGAATCGAACCCGCGTCCGCAAATCCTCGACCTTTGGATCTACATGTGTATCCAAGTCATTAGTTTTAACTTCACCTTCCCCGACTGGCAGGGGAATGATGTTGCGATTCTGCTAAATTTAACCAGGTAATGGCAGACGCGTTACCTAGCGGTCTTGTGATCAATGACCAATGGTTTCAAATGCACAAGCACATCTGAATATTGGTGCCAAGCTGGTTTTTAAGCAGCTACGGCAATGAGTTCGTCGTTTGCGACTATAATGTAGTAACGTGATTAACGAGGTGAGTCACCATCCTCGACATGCACCATAAGGCTTTGTAACCCACGTCGAAACCAGGTCACCCCCTATGCTTATCTCCCTTATATTTTCTGCCTTTTTTGACATTTTGTCCAGTAATTTAGCTAAAAATTAACGAATTTTGCTCAATCGTTGCTTTTCCCGCTTCCAATCGCGGTCTTTTTCAGTCGCGCGTTTATCGTGTAATTGCTTCCCTTTGGCCAGGGCAATTTTTACTTTTACTCGGTTATTTTTCCAATATAAGGCTAATGGAATCAACGTGTAACCCTTGCGCTCTACTGCGCCAATCAATCGGTCGATTTCGACTCGTTTCATCAATAACTTTCGGGTGCGGGTGGGGTCGGGTTTAATATGCGTGGAAACAGTACCTAATGGGGTGATCAGCGAGCCAATCAGCCAAGCTTCATTCCCTTTTAATAGCACGTAACTATCCACTAACTGTACTTTGCCCGCGCGCAGGCTTTTGACTTCCCAGCCTTCCAGGGCAAGGCCAGCCTCAAATTGTTCTTCAATTTCATATTCAAAACGCGCTTTTTTATTAAGAGCGATGGTGTTGTCGGACATGTTATACCTGATATTCTGCAGATGTAGATTAGATGATATTTTACCACTTTGTTGTATAATGCGCGATATGTGGTCGTACAGTTATTTAAGAAAGGTAGATAATTAAATTATGACAGTAATCAAACGTGATGCGGTGGTGCAGTTTTCGGCAGCACAGATGTATGCTTTAGTGGACGAGATTGAGCATTACCCAGCTTTTTTGCCGTGGTGTTCGCGGAGTACGATCTTAAGTCGTGATGAAAATGAAGTAAAAGCGGAATTGACACTAGAGAAAGGCGGTATCGAAAAATCATTTACGACGTTAAACCGCATTCAAAAAAATAAAATGATTGAAGTGCGTTTGGTAGAAGGGCCATTCAAGCAATTAGAAGGTTTTTGGCGATTTGAAGCCCTTGACGAACAATCCTGTAAAGTGACTCTTGATTTAGAATTTGAGTTCAGTAATTTTCTGATTGGTATGGCCTTAGGTCCGGTATTTACCCAAGTCACCAATTCTTTAGTCGACGCATTTTGCCAGCGAGCAGCTGAATTATATGGAAAATAAAATTTGGGTAGAAGTAGTCTATGCTTTGCCGCAAAAACAATGGCAATATCGATTACAGGTTGAGCTAGGTGACACAGTAGCACATGTGATCAAAACGTCGGGCCTACTGCAGGAGTGTCCAGCGTTGCAGCTTGAACAGTTAAAAATAGGTATTTGGGGACGACAAGTGACGCTCGATAAATCGGTTGAAGCGGAAGATCGAATCGAAATTTACCGCCCGCTCCTCATCGATCCTAAACAAGCTCGACTGAATAAAGTATCGCAAGAACGCCGTAGCGAAAGAACTCGCCGCAGCCAACCTAAGGTCTCAGGACGGAAATAAAAAATATGGTCATGCCAGCGCAGGCTGGCATCCAAGCTGGCATGACAACTTCTCTTATTCATCCTCCCGCACTAATGTGAAAATAACTCGCAAAGCCATCCAATAGCATTTGCACTGCCACAACAGTCAAAATCATCCCCATTAGTCGTTCTAATGCAATGATGCCGCGTTCTCCGAGCAGGCGCTGCAATGCGTCTGAAAAAAGTAGCGTGATAACAGAAATGACGGAGGCGATGATCAGAGCGATAAAACACATCCAGATTTGCTCAGGATGTTCGGTGGAGAAGAGCAACACCATCGTCATCGCTGACGGACCGGCAACCATGGGAATAGCTAATGGCACGATAAAGGGTTCTCGCATGGGTTTGTCAGTGACATGCATATGCTCGGGCGGAAAGATCATTTTTAAAGCAACAAGAAATAAAATCACACCCCCAGCAATACTAAAGGCCGAAGACGTGACTTGTAACCCTTCCATGATATAGCTTCCGCCAAAAAGGAAGAGACTCAATATGATAAAGGCAAATAAGCATTCGCGAGCGATGATTTTTTTGCGGCGGGCGGCGGGTGTATTTTTGAGGACAGCCAGAAACACAGGGATATTACCTAATGGGTCCATCAAAATGAGGAAGATGACGACTACAGAAAAAAGGGTCATGGCTCAGTACCTGTATCAAAACTAAATTTGATCTAGATTATCATGTCGCCTGGATGGAGCGCTAGCGGAATCCGGGATCAGCTTAAATTTGATCCCGGATTCCGCTGCGCTTCATCTAGGCTACAACAGGTTTATTTTTCCTTTTTATCGGAATCAGGTACTATTGTTGAAAGACAATGGATGTAACGCCAATATGAAATTTTTCACGCGTGATGGCCACATAAAGCTCTTTTTTCGCTGTATTTTACTGTTTTTAATTGGCAGTGTATTGGGCTGCGCGCATATGGCTGATACGGATACCCCGCCAGCAGAGGTAGATAATAGTAAAATGGCAACCGGCGTATTAGTTGGGGGTGTGGCAGGTGCCGCGGTTGGGGCGGTATCGGGAGGGGGTGTCGCAATTCCTGTGGCTGCGGCTATGGGAGGAATTGTTGGTGGCGCCGTGGCATCCGCTATGTTAGAGAATGAGTCGCCAACGGATCAGCTAATTTCACAACTCGCGCGCGATCATGTGCAAGTTATACGCATTGGTGAGGATTATATGATCGTACTACCCTCGACCAGCTACTTTTACCCCAATTCGTCTCATCTTAATGCAAATATGTATCCGGCCCTTAAAGACGTAGCAAAATTTATCAATTTATACGATACGGAAACCATTAAAGTTGCAGGTTATACCAATAATTCCGGCGATGAAGCAAGAAATGTTGCTTTATCGCGTCAGCAGGCACAATATATTCAGGAAGAACTATGGCGCGATGGCGTGCGCCCTGCTTTTATGTACGCTATTGGTTATGGTAGCCAATACCCTATTGCGCATAATGAAACAAAGGAAGGTCAGTTAGTTAATAACCGTGTGCAAATTACGTTCCGACGATTAACACCACAAAGTTAGGATGAGGTAATACTATGGCAGAGCCACCAAAAAAATCGGTTTCCCCAGAAGAGACTAAAACTGCAGAAGGGGGCAATAAAGCCAAAATAGCCAGCAGTAAATCCCGCATGGATGCCGTAGAGTTAATCCGTTTGCGTAACGATTTTTATCGTGATAATTATCGACGCCTTATCGTCATCTTATTAATGTTAATGGTATTAATGTTTAGCTTGCTATTTTGGATTTATTATTTGACAACACATCGACCACAACCACGTTATTTTGCAACTAATGCAATAGGTGGATTAGCACCTTTAAGAGCCTTAAACCAACCCTCCATGTCTCAAGGACAAATGCAAAATTGGGCTGCCCGAGCCGCGGCCGCTTCCTTTACTTTTAATTTTGCACAGCTTAATCAGCAATTAGCCTATGCAAAAGAAACATATTTCACCGATACCGGTGGCGCTGCGTTTATGAAAGCATTGACAGCATCAAAAGATTTAGATGCGGTCGTTCAAGGGAAATTTATCGTAACATCGCAACCTACCGGCGCCCCACAAATATTATCACAAGGGGTGATGCAATCAGGTAATTACAAAGGCCGTTACGCATGGGTAGTCAAAGTACCCTTACAAATATCGTATGAAAGTTCTGCGATGAATGTGGCATCGCGACGTAATGTAGATGTACAAATGACTATAGTTCGAACCTCACTTTTAGTCGATAATGCAGCGCCGAATGTGGATGGATTGCAAGGTATTGGTGTCAGTCAGCTGCTAGTAAAGGGAGCAGTGGCGCCAGATGGAGTGGGCGGGAACCCAGTGCGTAATCAAGCCTAGTAGTAAGAGCAGTATAATTTATGCGACAACAGTATCGTCAAAAAAATCGCAGTTTGATGCAAGGTATTGCCTTTGTAGCAATACTCGATATAGTGTTGTTGGTGATAGCTTTTTATATGATGACGCATCAAAAAGAGGCTGGATATTATCAGTTCACAGCGCAGCAAGGTAGTAAACCAGTTTTAAAACGAATGCCGCCATTGAAGTCACGAATTATCAATAAGCAATCCTTATTGAACTGGGCGGCAGAAGCAGCATCAGCGGCATATACGTATGATCAAGCGCATTATAAAACACAATTGGTAGAAGTGATTAATCATTATTTTACGCCTTCCGGTGGTGAATCCTTTCAGAAAGCATTAGAAGAGTCAGGGATATTAGAACAATTAGTTTCTCAACAATTATTAGTCACAGCAGTGGTACAAAATAAGCCAATACTGCTAAAATCAGGAATATTGTTAGGTCGGGAATCGTGGAAGGTACAATTACCATTGTTAGTCACCTATCAGACGGCAAGTCAGGTGCAACAAAATCGGTTTATCGTTACCATGATGATAGTGCGAACTGATCCATCGCAAGATCCGCGAGGTATTGGTATTGATCAAATTTGGGTGCAGCGAGCTTAAGGCATATTTCTATGTGGAAACAGGTTGTATTAACAATAGTATTATTAATTGGGCTGGAGCGCCCCGTCTTTGCTGACGAAGAAATGGATGCTGCTTATGCAGAAAAGTCATCTATGAGTAATGCTACGCCTAAAGGAACAGACAAAAATCAAAATAATACGCAAGCACTTGCGGATTTTTTAGCACAAAATCCTGGTGTCGCGCAGCAGGTTTCGCAGATATTGCAAGGACAGGAACAAGCATCATCCACTCAAGATAACGCGCAAAAAAACGCAACGACAACAACGGCAAAAGACACCTCAGAAAAAAACACAGAATCAACAACGCAAAATGCTACATCAGAATCCGTTGCTAAGCTTAAGAATACCCCTTCTATTCCCTGGGATTCACAAGATGAAACAGTGATAGAAGCCCGTGATCAAGCGTTTAGTGCCGTGGCTAATACGGCGTTTCCATTAACACCGCAGCAAATTCAAACGCTCAATAATATGTTGGATGCTACACAACGTGCGCAAGCCACGCCGCCTAATAATGAAGCGCCGCAACCGACATCAACCTCGTTAATGGTAAACTTATCGCCGGGCGCAACCCCGCCCGTGATTCGTCTATCGCGGGGTTTTGTTTCTTCGTTAGTGTTTATTGATTCCACCGGCGCACCGTGGCCCATTGAATCTTACGATATTGGTAATCCCAGTGTTTTTAATATTACGTGGGATAAAAAAAGTAATACGTTAATGGTTCAAGCACGAGCGACATATACCTACGGAAATTTAGCTGTCAAACTAGTGAAGCTTGATACCCCTGTGATGCTAACATTAGTACCGGGACAAAAGGTCGTAGATTATCGTGTAGATTTGCGTATGGAAGGATTGGGGCCTAATGCGCGTCCTGGTATGCAAGGCGCAGGTTTACCCGGACAAGCGGATCAAAATCTGTTGAATATTCTCGATGCGGTTCCACCCGATGGCGCAAAACGTCTTAATGTCAGTGAAAACATTGCTCAAGTTTGGGTCGTGGGAACGCATACGATGTATGTGAGAACCCAATTTACGCTCATTTCGCCGGCATGGCTTTCTAAAATGTCGAGTGCCGATGGCATGAATGCTTACCAGTTACAACCAACCCCCATGCTTTTACTTTCGCGTTATGGTAAGGTTTTGCAAATCAAGGTTGAGGGATTATAAGCATGGCCAGTAAGTTAGAAAACCTATCGGCATTATTTTCTAACGTGAAAATGCGAACCGTCATTATCATGACAGTGATTATTTTGTTAGTTGTTATGTTGATTGGTTTTCTTAGTTTTCGTCGTAGTAATGTAAACCAGCAAAGCGCAGCGCAATTAACCAAAGCCAGTCATTTACAATCTGTTCCGGGTTTGAATCCAACCACGCCACAGTATGCCCAGGTACAGCAGCAAGTGAATGAACAAAATTATCAATCTGCACAACAAGGTGGCGGAACAGCTATTCCTACAGTGATTCACGCGGGATCTTTGCAAGGCAATGTTAATCCTGCGGAGTTTGGTACAGGAATGGAAGAGGGAGCGGAAGGAGCGAATTTAGCTGGGAAAGCTGCAGGTGCTAATGCAGAGGAAGAGAATGAAGCTAATGCAGCAGAAGGTTCAAAAAAAGTTAGCATGACAGAGGCGCAATTAAAAGCATTACAAGATCAGCAAAAAGCGCAATTAGATGCGATGCAGAAAAAATTGGATACGCTAAGCTCGCAACAAATGCAACAAGAATTGCAGCAAACACAACAATCCATGCAGCGAGAAGCACAGCAATTGATGGCCGCTTGGACTTCCAATACTTCTACACCAACACAACAATATGTAAAAGGTACTTATAAAGAGCCCACGGTGAATAACCAATCCAAACTTGACCAGGAAGGCAACGCGAGCAATAAAGGCAATAACAGGGGTACGAATGCTAATGGTTCGACTGCCGCGCCAGTGATTAAAGCCGGCTCGATCTTTTTCGGTGTGCTTGAGACAGCGGTGAATAGCGATGAGCCCGGTCCTATTATGGTGAAAATCGTTACTGGGCCATATAAAGGCGCGCGATTGGTTGGATCCATTCAAAATGCTCAACAAATACCAGGCACTAACGGCCCAGATAAACTGATCTTAAATTTCACCGTGATGAGTATTCCGGCTGAACCCGAGTCCGTCAGTGTCAGTGCGGTGGCGATTGATCCTGATACGGCGCGTACGGCATTAGCCAGTGAAGTCAATTATCATTATTTACAGCGCTATGGCACTTTGTTTGGCTCAGCGTTTCTGGAAGGATGGGGACAAGCAATTGCACAGGGAGGTAGTACTACCACGACTAACTTATTTGGTACTACCACGACAAATTATGGTGATCTCAGTGGAATCGATCAAGTATTTGCTGGATTGGGACAAGTTGGCCAAAGTTGGGGCCAACAAATGGGTGAAGTGTTCCGTCGTAAACCGACCGTGGAAATTAATTCGGGTATTAGTTTAGGAATTTTATTCTTGAGCGATGTGACCTTGAGTAATGTGGTACCACCCGCGGGCTCGGAAACGCCTCTAACAACTATGCCGACGCTGAGTAATCTTCCTGCTGCAGCTAATGCCATAACGAACACGGGCGCCTACCCAACGAATACCATGACAAATCCAGCAACCAACGTTCCGGTAAGTAATTTTGTAGGCCAGCAACCCGCAGCAGTAAATAATGTAATGTCAACAGGTACGGGTAATACGTTACTACCAGTTCCTATTCCTTAGCTTTTTGCGGTAAGATGAAACGAAAGAGTTGGAGTTTTGAAATATAATGGCCGAAAAAGATCAAAAATTTGACAATAATCATCTCGAACAAGATGAATTTGATGCTTTTGGCGAAAGTGATGATTTCAGTTTTGACGATGATGAACAATCTTTTCAATTGGACGATACCGCCGATGTAACCGATGTAGAAAATGCGGAGTATGAGTTTAGCAGTGATGATACCATCATGGATGAATCCGCCTTTTCACAACCGAGCGGTAGTTTTTTTGATAAATTGACGGCGCAGTTTAAAGATGTAGATTCAAAGAAGCTGATTATTTACGCTATTGCAGGCATTGTGGGGATTATTTTGGTCCTGGGGGCCATTATTAAGATGTTATTTCCCTCGGCACCTGAAAAGGCAGCAGCAACACAATCTACGCTGCAGCAACCATTAAATATGAATATCAGCACGAGTAGTGCAACGGCATCCGGTTTGGAAGCAGGTGCATCTTCGTTAATTGAAGGTGGATCGGCAGCACCATCCCAACCTATCTCCCAGCCTACCTCCCAACCGGATTCCGAACCGGCCTTGCAACCCGTTGCCCTGCCTAGTCAAATGCCTATACAACCGGTGGAAAATACACAGGAACTGACCATACAAAATACGGCGTTACAAAAACGGGTTGAGGGCTTGGAAGCGCAGGTTGCGCAACTGAATGCGCAGATTGCAAGCAATACCCAATTAAATACCTCCAACCAGGCTCAAATTGCCAGCTTGATTAAATCCATTGATGTATTGCAGTCTCAGGTGACCCGCGTTAATAAGGCTATGCAAACTTTGGTTTCAGGTGTTAGCCAAGCGGGCGGGCTCACTCCTAGCGCCAACACGGCGAGTTACCCCAGCAATACGATGCAAAAGGCTCCTAGCTATTATGTACAAGCTATTATCCCTGGGCGAGCATGGCTAAAAAATGCCGATGGGCAAATTATTACGGTTGCTCAGGGCGATCCGGTACCAGGTTATGGCACAGTGGCTACCATAGATTCGCAAAGCGGTATGGTGGTGACTAGCACGGGCACAAAATTTGTTTTTGGGATTAATGTACAGTAGGATAAGAGAACGTAGTAATATTATTGAGAGATAATGGGATGAAATTTTCCAACATCAAAATAGCTTTGGTCATGTTGTTAGCTTTAATGGCACCTATGACCAGCTTCGCCATTGATGCAGGGCAAGTCTTAGCCAATATTAATGATCAGATTCCTTACCTGTTCACGGTGGTTTCTGCCGTTGCCTATATTACCGGAGGTTTTTTTCTTGTTCGTGGAATGATGAAACTGAAAGAATTTGGTGAAAGCCATGGACGTAGTGCCGGCCAGCATATGAGCTTGGCAGGTCCAGCATCGTTTATTGCTATTGGTGCAATGTTGATTTACCTGCCTCAGACCAAGGATGCATTGTTAATGACAGTTTACGGTACTAATGAGGTATCGCCCTATTCAGGCTATGCAACTGCGCCAGCAAATTCAGAACAGTTAATGGAAGTGTTAATTAAAATCGTGCAGTTTGTAGGTTTTATCAGTTTTGTGCGTGCTTTGATACTTTTTCACAAAGTTGGCAATAATCAAGGGCAACCAGGCACGTTTAATAAAGGCCTGAGTCATGCCGTTGGTGGTGCAATTGCCATGAACATTGTGACATTTATTAACATAATCACTAATACGTTAGGAATTTAAATCAAGCTTGAGTCATGACTTTTAATTTAATAGGAGATGAAGTAAATGCAGATGAAAAATATAGCGAAGCCATTAGTTTTATTACTGACGGGAGTTGCTTTGTGCGCAGCCGGTACTGAGATTGCATTCGCAGCAGCGGGTGCACAAGGTATTGGATCAATTGCTGACAATATTACTAAAAGCATGGGTAGTCTTGCTAAGCTATTAACAGCAGCGTCTTATATATTCGGATTGGGGTTTGTCGGTAGTTCTTTATTCAAATTTAAAGCGCATAAAGATAATCCGCAACAAATACAAATTGGTACACCTATCACTTTATTGGTTATTGGCGCGGCATTAATTTTCTTGCCATCTTTAGTAAAAACAAGTGGTACCACCATATTCGGTTCTGGTGCTTCAATAGCTGGTCCATCGGGTATTAGTAATCTGGGTGACTAGGACGGAGTTACATGTATCCACTTGAGCTTTCAGTGAGTTTAACTAATTTTGGTCAGTTCATTTCGCGAAGAGGTAATAAAGCTTTTCGCGAAATGGCGAAAGCCACGTGGGAGCGAGATAACTTTACTTGCCAGTACTGTGGATTTCAATCTCAAAAATATCAGGAAGTGGTAAATCGCGATAATAATTATCGTAATAATGTAGCAGATAATCTCATCACAGCTTGCTGTTTTTGCACACAATGCCAATTTATAGAGTCGGTGGGTGAGCAGGGATATGGCGGCGGAACGTTAATTTATTTTCCTGAAATGACTCAGGCGGAAATTAATGCGTTGTGTCATGTATTATTCTGCGCGATGG
The DNA here is from genome assembly GCA_964621215.1 of uncultured Legionellales bacterium. Lineage (GTDB taxonomy): Bacteria > Pseudomonadota > Gammaproteobacteria > UBA1113 > UBA1113 > CAZULF01. The sequence continues at coordinate 14,844 of CAZULF010000019.1, read as the reverse complement.
TAAATAATTCAGGTTACCAAGATATCGCTCAATCTATTTTACAATCATTACGCATGCGATCCAGCACGGTGGATAAATTGCTGGGTGATGGCATGAGTGATCCGGCGGCATTTGGACAGTTAGTTTTGGATTATACCGAAAATCGAAAACTGCCCGAAATGCAGCAAATGATGTCCAAATTACGTTTATTGCCAGCACGCGGCCGTTTTAATAAACAAATTGAGTATTGGGCGAAGACAGCGGCATTGACTACATCGTAAGGGAATACACCATGAGTTTCATGGATCCGATTGTTGACAGTATTGATACGGTACTTGCATGGTTAAGCGACGGGCTTAAGCAGACTAATGCCGCCTATTGCGATATTGAAACTGCTGAAAACCGTACTACGCTCGTAGCAAAAGATGGTTCATTGATTTCTGTTCTTAAAATTCAAGGCTCAACCGGTTTGGTGGGCGCCTATGAATTCGATAAATTACACCGAGGCATATCTCAAAGTTTGCAAGCAACGTTATCGCGAGCCGGTCATGGTTTACAAGTATTATTTACGTATGATCGCGATATGGTGAAGCAAGAAATTCAAGATAATTATGCTCCGGCAATGCAAACAGCAAAAAATCTTGAACTTAATCTCAATGATTTGTTCGAAGAGCGTGTTAATTATTTATCGGAATATTGTGCAAAAGAAAGCGTGTATTTTGTTTTATGGACACGCCCAAGCGGTTTAAATGCCGATCAATATAAACGTGGGTTGAAAGATAAAGCTAAAGCCATGAAGGCAAGTAAAATCCCACCGTTTAATAATTCACAAAACTTAATTGCGGGTATGCCTGATTTACGTAATGCACACGATGCGTATGTGCGTTCGACTTACAGCGATTTCAACGCGCTGAATTTTTACACGCAAGTGTTAGATGTGCACGAAGCATTACATGATATGCGTCAAAGTGCTGATCCGGAATTTACTGACAGAACTTGGCGGCCCGTGTTGCCCGGCGACAAAATCCCAATGCGCACATCAGTTAAATTTGCGGATGATATTTCCAACGTGTTATATCCTCCCTTGTCACAGCAATTATTGCCAAGAGATGCAGAACGCATTGATTTTCGTACAGTGAGAATCGGTGATCGTGCATATAGCTCAGTCTTTATCGATTTATTTCCGAATGATATTAAACCGTTTTTACAATTATTTAATCGAGTTTTATCAACACAAATTCCTTGGCGTATTTCATTTCATATTGAAAGCAATGGCTTAAACTCAATTGCTATCCGTTCTATTTTAGCGGCTATTTTGAGTTTTAGTTCTTCTAGTAACCGTTTATTACATGATTCATTGAAGCATTTGAAGGAAACGCAAATTAATGCGTTGGATGCGGTGGTCAAACTTAAAGTGGCCGCTACAACGTGGGCACCGTATGATGATATACGACTACTCCGCGTGCGTGCCTCACAGCTAGCAAAAGCACTGCAAGGTTGGGGCAATACTGAAGTTTCAGAAACCTCAGGCGATCCTTTTGGAGGTGTGGTGTCAACTATGTTGGGGATTTCTGCTAGTAGCGAAGCACAGGCGGCAATCGCACCGTTATCAGATGTCGTTTATATGCTTCCGATCACACGCCCTGCTTCTCCTTGGAAACTAGGAGCCGTATTGTTTCGTTCGCCGGATGGCAAGCCATGGCCTTTCCAACCCGGATCCAGTGTACAAACGACCTGGATTGATATTTTATATGCGCGTCCTGGTTCAGGTAAATCGGTATTGTCTAACGCATTAAATTTAGCTTTATGTTTATTGGGTGGTCTCAAGCGATTGCCCCGCATCGCTATTGTAGATATAGGCCCTTCCAGTAGCGGACTAATTTCACTCTTGAAAGAAGCATTGCCCACGAATAAACGCCATTTAGTGGCTTATCATCGTTTGCGTATGACACCCGAATTTTCGATTAACCCTTGTGATACTCAGTTAGGTGCACGCTTCCCCACACCGCAAGAACGTAGTTTCTTAGTGAATTTTATGACATTATTAGCGACACCCATTGGCGTTGAAAAATCTTACGATGCGATTCCAGATTTAGTGGGATTAGTCGTCGATGAAATGTATAAAAACCTAGCTGATCAAGGCAAACCGTATACCTATACTGCAGGATTAGAACCTATCGTTGATTTACTACTTGAAGAAGTTGGTTTTATTCGTGACCAACATACCACTTGGTGGGAAGTCACCGATGCGTTATTCCTGGCAGGCTTTATGCATGAAGCGATGTTGGCACAACGCTATGCCATGCCACTCATTTCTGATGCAGCTTCAATTTGTCGCACCAAACCGGTGGAAGATTTATACGGTGAGATTGTCGCCCCCACCGGTGAAAAGCTAATTGATGCGTTTTCTCGCATGATTTCTAGTGCTGTGCGTGAATATCCGATTTTATCACGCATCACCAATTTCGATTTAGGCGAAGCACGCGTTGTGTCGTTAGACTTAGACGAGGTCGCCAAAACTGGGGGTGAAGCCGCTGACCGTCAGACAGCAGTGATGTATATGTTGGCACGTTACATTATGGCGAGAAATTTTTATCTCACTGAAGAAAATGTAGCGGATATGCCCGAAAAATATCAAGCGTATCATAAAGAACGCATTACTGAATTGCGTGAAGATCCAAAACGCATTGTGTATGATGAATTCCATCGTACTTCTAAAGCGAAAGCAGTGCGTGATCAAGTGATTGTAGACATGCGCGAAGGACGTAAGTGGAAAGTGCAAGTAGCATTGATTTCACAATCGGTAGAAGACTTTGATGAAATCATGATTGAATTCGCAACGTCCGTTTATATTATGGATGCAGGTCCGCAACAAGCAGTGAAGAAAACCGTGGAAATTTTTGGATTGTCTGAAACAGCAGAAGCGGCATTAAGCAATCGTGTACACGGCCCACGCGAAGGGGGCGCAACTTTCTTAGCACAGTTCGCTACTAAATCAGGCATGAATACACAACTGCTTACCTCAACTATTGGCCCTATTGAATTATGGGCATTTAGTACTACAGCAGAAGATGCAAAGCTGCGTAATATACTTTACCGTCGTTTAGGTCCGATGGAAGCGCGAAAGTTACTGGGTCGTTTATTCCCTTCAGGGTCCTCAACCAAATTAATTGAAGAGCGTTTAAATCTCGCGAAAGAAACCGAAGGATTTATCGGCGAAGTTGATGCATTAAGCGTCGTTGATCAATTAGCCGAAGATATTCTGGTCGCCTACAGCAAAAATCCGGATATCCGGACATTGCCGAAGTAAAATTTATGCATTCGTTTTAGAGGCTAGGTGGAATTCTTGGTTGATATTCCATTAATTCGGAAACCGCTTCTTTCATGTCTTCAAGATGTTCATCTGGCACATTCGTGGTATTACAAAAATTTTCTGTTTCTTGTGCAGTAATTTCGTAGCAATACGGAACGGCATTCGCTGGATCTTTTCCCGCTAGATGCCAATGCTCGCGCATGTCATAACGTTGTGGTGGCATTTCTTGATTATTGACACTCATATGAGCTCGAACAGTATTGTCTTCTAGTAAGGTATCACCAGTCAATTCAACAATATGTTTCATAAGATCCATGTTATATTTTACTTTAGGAAAATAAAAAGGTGCGCTATTACTCGTAGGTAAAAAACTCGCCGACCAACCGGGACGTAACCCTTTAAAATAAGCAAATACCCGCATTTCCGGATATAATTTTTTTACGGTATGAGGAACTCTAAAAGTTAAATTCACTAATCGTAATGTACTATATAAACGGTGAACTGCAGCAGCTTGACCATAAAATAGAATAAAGTCGCCAACAGAGTCATGGAAACTTTTGATTAGCTCAAAATAAAAAAAATAAATCACTCGCGAGCCCGACTTGCCTATATCAATAAATGATTTTCGTTGGGGATCGGGCGAGGGTAAAACAAATTCAATCATTTTAGGTATTGCCGATGTTAATACACTAAAAAATTGAGAAATGGAAATGGGAATTAAGCTAAAGTTAGCCATCCAAAGTTCTCCAATTTGCCAGCGTTCGGCGAAGGTAATATATGCATTGGGTTGAATAGACGAGGTAATTTTGATGGTTTTAGTTGTTGAATCATCCATTTTTCTGAGACAAACCATGAATGTTTTGATAGCATGGGTCTCTTTATCAAAGAGCACGCTCTGAATTTCCGGACGGTATCTTCTATTAATTTTTTGGCGTGTGATCGCCAGATTATGTTGGATTAAAAAATTCGTGAATTCTTTTGATAAATTTTCATCATAAGGTCCCTCATGTACATAGTCTTGTTTAAACGATAAAAAGAGACTTAGCATTTTTGCTGCATTGGGATGATGTGGATGGGCTAATAGCCAGGCTAATGAAGTTAAACCATTCGCTCTAGGTTTAATTTCATACCCAAAATATAATAATGTTTCCACGCCTTCTACATTACCGTCTTCCACAAAATCCTGTAAATGCGAACTCACGGCTTTAATATCATAGCATTGATGAAATAAAAACAATCGCATCATTTGAATTGATTTTGCATTTTGGAAAGGATTGAAATAGCACATGCCGGGATTCAATTCAAAGGCATAGGTTTCCAGACTAACACCTTGCTTGATCAGCCACTTAACAATATGGACATGATCATTGGCTGTCGCAATGATAAGCGGCGTGTATCCCCAGGGATCCTTGAGTACTAATAAATCTCGGTTTTGAGCAACTAAATTTTCTATTTTATCCAAGTTTCCCTCGATGGTGGCTACATGAATGGGATGCCGTTGAGGGAGTTGATTATGACCGACTTGTTGCTCATATCTTTGAAGGTAGTGTGAAACAAGCGTATCTCTTTTGAGAGGCGTCAGTGACGATAAGGGATGTCGGAGCGGCTCACACTTTTCTGGGATTCCCGGCAGGGTCAAATATCCAGGAATTCGCATTTTTAATCGAATGATATCTTCTTTTTGATATTGCTTGGGTGCAGGCAGTTTTTCAAGAAAAGGCAGAATCGTGACGCACATTTCTTCAGTTCCACATTCTACGGCGAGATCTAACGCCCTGCATCGCCAAGGATCTTTTTGAAATAAAGTAAACGGTTCTTGCTGTATGATAGCCACCGCACCAGCCAAATCATTTTCTAAAATCGCTAAATGTAAGGGTGGGATATCAGGGATGAAATGATTATCACATCGTTCATCATAATATTGAGTACCGCCCCAGGAGAGCGAAACAGTATTGGAGTGCAGTAAAAAAGGCACGGATTTAGCTATCTTTTTATCAATCGCCAGATCCAGTCGGGGTTTCCAGTGTCGAGGCGGTATTTCCTTATGTTGTGAATGCGGTGAGTAGACGAGCTCCTCCAATCCCCTCGCGCAGAGTTCAGCGACTTGTTGTGCACGTTCAAGCAATTCTATGACATGGTAACGCAGCTTCTGATCAAACGGAGCAAGGTGTTCAATAAAAGCAATAAATCTTTTCGTGCGATCACGATCCACAGGTTTCAAATAATCAGCGGAGAGCGTGATGGCGGGTCTGGGACTACGGCAGTTGAGGTTTAACGGTCGATGAAACACCGGCCCTAGCTCTATGGGAATAAATGACCTTATCATTTTATGAACTTGTTCATAGGTTCCGATATGCAAGTTTAAAATAAAAGAAACAATCCCGCCGCGGTGTATTCCAAAGAGTATATCGTCTATTGGAGAACGCGGGTGCGGATTTTTAAGAAGATAAAGAAAATCCGTCATCCTATAAAGCGACTCCCCATTATTTTCAGGTGACGGAATATACTCTGAGTATGCTAATCCATCAGGAAGTCTATAAATTGACCAGCTTGGTTGTTTTTGCTGAGAGGTGCTAGTTGATGAAAAAAAAGTGGCAGATTTAAGCATGATCTTTTATAGTAGGTAAATAGGCCTAATGATGGCTCAAATTATATACAATAAAGAGCTTTTGTCAATCAATATTTGTTTAAATTCGTCATTTTGACGAAAAATCCTAGAGAGTAGAATGATTAACCATGGTATGAAAATGACAGGAAAGATAGACACCTTACTCATGAAACACCCCTCCATTGTCTATGCAGAAGAGATGAAAACGGTGGTTAAACCGTTAGATAAGCTCGGCATTAGCTATTTTAGTCACGTGCGCATCGATGAGCAAGATAAAGTCGCCATTAATGCGAGTGATCCGTATTATTTAGCACAATACTATCAGCAAGGATTTTATAATTTTGATTTACATATGAGTGTTCCACAAAAAAATCAACGTGTGTTTTTGTGGGATGCGGTCCAATTTTACGGTAAAACTGAAGAATTATACCAACTGGCTTGGTCTCATGACATTAGCCATATTTTTACGCTGATTCACAATGAAGACAATATCAAAAATTTATACCACTTTGCAGCGAAACCAGGTCACTCATCCATCAATAATTTTTATTTACAGCATACAGATCTATTAGAAAGTTTTATCTCCTACTTCAAAGAACAACTGTTTTTGAATGATCATTTGAATGCAGCCTATAGTTTGTCCTGTGATATCTCTAAGACAACAGGGGGATATTTAGTGAAAGGAATGGAAAATATACCGCAACAAGAGCAGGAGTTTGCTGAGTTTCTTATCCACATAGGTACCCATAAAAATCATACATTAACGACCGAACAACAAGCGCATATTACTCGGCGTGAACGTCAATGTGCTTATTACTTGTTAGAAGGCTATACCTCAAAAGAAATCGCTAACAGACTCGTTCTCTCTCCACGCACAGTCGAAGTGTATCTTGAACGTTTGCGCGTTCGTTTTGGCAGCAAAAATAAAATTCAGTTAGCAAGACATATTATTGAAGCAAATTTATTAAAATAATTAGTATGACGGTATAATCTTTCCAGCCCATAATTTTTCTAAAAATTGTCGCCAGGGTATAAATTCAATTACTGTTTTTCAGGTAAATCTATATTAATCAATCAATTAGTAATAACTTAAACGGAGCGTATTCCTAATTAGTTTAACTTATCCGGAGCAAGCTCCGGATTGGTTCGAATCTAACGTCCTTAAAATCTCCGTTTTTGACGTTGGTAAGCCAATTATTTACGTAATTTTGACGACATGAAATAATTACCCTTTTCACTTACTATCCTCCGATTGTTTTATTAATAAAAGCAAGGACAGTTTTCTCTAGATTAAGAGTGGTTCGAAAAAAGCCAGGTAGGTCACCTAAGTTTGACCTATCGCGCTGTAATGACCGACGTTGCTTGCGATTTTATTTAGTTTGTAATCCAATACCATTACAATATAGATATACTTATACAGGAGCCTTTATCATGCCATTCCTTAACTTACCCTTCGATCAAGCGCCCGAATATTTATACGGCACCTTTGCTGTAGAGTTCGCTCAGATAATGAAAAACGACATTGAAAATATTTATGAAACTAAAGGCAAAGATTTGTTTTTAGTGATTGGACCTACGGGTTCTGGCAAAAGTAGTTTTATTAATCGTATGCTGGGATATCACTTTATAAAGGATGAAGAAGGTTCTTATGTCATAAATCCTGATGAACTGAACGTAGATTCAGTCTTTGCTCCTATGGGAAACGAAGATTCTGTAACAACAGCTGCTCATCTTTATACCGCTGGAGATACTGTTTGGTGCGATACGCCGGGTTTTTGGGGGACCGATGAATCACATCGTTCAGCTGAGGCGCTTTCACTGTATTTAGCAGCAAAAGCCGCAAAAACAATTCGTGGCATTATTGTTATGGTTGACTTTAACGCGCTTAAGGTTGATCGAGGGGAGGGTTTTGTCAAGACGCTCAAACGATTACACTTGTTGTTCGGTATGAGTAAAAAAGTCAGAAAATCTATAAGTCTGTTTTTCCGAGGAGAAGAAGTTACACTTGAGGCAATTCAAAAGAAACTCATTACTATTAGAAATCAACAAAATTTAATAGTCAATAAATATAAACACGCCCCCCCACAAGATTTCGAAGGAAACCAAAAAAAGCAACGTGCTCAGCAACTCTATGATTTTTTATCATTTATCCAAAGGAAAAAACAATTTCAAGCTTGGAGCGTATTAAATCCAGACAGCCTAGATATTACATCATTAGAACATCCTGTCAGCATAGAAGATTTAGGTTTATTACCCAGCGATAATGAGCGTAATGATTTAAAAAATTGGGTATTAAAATTGGCTGAAAATATTCATCATCAATTTACTACTCATCAAGAATACCAACGCTTAGCACAAGCATTAAGATCGTATGATGAAAGGCCTGCCACGATACAATTGGAGCAAGAGAATCCTTTGCATACGGAAATGGGACAGATAAACGAACAAATACAAGCATTAGAATCAAAGCTAGCTACATATCAAGAAAGAGCTTATTGTGATGATGGTATAACGCCAGAAGATGTTTATACTGTATCAGCTCCTGTTAAAACCGAGCCAGCTCGAAAATTATTTGCACGTTCTACGTTTATTTGTAAGCATCGTTCATGGACATTTCTATATAATATGTTGCCAAGCGTTATATTACAAAATTTTTGGTATGATTTAAGCATTCGAGTACCTGAACATAGACGAGTAACAAATTTTAGTGAATTTCGTATTATTACCAAAGATACCGTTGGTAATGAAACAGTTTGTCGGGTAACAACAGAATCTTTTCGAAATAATATATTAGAACTTAGTAATGGCAGTTACTATTCAACCGTATTTAATCAAGAAACCGGTGAGATTGAAGGATCTTATACTTATGTAGGTGAGGATCAGCCAAACTTTAGAGCGTATGTGCTAGTTGGGGCAGCACAATATAATAAGAAGCTTATTCAAACAGCTCAGCAAGATCTTCAAATACTTCGAGAGAAACAACAAGAATTAATTAGAAAATTAGAGTGTTATAATGCCTCAACACCAGTACAACAGCAGACTATGATGCAGGAAATAACCCACATCACTCAGCAAAATTTACAGGAAGTTCAGGCAGCCATCACAGGCTCATTAGAGGTTGGACAAATGGTGCTATATTTAATGGATATTTTATATAAAGATATGGAAGTTTTGCCAAAGTTACTTGCTCATTATAAAGCGTATTACCAGCTGCCAGACAATGAATTTTCTCCTATTGTCAAAAACCTTAAAACGTTGCATGAAGTTGAAGTAGCTAGTCAAGGTCAAGCATGCTGGGCATCATTTTTTTGGAGATGGCCTGTATTTAATGAGTCTCAACAGAGATTTCTGGACCAACATACAAACTCTCAACAAAATATTACTGCATCTATTCCAGGTGCATCGATTTTAGACTAGCCAGGAGTTATTATGCTTATCATTAAACAATTAGAAACCCCTATTGAAGTGGATGGTATCCAATATGCATTCTATGTTAAAGGGAACAAAGGTATCTATGGTAATACCGAAAAAGCGGTCATAAGAGCCTATTATATTGGCCAGACTAATCGAGAGGTAGGAGGAATAGCTGCATTATTACAGGAAAAAGTAGACCAAAAAGTTAAAAATAAAGAATTGATGCTTTTAGTTTCGGATGAAAAATTCTCAAATACAGAAAGTCTATATTATGTCAACCGATTCGCGGATAACACAGGCGTTATTCGCTTATGGTTTGGCGGACTAAACCTTTTAAATGCCGTCATCAAGACTAATCATGAAATGCAATATTATCTTAATCGTTATTATGGTTTTGTCGATGCTACTTCCTTTGATTATATGCTACGTACCACGCTTGAGCGTAGCCAACAAATGAATGAATTCGATCAGATGCACGCAGCTATAGCAGTCAAAGACCACGACGATTTAGATGGTAAAACAGTTTACCATGGTACTAACACTGAATGTGCAGCCAGTATTCTGATGAATGGCCCACAGGGCGAAGCCTTTTGTGTTTCGTTTGATCGTAATTCAGCTGAAGAGCAGGCTAATGCGCTCAATCAACCTTCCAAACAAAACCGGATCTTAGAAGGGAAATTACAGTTTGATCAAGAGCATTCGGTTCGGGTCGCAAAAATTACCATAGCAAACGAAAATGAAGCTTTAGCCGTTGATATCAAACAGGGTATTTTTCCACACGATTGGAATAACGATTCGTGTTTAAAACAATATATGTTAAATCATTTTGACATGATTAGAGTGTTAGGATCGCGCCGTGCGGGTTATTCGATGGATGATGATTATTTAGTCATTCACGAAAGTGCAGGTAATCAATTCATTTGTTGGGATAAATCATTGCACACTCAAGAGGTGCAAGTAGCTATTAATCATATATTGGATAACGTAGTGAGTCGGTGCTATCCTTCATTGGGTCGCAAGTGCAAGTTAGAATTATTGACGTTACTTAAAGAATCGTTTCATCCGGATTATGTTAAAGAGCTATATGACGCTTCATTAAGTGTAGCGAACGGCAGCTTTGAAGCAGAATTAGAAGAAGCGATGGAAGGGTTGTCATTTAGATACAAAGCATTTAACGCAAGAATGCAAAATAATCAGTTTCGGTATTTTAGTCTGTGCTTAAAGCTTGCAAAGGCAGTCGCATCTAAAACCGCAGCGGCTAATTTACAAGAACCTCCCGCACGAGATGGAACTATACAAGATCTATCATTGTTCCCGCATTCAGAACAGTACCATTACCCCACAATATATTTTTGGATTATAGATGCAGCCTTTGAGGAGTATGTGATACGGCAACAGGGTGAAAATCTATCAGAAAATGAATTTGTTCTTGCCTTACAACAAGCGAAAGATGATTTTTTAAATAATCGCCTTCATATTGACGAGCTTTTCCGCAATAAAATGATGGCATCCATATTAACGGCAATCCAAATTTATGGCGATACTTTAGTCAAACAATATTTTCCACAAGCGTATGATTACTTTCAAATAGATATCAATGCACAAAAAAAACCAGCAAAATTCATGTCAAAAAAAGTAGAGCCGGAATCACGCGCTTGCCTATTGGAAGGACAATTGTCGACTGATGAATTATGGGAAAATTTAGTCAATGCCAAGAAAAACTTAAAGCGATTTAACTGTAATGGCGTGCCCTTTTTGGTAGATAATTATAAAACAGAGCTCGCATTACAATGTATTATACCAGCCTTTTTTTCATCAGAAAATTGTTCTGACGTTGTAAGAACAATTGCACACTTGGCCTGTATGGAGATGAGGGCAGGGAATGTCAGTGTTAATGCTATAGATTGTATTAAACTTTCGTCCGATATATCGGCGGTAATTTTTTTTGAGGCAAATAGGAATGACATTTATGTGCCATCAGCTAATACAAATGAGTTGTGGCTTGGAATTATCCATGAATGGACTCATGCGATTTTGCCTTTAGCAAAATTTGATTTCATGTGTGATGACAAAAACATAGTAATAGCCAAGAGAATGCGTCGGGCTCTCTGTGAAGATTATTGGCGATTTAATAGAGCGCGAGCAGGCTATAACTCTGCAGAAAAAACAATTTCAGATTTTATTTTTAAAATGCCAAATGGGTATTCTATTGTAGACAGAAGCGCTGAACAATTAGCCTGGGCTGTTACTGCGATGGCTGAAAATGACGAAATTTCTCGTAAAATTATGCCGAGTTTATATAGGGAAATTGAAGCGTATGTAATGGACTACTCACAGCGATCAGGTCACCACGCTACGTTAAGTGAAGCCAATCATTTTAGCGAGAGTAGCAGCAGCTCACCTACTGTATCAAAAATGCAGGAACAGGTTTCAACCAGCAGGCATAATATAGCCTATCAGACATTTGATTTTACTGAGTATAAGTTGACGTTGATTAGTGGGGAGTATCCTATCAAACCATCGCTACTAGTGCATCTAAAAACAAACCTTAGTCCCATTCCAGATTGTGTTGTACCCAATGCGTTTTGCCATACATTTTTGAATTTAGATTTATTTAACCGTGAAAATGTCAATGCTGTAAGAAAGGCTTTTAGAGAGTTAAATACTCAGTATTATAAAAATCAATCCGCACAAGACTTAATTGGTGTGGATTTATTTGAACAAGAATTTCAGGATTTTTTATATCCTCAAAATTACGCCTTATTAACAGTTAATTTGGACAGCCCTTGGTTTAATACCATAGTCGATAGTTGCAGTATGTCACGTCGCGCTATTATCGATGCAGTGGTTGGACAGACACAAGAAACTGTGCAGCCAGCGCTGCGAGAAGCTTATCAAGCTATTTTATCCGATGTTAGTATTCCGCTTTCTTTCAATGGGTTTTATTTTTCGGGATATCGCACAGGTGGCTGCAACAATGAAATCACGACCGATCATCCCTTGTATCTCTTTTTTAAAGAGAATATCTGTGCGAGTTCGGTCATTAAAATACAGGATGAAAAAAGTAAAAAATTCACTTTGGCGTTTAGCACCGCGACACCTTGGGATATATTAAGTACGCGTACTTTCTTGAAACTATACCAGGTTCAGCAGCGAACCGATCAAAACATTAATACATTTTTGACGAAAATGCAACAAAACATCTATGCAAATACATCAAAAATAAATAACGCGTCGAATGTAAACCATCCAGCACAAATGAAAGTACCTTTTACAAAACCTTTGCAAATTGCTCACCAGAAAAGTGTTTCTTTCTCGGATATAGTGGGAACAAAAGAACCCGTGTTTGCCTATGCAAAGAGGAATAATCCGACGGTTAATGAAAGTAATCATCATAGACAATCAGTTGCAGTTCATAGAGCAGGATCCAATTCTGAGGCGAATCCTAGTTTATCGCACACATCTTCTGCTCATCGCTGGAGGAAAGCGCCGAAACATATAAAGCAACGTTCTCTGGATCCAAGTATCGCATCAGATTCTAATGCATCACATATTCCTCATCATTCACAGGCCCCATCGGGTCCTACGGTACCGCCTATCCCTCAACATCCACAGGCCCCATCGGATCCTACGGTATCGCCTATTCCTCGTCATTCACAGACCCCATCGGGTCCTACTGTACCGCCCGCCCCTCGTCATTCGCAGGGCCCATCGAATCCTACTGTACCGCGTGTTTATAGTGCTCATCACCCGGTTAAAGCGCCAGGACGATATCAAGGACCAATATATTTTGATCCATCTGTTAAAGCTGTAGCGCGCTGTGTTCCATTGGAGCGTTGGAAACTTAACATTTATACAACGGCATTAAAAACAGATTTAATCCAAGAAGCACTATTGGGCAAAAAACCGGTGATGTTGCACAATGGTGGTCGATCGGCACCGGTTAATCTTTCAACATTGCCGGGTGTTAATGCGGTTTTATTTGGTGTAAGTTGGGCGCTTACGTTACCGCACGAATACGCAAAAACTCCCAAAGACAGACCCATCATCGAAAGAGTCGGCGTTGCTATGTACAATAGTTCCCTAGAAGTGGGTTCACATGTTTTTTCAGTATTGATGCTATGTAAAGCCTGTCCACCGGCTGCGCCGCTTATTGTATTGACGGATATGGTGTCAAGTATAGATAGTCAGATTACAGAGAGCATGATAGAGCACGCAGTTCAGGAATATAAAAACATTGTTGAGGCCAAGACAACTCCTCAAGTTCCACTGGAGTTACTGGAGGCCGGAATTTGCATCGCGGAAGCGTTAAAAACGCCTTGGCTGCAAAAATTTTTAGGCCTATATCGCCAAGGCAAAACAGCACTTTCTGAGCCAATCAACCGCCTAAAAGTAACGTATGCTGATGAGATGCACAGAGCACAGTCATCGTATATAGCCGATATGAAAGATATCTTACAGCAATTCGGCTATGACCCACATCAGTTTGTAGATGGCGATGATCCTTTACATCCATGGACGTTAGATGCTAGGGTTAATCAATCGATGCTGGCAGTATGCAAACGAGCAGGGCTACACCAAGAATTGTATGACTTTTTGGCGCTGGAGACTAATAGCTCAGAAACATCACAACATTCCTCTAGTTCCTCATCGCGTGGATTTGCCATGCCCAAACCACCAGGGATGGATTCTCTAATAGATAAATTACTTCCTAAAGTTGAAAGAGTTGGCGATGAACATTATATGACATTGCAGCTTTCAACTAATATAAGAGGAGGGTTTAACACTAAAGGGGGTGTCATCGCCATTACTTTATGGGGCACTGAAGAGTTAGTTAAGGATTACGCGTTATCTGAGGCTGCTGAACTGCTGGTAGGGTGCTTACCCTATGTTGGTATAGCAATCGCAGTAATTTTAACCACAATTAAAGTGGTTCGTTACTTTGATCAGAAGCGCGATATTGAAAAAATAAAAAGTCATGCTAAAAAGTCTGATAAAGCGTCAAAAGAGGTCACAAAAGCTCATAATAATTTTGTGGATGAGTTGAATGGTGGCAAAAGTCCGTCATTATCAAATCTGGAAAACAATATAGAAAGTTCACGTAATCTCATCAATCAGGCAAGTCGCAGAGGTACGGAAGATATTAGAAATCATAGAAAGGGTTCGCGCTCGGGCTTACATCATCAACAGGATAGAGTGAAAAATGCCGCGGAAATTTTAGTGATCGAAAATGAGTGGAGTTACCATCGTCAAGCCAAAGACAGGATGATACATTTTGAAAGTTTACCCGTTAGCGAACAACTCGAATTTTGCTTGAATTTTTCTGGCAAATCGTTGCCTCCCGTAGAGTATTATCAATTACTATTCGGGGTGGAAATACTGGAGCATCAAGCTGAGACATTGAAGAATGAAGGGAAAAGTGAAGAGGCATGGACTCTTTTAACGTCGTTGCAAGAAATGACGGTGAGCAGAGAGATTCCGCTGGTTAAAAAAATAACTTCTTCTGAAAAAGAGGCTAACGATAATCCTA